>CALUMB010000032.1 GCA_944321645.1 uncultured Prevotella sp.
AGCAGGAAGGCTACGAACTGCCCGAGGCCATCGTCTACATGGTGGGCAACGACGGCACCAACCTGAAGCTCAGCGTCAAGGGCGACGGCTCGTTCACGCAACAGATACGCCCCGGCGTCGACTACGTTTTCCTCGGCACGTGCAAGGGATTCCTCAACCACAAGGAGCAGCTGCGCGTCGAGCCGGTGACGGAGTCCGAGGAGTACGTGCTGCAGTTCCCCCTGCCGTCAATCACCGCCCCCGTGCTCATCGACAACATCTTCTACGACTTCGACAAGGCAACGCTGCGCCCGGAGTCCACCAAAGCCCTCGACGAGCTGATAAAGCTGCTCAACGAAAACCCCAACGTCACCATAGAGCTTAGCGCACACTGCGACTACCGGGGCGCCATTGGCTACAACCGCGTGCTCTCGCAGAAACGCGCCGAGAGCGTGGTCAACTACCTCGTGGAGCACGGCATAGCAGCCGACCGCCTCTCGCCCGTGGGCTACGGCAAGGAGAAGCCAAAGACCATACGCAAGAAACTCACCGAGACATACACATTCCTGAAGGAAGGCGACGTGCTCACCGAAGACTTCATACGGACGCTCAAGCCCGAAGAGCAGGAAATATGCAACCAGCTCAACCGCCGCACGGAGTTCATCGTGCTGCGCACCACCTACGGAATGTTCGACGAGAAAGGCAGCCTCAAAAACCCGCCGGAGCCGAAGCCCGCCGAGGAGCAAGCCCCGGTGGAGCCGGAATGGTCGCCGTGGTAAAGGCCGCCAAACGCTACAGACCAACAATCCCCAAAGCAAACAATCCCTATGAAAGCCAAGATACCGCCAGAGTGGAACAAGTTCTACCTTAAGGACGTGTCGTTCGTCAACCTGATGACGCGCCGCATATTCAACGTGCTGATAGTGGCCAACCCCTACGACGCCTTCATGCTCGAGGACGACGGCCGCGTGGACGAGAAGATCTTCGACGAGTACATGGAGCTTGGGCTGCGCTACCCGCCCACGTTCACGCAGGTGACCACCATCGAGGAGGCCGAGCGTGTGCTCAAGACCACCGACGTAGACCTCGTGATTTGCATGCCGGGCAACGCCGACAACGACGCCTTCGACGTGGCCCGCGCCATAAAGGCAGGCTCGCCTGCCATACCATGCGTGGTGCTCACGCCTTTCTCACACGGCATCACAAAGCGGATGGAGAACGAAGACCTCTCGGTGTTCGACTACGTTTTCTGCTGGTTGGGCAACACCAACCTCATACTCTCCATCATAAAGCTCATCGAGGACAAGATGAACATCGAGCACGACATGGCCGAGGCGGGCGTGCAGATGATACTGCTCGTGGAAGACGGCATACGCTTCTACTCCTCGATACTGCCAAACCTCTACAACTACATCCTCCTGCAAGCCAAGAGCTTCTCCACCGAGGCGCTCAACCCACACGCCGCATCGCAGCGCAAGCGCGGGCGGCCAAAGGTGCTCCTGGCGCGCACATACGAGGAGGCAATGGAGCTTTACGGCAAATACGGCGACAACGCGCTTGGAGTGATAAGCGACGCACGCTTCCCCCGCGAGGGCAGGAAAGACCCCGAGGCCGGGCTGAGGCTGCTGCGCGAAATCAGGAAGCGCGACGAGTACGTGCCGCTCATCCTGCAAAGCGCCGAGTCGGAAAACCGCCAGAAGGCCGAGGCCGAGGGCTTCCGCTTCGTCGACAAGAACTCGAAGAAGATGGACATCGACCTGCGCCGGCTCATGGAAGAGCACATGGGCTTCGGCGACTTCGTGTTCCACGACCCCAAGACCGGCAGCGAGATACTGCGCATACGCACCCTTAAGGAGCTGCAGGACAACATCTTCACCATACCCAACGACTCGATGCTCTACCACGTGAGCCGCAACCACATGAGCCGCTGGCTCTCGGCCCGCGCCATATTCCCCGTGTCGGCGTTCCTCAAGCACGTCACGTGGCACAAGCTCCAAGACGTTGACGCCCACCGGCAAATCATCTTCGACGCCATCGTGCAGTACCGCCGGATGAAGAACATCGGCGTGGTGGCAGTGTTCGACCGCGGCAAGTTCGACGCCTACGGCCACTTCGCCCGCATAGGCGACGGCTCGCTCGGCGGCAAGGGGCGCGGACTGGCCTTCCTCGACAACATCATAAAGCGCCACCCGGAACTTAACCAGTACCCCGGGGCGCAGGTGGCCATACCAAAGACGCTCGTGCTCTGCACCGACGTCTTCGACGATTTCATGGACAAGAACAACCTCTACCAGATAGCCCTGAGCGACGCCAGCGACGAAGACATACTCGCCCACTTCCTGCGGGCGCAGCTCCCCGACTCGCTCATAGCCGACTTCTTCACGTTCTTCGACGCCGTGAAGGCCCCCATCGCCATACGCTCGTCGTCGCTACTGGAGGACAGCCACTACCAGCCCTTCGCCGGAATCTACTCAACGTACATGATTCCCTACCTCGACGACAAGTACGAGATGCTGCGGATGCTCGCCTCGGCCATCAAGGCTGTGTACGCCTCGGTGTACTACCGCGACTCGAAAGCCTACATGACGGCCACGAGC
Source organism: uncultured Prevotella sp. (assembly GCA_944321645.1). Classification (GTDB taxonomy): domain Bacteria; phylum Bacteroidota; class Bacteroidia; order Bacteroidales; family Bacteroidaceae; genus Prevotella. The sequence continues at coordinate 2,577 of CALUMB010000032.1, forward strand.
AACATCATCGACCAGGAGAAAATGGCCGTCATACTGCAAGAGGTGGTGGGCCGCCGCCACGGCGACCGCTTCTACCCGACGTACAGCGGCGTGCTGCGCTCGCTCAACTACTACCCCATCGGCGACGAGAAGGCCGAAGAGGGCATAGCAAACCTGGCCCTGGGCCTGGGCAAATACATCGTCGACGGCGGCCAGACGCTGCGCGTAAGCCCCTACCACCCCGCCCAGGTGCTCCAGACGAGCGAGATGGAGATTGCGCTGAGGGAGACGCAGACGCGCTTCTACGCGCTCGACATGGCACACACCGACGACGGGTGGAAGGTGGACGACGGCTTCAACATCCTCAACCTGCGCGTAAAAGAGGCCGACAAAGACGGCTCGCTCGCAGGCATAGCCTCCACCTACGACCCCATAGACCAGATCATCCGCGACGGCATCTACGAGGGCGGGCGCAAGGTCATCACCTTCAGCGGGGTGCTGCAGCACGGGGTGTTCCCCCTGCCGGAACTGCTGCAGATGGTGCAGAAGCTCGGCACGGAGGAGATGCGCCGCCCAGTGGAGATTGAGTTCGCCGGCAACCTCGGCGACGACCGCACCGGCGAGCTTTGCCTCCTGCAGATACGCCCGATAGTGGACAGCAAGCAGGTGCTCGACGAAGACCTCGCCGCCATACCCGACAGCCAGTGCCTGCTGCGCTCGCACAACTCGCTCGGCCACGGCATCGTCGACGACGTATACGACGTTGTATACGTGAAGGCCGACGAAAACTTCACCGCGATGAACAACCCCGCCATCGCCACGGAAATCGAGCGGCTCAACCGCAAGTTCCTCGCCGAGGGCGGAAACTACATCCTCATAGGCCCCGGGCGCTGGGGGTCGAGCGACCCCTGGCTCGGCATCCCGGTGAAGTGGCCGCACATCAGCGCGGCGAAAGTAATCGTGGAAGCCGGCCTGAAGAACTACCGCGTAGACCCAAGCCAAGGCACCCACTTCTTCCAAAACCTCACGTCGTTTGGCGTGGGCTACTTCACCATCAACACCTACGTGGGCGACGGCCTGCTGCGCGGCGACATACTCGACGCCATGCCCGCCGTAGACGAGACGCAATACGTGCGCCACGTGCGCTTCGAACACCCCCTGCGTATAATGATGGACGGCAAGAAGCAAGAGGCCGTCGTGCTTGCCTGACGGCCAGGCCGCCGCGCCTCCCTTACTTGCAAATACGCAACTAACTGCGGGCCGCCCCGGCCCATATTTCCATGGCTGCCGTTCCGGCTTGCGAAACAGGCCGTTTTGGCTCGCGAAACGACCCATTTCGCAAGCCAAAACGGCCTGTTTCGCAAACCAAAACGGCCTGTCCGCGCAACGCATTGTCTACCAATGCGTTGCGCGGACAGGCCGCAATTAACGTTTTTAACGCACAAATGTTAACGGCAGTCGGCATTCGGCATGCCCTCCCGCCGTGCGCCGCCCCATTGGAGAGAGGGTGTGCCGAAATTGAATACAAGAGGATAGGACATTTCCTGAAGTGTGATAAGTTGTTAAATTTGCTCTTGATTCAAGACAAACGCAAAGCAGCTTTTGTTATTGAATTTCGCGAAAAAACCGCCGCTTTCCCATCCTTTTCCAAAGGAGGGGAAAGCGGCGACAAATCTACGCGATATAACTGCGACTGCAAGAATACATAGTACGGTATGTTGTAATCGGAACAGGAGTTTACAGATTTTCAACCAACACTCTTCGGATTTAAAGCAGTGCTGCCAGAGTGACTGATATTCGACACATCCTCCCCCTCGCGCCCGCGTCACTTCCCAAGCCCGGCCTTCAGGCCGCGTATCACGGCGCTGCTAAAGCCCGCGTGCTCCATCTCGTTCAGCCCGCGTATGGTCACGCCGCCGGGAGTGGTCACCTTGTCTATCTCGGCTTCGGGGTGGCCGCCGCCCGCCTGCAGCAGCTCAACGGCGCCGCGCACCGTCTGCAGCACTATGCCGAGCGCGTCGGAGGCCTTGAAGCCCAGCTCCACCCCGCCCTCGGTGGCGGCGCGCACGTAGCGCATGGCGTAGGCTATGCCGCACGAGGCGAGCGTAGTGGCGGCGGGGAGCAACCGCTCCTCGGTGACGAGGGTACGCCCCACGCTGTCGAACAGTGCGCACACGGAGGCCGTCTGCGCCTCGGTGGCCCTCACGGGAACGACGAACGTCATCGAGCACAGCTCGGCCACGGCAATGTTTGGTATGGCGAGCAGCACCGACGGGGCGTTGCCCTGGCTGTCGGCTGCCCACGTGAGTATGTCGGCGGAGCTTACCCCGGCGGCAATCACCACGAGCGCCTGCCGCCCGCAGTCCATCGTCGGGCGCACCTGGCGCACCACCCGCTCCACTATCCACGGCTTGACGACCACGAAAACCACGTCGGCCCCCTGCGCGGCGGCCACGTTGTCGGTGGTGGTGTGCGCCCCGGCGGCGGCAAACGGCTCCAGGGCGGCAGCCGTCGGGTCGGCCACGGTCATGTCGCCTGCGGCCACCATGCCGCCCTTAAGCAGTCCTGTGGCGAGCGAGCCGCCCATGGCGCCCGCCCCTATAACAGCTATCTTCATGGCTCAAGGCATTTTTTCAGTTTCATGACAAACTCGTCGGCCATCTCCTTCGTGAAGCACAGCGGCGGCAGGAGACGCAGCGTGGTAGTGCCGGAGCAGCCCGTGAACACGCGCTCGTCGTAGACGAGGCGGCTGCGCACTTGCTTGTGCGGCACGTCAAGCTCTATGCCCACCATAAGGCCGCGCCCGCGCACGTCGGTGATGTGCGGGCAGTCTTCCTGCAACCCGCGCAGGCTGTCCATGAGGTAGGCGCCGGTCTCGCGGGCGTTGTCCACCAGGCGCTCTTGCTCCATCACGTCGAGCACGGCCAGCGCGGCGGTGCAGGCCAGGTGGTTGCCGCCGAAGGTGGTGCCGAGCTGCCCGTACTGGGGCTTGAAGTCGGGCGATATGAGCACCGCGCCCATGGGGAAGCCGTTGCCTATGCCCTTGGCCACGGTGATGAGGTCGGGCCTTATGCCGAGCCACTGGTGGGCGAAGAAACGGCCGCTGCGGCCATAGCCGCACTGTATCTCGTCGCAGATGAGCACCGTGCCGTGCCTCTTGCAGGCAGCGGCCAGGCCGCGGGCGAACTCCTCCGTGGCCATGCGGATGCCGCCCACGCCCTGTATGCACTCAATGATGCAGGCGCAAACGTCGCCCTTGGCCAGCTCGGCCTCCCACGCGGCGAGGTCGTTCAGCGGCAGGTAGCTGACGTGGCCGTTGGCGTTTATGGGCGCTATTATCTTGGGGTTGTCGGTGGCTTCTACGGCCAGCGACGTGCGCCCGTGGAACGCCTTGGCCGCCGAGAGCACGCGGGTGCGCCCGTTGGCAAACGAGGCCAGCTTCAGCGCGTTCTCGTTAGCCTCCGCCCCGCTGTTGATGAGGAACAGCTGGTAGTCCTCATAGCCGCAGGCGCGGCCCAGCCGCTCGGCCAGCTCGGCCTGGAGGTTGTTCACCACCGAGTTGCTGTAGAAGCCCAGGCGGCCCAGCTGCGCGGCCATCATCTCCACGTAATGCGGGTGGCAGTGGCCTATGCTTATCACGGCGTGGCCGCCGTAGAGGTCAAGGTACTCGCGGCCTTTGTCATCCCACACGTGGCAGCCGCGACCCTCCACAATGTTTATGTCGAACAATGGATAAACGTCGAATAACTTCATAAGATTGATTTTAAGTGAAGAGTGAAAAGTGAAGAGTGAAGAATCAATGTGCGTCAAGGCGGCATTCTTCGGCTCTAAACCCGTTCTACAGCTTTTAAGTGAAAAGTGAAGAGTGAAGAATCATATTGCCTAATGGCGGCATTCTTCGGCTCTAAACCCGTTCTACAGCTTTTAAGTGAAAAGTGAAGAGTGAAGAATCATATTGCCTAATGGCGGCATTCTTCGGTCTCTGCACCTGTTCCCCACAAGCTGCTTCAGCTTTTCACACTTCGTTGTTCAATTTTCCGTTACGTTTTTTTGTTGTCTTTATCGAGGCAATAAGCAGGGCAAGCAGTTCCTTGCAGTCGCTGGCCATGCTCGCCTCCTCCCTTTCGCCTATATTGCCCGTATCGTTCAGCAGTTCGAGCCAGTAAAGAGTTTCGTTGCATTCTTTCAGTGCGACGTGAAGCTTATTGATGAAATCAGCAGGGCTTTGGGCGTATTCGGACTCACGCACAAGTGCGCCAATGGCCGTGCCGGACCGAAGCACTTGCATGAGCAAGGCGTTTTCCTTTACCGGGCAGTCAACATACTTGACCATATTCACCACCCTCACCGCAAAATCATAGCTCTTCCGATGCAGCGGAGCCTTCTCGCGGTTATACCCCTCCATCTCATTCCCGTCCATAAGAATCAGCCTTTATGCCACAATTTGATTTTTCACTCTTCACTCTTCACTTTTCACTTCAGAAAGCCGATGCCTTAAGGCGCAGGCCCTCTGTCTCGTCGATGCCAAACATTATGTTCATGTTCTGCACCGCCTGGCCCACCGCGCCCTTCAGGAGATTGTCTATGCAGGCCGTCACGAGGAGCTTGTCGCCATGCTTGTCGCAGTGTACGAGGCACTTGTTGGTGTTCACCACCTGCTTCATGTCGATGGGTTTGTCGGAATAGTGGGTGAAAGGCTCGTCGGCGTAGAACGCCTTGTAGCCATCCACTATGTCCTCAATGGCGGCCTCGGTACGCACCACGGCGGTGGCGAAGATGCCGCGGGCGAAGTTGCCGCGGTAGGGAATGAAGTCGATGGCGGCGCAGGGTTTGCCCTGAACCTCGGTGAGGCTCTGGCGTATCTCCGGCACGTGCTGGTGGCTGAAAGCCTTGTAAATGCTCAGGTTGTCAACCCTCCAGGAGAAATGCGTGGTCGCCCCCGGTTTCTGGCCCGCGCCGGTGGAGCCTGTTATGGCGTTCACCATCACGTCGGCGGTGAGCAGCCCCATCTTCGCGGCGGGCAGCAGGGCCAGCTGTATGCACGTGGCGAAGCACCCTGGGTTGGCCACGTGCATGGCCGCAGCCACCTGCTTGCGGTGGGTTTCGGGCAGTCCGTAAACGAAATCGTTGCCCGGCGCGGCCAGGCGGAAGTCCTGGGCGAGGTCGATTATCCTCACCCCGGCAGGCACGCTGTGCTCGCGGAGGAAGGCCTCGCTCTTGCCGTGGCCGAAGCAGAAGAACGCTACGTCAACCGCATCGAACGGCATGGCGTCGGTGAACCGCAGCTCCGTGTCGCCCAGAAGCCCCCCGTGTACGTCGGCCACGGCGTTGCCCGCGTTGCTCTCGCTGTTGGCGAAAACAATCTCGGAGAATTTATGCCCCGTCAGTACGCGGATCAATTCGCCTCCTGTATATCCTGCCGCACCTAAAATTCCTACTCGTATCATAAACTTTTCTTGCTTGGTATTATCCAATAAAGGATGGGGTAAAGTATTATTCCGCTGAACGCGGTGAACACAGTGAGCAGCGCGTAGGCTATGCGGACGAGCGTAGGGTCGAGCCCGACGAACTCCGCCACTCCCCCGCAAACCCCGCCCAGCATCCTGTCGTCAGACAGGGTCAGCCGTTTCCCTGCGTACATGGCTCAGCGCTTTTCGTCCTTGTGTATTCCGTAGTACACCCTCAGCGGCGTGCTAAGCACCTTGATGAAGCCCTTGGCCTCGTCGGCAGTCCAGCCGTGCTGCATCTCGCCATACTCGCCGAGCTTCGACTTGGTGAGGTCGTCTGCCGAGTCAACGCCCACGGTCTCGAAGCCGTAGGGGCGCAGTTTGAGAATGGCCGTGCCGTTGACGTTGCGCTGCGACGAGGTGAGCATGGCCTCGATGTCGGGCATCACCGGCTCTAAGTACTGGCTCTCGTGCAGGAACATACCGTACCAGTTGGCCACCTGGTCCTTCCAATACTGCTGCCACTTGCTCAGCGTGGACTTCTCCAGCAGCCTGTGGGCCTCGATGATGAGCTTGGGGGCGGCGGCCTCGAAGCCCACGCGGCCCTTTATGCCAATTATCGTGTCGCCCACGTTGCAGTCGCGGCCTATGGCGTAGGCTGCGCCAATCTCCTCAATGCGCTGTATGGCGGCCACCTTGTCGGCGAAACCCTCGCCGTTGACGGCCGTAATCTCGCCCTTCTCGAAGGTTATGCGCAGCTCCTCCTCGCCGTTTTTCGCCACGTGCTTAAGGTAAGCTTCCTCGGGCAGGCCCTGCGTCGGGTCGAGCAGCTCGCCGCCGCAGATGCTCGTTCCCCAGATGCCCACGTTGTAGGAGTACTTCAGCTTGGCGAAGTCTGCGCTGAAGCCGTGGGCGTTGAGGTAGTCCACCTCCTCCTTGCGCGAGAGGGCCTTGTCGCGCGTCAGCGTTATTATCTCCACGCCCGGCGCCATCACGAGGAACGTCATGTCGAAGCGTATCTGGTCGTTGCCCGCCCCCGTGGAACCGTGCGCAATGGCGTCGGCGCCAATCTCGTTGGCATAGCGGGCTATGGCTATGGCCTGGAATATGCGCTCGGAACTTACGGAGATGGGGTAGCAGTTGTTGCGGAGCACGTTGCCGAATATCATGTACTTAAGCGAGCGCTCGTAGTACTCGTGCGTCACGTCGAGCGTCACGTACTGCACCGCGCCCAACTTGTAGGCGTTCTCTTCGTTCTTCTTCAGCTGTTCGGGGCTGAAGCCGCCCGTATTGGCGCAGGCGGCGTACACGTCGTAGCCGTCGTTGGTCAGTTTCATCACTGTGTAAGAGGTGTCCAGTCCGCCGGAGAAGGCCACCACAACTTTCTTTTTTGCCATATTTTTTTGTTTTTTTGGAGTTCTGGGAGTCATAGGAGTCTTGTGAGAACCGTGAAACGGCGAGCCACGCCCTGCCGCACGCCCTGCCAACGCCGCATACTTTCTTAACTCTTAATTTTTAATTCTTAATTTCAACAGGCGGCTTCTCGCCCGGATGGTCGGCCGGGTCGTAGAGCATTCCCGTGCAGATGCAGTAGCGGCGGCCCGTGCGCTTAAGCACATCGACGTTGATGCAGCCATCGCAGCCGCGCCAGAAAGCCTCGTCGTCGGTGAGGTCGGCGAACGTCACGGGCAGGTAGCCCAGCTGTGTGTTCATCTTCATCACCGCCGAGCCGCTCGTAAGGCTGAATATCTTGGCCTTGGGCCAGCGCGTGCGGGCAAGCGAGAACGTAAGGTCCTTAATGCGCTTGGCCACGCCAAGGTGGCGGTATTCGGGAGCCACTATAAGGCCGGAGGTGGTCACATACTGCTTGTTGCCCCAAGTCTCAATGTAGCTGAAGCCCGCAAACTTGTCGCCGCAAAGGGCAATAACGGCCTTGCCCTCCTTCATCTTCGTGGCCACATACTCGTGGGTGCGCTTGGCGATTCCCGTGCCGCGCACCTTGGCCGCCTCGGCCATCGTTTCCAAAATAGTGTCGACGTAGACCTCATGCCCCGCGTCGGCCACAATCACATCTATCTCTTCCATTGTAATACAATTACCTTTTGCAGTTCTACTTCAGGTTTGGCACGACGGAACTTAGCGCCTTCACCACGTCTTTCTCGTGGGCGTCTTCGCGCGTCACTATAAATATTGTGTCGTCGCCGGCGATGGTGCCAATTATATAAGGTATGTTGCTGTTGTCAATGTTGTAGGCTATGCTGCTGGCATAGCCCGGCCTCGTCTTTATCACGCCCATGTTGCCGGAGAACTGGATAGACAGGAAACCAGGCACTTGCATCATCTCCTTTACCTGGGCAGGGGTGCTCACGCGGCGGTACATGGCCACGTTAGGCAGCACATAGACATAGCCGCCGGCCATGGTGGCTGCCTTGGCCACCTTCATCTGCTTGAGGTCGCGGCTAAGCGTGGCCTGCGTCACGCTCACGCCCTCGGCCTTAAGCGCGGCCTGAAGCTCCTCCTGGCTCCCCACCTCCTGGCTCGAAATTATCATCCTAATCAAGTCCATCCGGTCTTTCTTCGTCTTCATCGCTTGTATATTTATGCTACGTTGGCTGCAAAGATATGCAATATACGGCAAATATGCAAACTTTCATGCATATTTTTTAATCAAAGCATATAATCCTGCACACATCATACCAATACGGCACACGCTGCGCCAACGCAGCCCCCACCAACGGGGGGGGAGACGGGAGAGTGGGCTTTTGCTTCAAAAAAAGCGGCCCGGGGCTTTCCCCGGGCCGCTTGGATTATTGGTTTAAGGATGCCGGATTAGTCCAGCACTACCTTCTTGCCATTGATGATGTAGAGGCCCTTCAGACCGTCGAGAGACTCGCCGGCATTGCGAACCTTAACACCATTGATGCTGTAAACATCGCCGTCGAGGCTGTCAGCGTCGGCGTTAACGCCGTCGATGGCATTGTAGTTCTTGTCGCTGTAAGACAGCGGCACGAACATTGCCCCGCCCAAGTCGGCACCCAAGTCGAGCACGAAGCCGGTGATGTCAATCTCTGTTTCGGGCAGCTCGCCCATCATAATGCCGAGCATGTCCATTATGGGGATGGTGGCGTCACCTTGGGTGAGACCGGTTGCGGTCACGGTAGCCTTCACGAACTGAACGAGGCGCATGCCGTTCTCCTGGTTGGTGGCGTCGGCTATCTCGATCGTCTTCGGGGTAAGTTCGCACGGGGTTGCGGTGAACTCAGACACAGATGTGCTGTCGCAAATGTCGAGTGCCGGCAGCCCGTTCATGTCGGACACAGTGGCGTAGATGTAACCGTTGAGGGCTACGCTGTCGTTAGCAAACTGCTCGGGGAACATCGTGGTGATGTCGCCCACCATACCTGTCTGGTCAGGCACAATGAGTATACCGCCGGTCTCGTCCTCTATGATGGTGTATGTACCCATCATGGTGGCAGCCTTCACGCTAATCTTGGTGTCGTTCAGGGTCAGGCGTGCCACCGTGCCTGCGGGCAGGGCCTTGAGGGCTGCGATGTTCTCAACCACGACTGCGGGAGCGGCTGCGAGGTAAACGTCGATGGTGTTGATCTTGTTGGTAGCGTTGGCCGAGAAGGTAACGGCAGTGGCGTTGCCAGTCCAAGTAGTACCGTCGAGAGTGCCTTCGCTTGCGGTAAGGTCGATGTCGCCGTCAAGCTCAATCTTGGTGATTACCTTGTTTACAGGAGCGGTAACGGTAACGGAGCCACCGTTCTTGTAGAAGCGGAGTTCGGTCACGCTGCCGGCCCACAGGCGGGTAGCGGTGCCACCGTCGGTGAACGAGAGCACAACGCCCTCTTCCTTGATGGTCTGGTCGCCGAGGTTACCGGCGTTCTGGTCGTCGTTGTTGCTGGTGGGCAGACCCCAAGCGTTTGCGTTGAAGTCGAAGGTGGCGTCAGCCTGCTCAACCACAACGTCGCCAGTCTTGTTGATAAGCACATAGTCGATACCACGTGCATTGCTCTCTGTTGCAGCAAGCGTTATCGGGGTCTCTTCCATCAGGACGAATTCGCCACCAGTCACGTCGTTGCTATAACCTTCAGAAGCAATTGAGTACACGAGCTGATCGCCGGCAAAGAACATGAATTCTGTGCCTTGGCTACCCCATGTGGTGGAAGTGATGGTGTACTTACCTGCAGGCAGGGTTGTAATGGTAACGGGATCCGGACCTGCGTTATAGGCAATCTTACCCATTGAAGTGCGAATGTGGGCGTTTGGTTCCTCGGCAACAGTAAGGCCTTCGATATTCTCGGCCTCGCTGAAGTAAGCAACGTTAGCGGTATCAACGAGAGAATATCCACTTACGGGCACAACCTGCCCATCCTCAGAAAGCGTGAAGCTGCTCTTATACCATCCTTCTGAACCGTTGTTGGTGATAGAGTAAAGAGCTGTGCCAATGTTGATGTAGCGCGGATAATTGTAAAGAACTTTGTCTGCCTCAAATGCAGAGTCTGCGGCAACCTCTATTGTCTGATCGGCAACAGAAGCCGTGATTGTGTAATTCCATATTGCAGCATTGCGGAACTTAACCGTAACCACGGTGCTTCCGTCCTGTGCCACGGTCTTTCCTTCGAGGTCGTCGCTCTCATAAATGTACTTAACGGTATTGTCTTCGTTGTAGAGGCTCTCCTTATCGTCATTCTCCAAGGCGCAAGCATCACCCACGAATCCAGTGCGCGTTTCGGCAGCCTTAATCTCGTTGCCTTCGGCATCAACATACTTAATTGTGTACTGTGCAGTTGCCACGTTGGTAGACGTAACCACTACGGTCGGGTTCTTGATGTAGCCACCAGCGGGAGCAGTCTCATACACAACGATAGTGGCAATCTTGCTGTCGTTTCCGATGAAAGCGTCGGTGATGTCGAACGTAAGCGTCTCGAACTCATCGGCTAACTTTGTTGTAGTCGAAGCCTCTTGCCCAATCTGGATGATACTCTTGTCGGCAGTGTTGTATGTCATGTCGGCAGACCAAGCGGAGCTATTGTAGCCCATACCCCAATTAGTGACACGCTTGCTGTCACTCGCCCCGGAGCATTCTGCTGTGAGGGTAACGTTTGTTATTGTTCCTTCTGCGGCAGAAGCATCAACCTGCAGGTAGGCAATCTTATTCTCGCCCCAACCGGTGTTGCCAAAGCCTACAGTACCGCCGCTAATCTTGTTGTAGCCAGCACGTGCGGTCTCGCCCATAGCAATCTCGCCGTTGGAAGCATCGGGATTGTCGTAGTCAACCCATGTCATCTTAACAACAGCGTTGATTGGCTCTGGTTCTGGTTTAGGCTCTTCAGTTTCCCTCTCCTGTGCAACAATAACAATTTGCTGGATGGCCATGTTGTCGTTAGTAACGGCCAAGTCAACGTGTACAGGGTCGGTGCCGTCGGCTACCACCTCGTATGTTGTACCCGACTCCAAAGCAGCGCCTGCATCAAGGGTTGTCTCGCCAACCTTAAGGGCGCCAGATTTCACGGCCTTCGGCTGTGCATCTTTGCCACTGCGGATGGCGTATGTGACAGTCACTTTGTCGCCTGCATACAGGTTCAAGATCGAAAGGTTGTAAGAGGCAACTTCTGTTCCCTTACCAACCCAGTTACCACCAAGCCCCAGCTGATAGGTGTTGCTGGAACTGTTTCTGAGCAGCCAACGCATAGTTTGGCTCTTGTTGTCCACATAGTTAACGGCAAAACGTCCATTAAGTTCCAAGGTCGTTCCGTCGATAACGGGATTTTCCATCACATAGACCGTCGATGGATTGAACTCTCCCTCCTGCTCGACAGCTTGGTCGGTAAGCGTAATGTCCACATTTCCGCTTGCCCCGGTCATTGCAGCCCCGAAATCGTAAGTCTCGGTCACTTCTGCAGCATAGCCCATCATCCCCACAGCGAGTCCGACGATTGCAAGGAATGATTTGAGTAAATTTCTCTTCATTATGCTTAGTTATTGATATTAAGTTTGCGCCTTTCGACCCGTTTGCGCTTGTAGGTTGTTGTTGTTTATCTTTCTGCCCGCCGCCGCGGATCGTTCAATTCTTCCAGTCTTAGTGGTAAGAACGGCAGCAGAATGGGTTTGGCTTTTCCTTTTTAAGAGCTTTAGGATGTCATTTTGTTAGTTATTATAATAGTAATGTATAGTTATTGCTGATTTGGGTGTAAAGTTACTAATTTTCCATCAAGGGCAGCGCAACGCCGAGCATTATTTAAGTTTTTTTAAACCGTCATTTGTTGCGGAGGATAAACATGGGAGACCGTTGGAATGCAATATGGAACTTAGTGAAGCCTAAAAGCATACCATACATACGCCGTAGCGCCACTGCCCATGCCGCCCAAGCCAAGCAACAGCCATGCCCGCAAGGCAGCTGCCGGCACGTCACATTACATTCCCACCGCTCTCTATTGTTAATTTCTCGTAAACAATTGCTATTGACGGAAAAAAGCAGTATTTTTGCACGATAATTAGGATTCAAATTTCTGATATGTCGTGTATTCTGCACATTGAGACGAGCACCGGTGTGTGCTCGGCAGCCGTCAGCCAAGACGGCGCGTGCCTATTCAGCCGCGTCGACCGCAGCGGCCCCAACCACGCCGAGAGGCTCGGCACGTTTGTGGACGAGTCCATCGGCTTTGCCGACGAGAACGGCATCCCGCTCGACGCGGTGGCCGTGAGCTGCGGGCCGGGGTCGTACACCGGGCTGCGCATTGGCGTGTCGATGGCCAAGGGCATCTGCTACGGGCGCGGGCTGAAGCTGATAGCCGTGCCTACGCTTGAACTGCTGTGCGTGCCGGTGCTGCTCGAGCACGACGAGATGGAGGACGACGCGCTGCTATGCCCCATGATTGACGCACGGCGCATGGAAGTGTACGCCGGGGTGTACGACCGCGCCCTGCGCACGGTGAGGCCGGTGGGTGCCGACGTCGTCGGCCCCGACACCTACCGCAAATGGCTCGACGAGCACCCGGTGTACTTCTTCGGCAACGGCGCAGCAAAGTGCATCGACACCATCGGCCACCTAAACGCCCACCTGATAGAGGGCGTGGAGCCGCTGGCGGAATGGATGTTCCCACTGGCGGAGAAGCGCATGGCCGAAGGGCGGACGGAAGACGTGGCATACTTCGTGCCTTTCTACCTTAAGGACTTCGTGGCCAAAACCCCGAAGAAATTAGTCTGACACAAACGCCGACAGGCCGGACAGACACACCGAAAACGAACGACGATGAACATAAAAGGATTGGACTACAACACTAAACGCAAACCGCTGCTGATGCCCGAGTATGGGCGCGAGATACAGAAGATGGTCGACTACGCCGCAACGCTGCCAAACAAGACCGACAGGCAGCGGTGCGCAGAGACCATCGTGAAGCTGATGATAACCAAGGTGCCGCAACTGCGCGAGAACTCCAACTACGAGCAGACGCTCTGGGACCACCTCTACCTGATGAGCCACAAGCAGTTGGACATAAACTGGCCATACGACGTGGCTGAAGCAGAGAAGCTATTGGCCAAGCCTGCGCCGATGCCACTGCCCAGCCGCAGCGACCACGTACACCTGCGCCACTACGGGCGGCTGGTGGAGAAGCTCTTCGAGCGGCTGAAGGCCATGCCCGCAGGGGCCGAGCGCGACGAGCTGGCCCGGCTCACCGCCGGGCAGATGAAGCGCGACCTGGCCAACTGGGGCCACGGCTCGATGGACGACGAGCGCGTGGCATCAGACCTGGCACGCTTTACCGACGGCAAGATACAGCTCGCGCCGGGGCAGCTGCGCCCGACAAGGCCGGAGGCTGACTACCGCCCCGACCCGCAGCGCAGGAAGAAACGCAAGTAAACCACCGTCACACACACCACGCATGGCATCATTCATCATTGAGGGCGGGCACCCGCTACGAGGCGACATAACACCACAGGGCGCGAAAAACGAAGCCCTGGAGGTGATTTGCGCGTCGCTGCTCACCGCCGACGAGGTGGTGATACGCAACATCCCGGACATACGCGACGTGAACAACCTCATAAAGCTGATTGCCGACATGGGGGTGACGGTGGAGAGGCGCGGCCACGGCGAATACGCCTTCAAGGCCGACAGCCCCAACCTCGACTACATGGAGAGCGACAAGTTCGTGAGGGAGTGCGCCGAGCTGCGCGGCAGCGTGCTGCTGATAGGGCCGCTGCTGGCACGCTTCGGCAAGGCGGTGATAGCCACGCCCGGCGGCGACAAGATAGGCCGCCGCAGGCTCGACACCCACTTCCTTGGCTTCAAGGCACTCGGGGCGGAGTTCAGGCACGTGGAGGAGCGCAACGTCTACGAGATAGCCTCGGCGCAGCTAAAGGGCAGCTATATGCTGCTCGACGAAGCCTCGGTGACCGGCACGGCAAACATCATCATGGCCGCCGTGTTCGCCAAAGGCACCACCACTATATATAACGCCGCGTGCGAACCTTACATACAGCAGCTCTGCCACATGCTCAACCGCATGGGGGCGCGCATAAGCGGCATTGCGAGCAACCTGATAACCATCGTGGGCGTGGAAAGCCTGCATGGCACCACCCACGACATACTGCCCGACATGATTGAGGTGGGGTCGTTCATAGGCATGGCCGCGATGGCAGGCGACGGCATACGCATAAAGAATGTGTCGCTGCCCAACCTCGGCATCATACCCGAAGCCTTCCGCCGCCTCGGCGTGAAGATGCGCACCGAGGGCGACGACATAATAATCCCACGCCAGGAGCACTGCGAAATAGAGTCGTTCATCGACGGCACGATAATGACCCTGGCCGACGCACCGTGGCCGGGGCTTACGCCCGACCTCATTTCGGTGCTCATAGTAGTGGCCACGCAGGCACGCGGCAGCGTGCTCTTCCACCAAAAGATGTTCGAGAGCCGCCTGTTCTTCGTCGACAAGCTGATAGACATGGGGGCGCAGATTATACTTTGCGACCCACACCGCGCCGTGGTGGTAGGCCACGACCACGCCAAGCGGCTGCGCGCCGGGCGCATGGCCAGCCCCGACATACGCGCGGGCATAGCCCTGCTCATTGCGGCCATGAGCGCACAAGGCACGAGCCGCATAGACAACATCGAGCAGATTGACCGGGGCTACGAAAACATTGAGGTGAGGCTCAACAGCCTCGGGGCGAGCATCGAGCGCATAGGCTGACGGCACGGCAGCCAAAGGGAGGAACGACAGAATGATAAAATACGACGACGTTTACAAGATAGGCCGCATAGGCAGGCCGCACGGAGTGAAGGGCGAGGTGACGCTCCGATTCGCCGACGACGTGTTCGACCGCACTGGCAGCGACTATGTGATACTTGCTGTCGATGGCATACTCGTGCCGTTTTTCATGGAGGAATACCGCTTCAGCGGCAGCGAGACGGCACTCGTGAAGTTCTGCGGCGTGGATACCAAAGACCGCGCCTCGGCCCTGACGGGCTGCGACGTATATTTCCCGCGGAACCTCGCCGACGACACCGACGGCGAGCTGTCGCTGGCCGCGCTCGTGGGCTTCGACATCGTGGACGCCGGCACGGGCAAGGCCATTGGGCGGGTGGAAGCCATAGACGACTCTACGGCGAACGTGCTACTCGTAACCGAAGATGGGAAAATGATACCCGCAGCCGACGAAATCATAACAGACATCGACCCCAAGGGCAAGACCATAACGGCCAGACTGCCCGAAGGGCTGCTCGATATATGAACCCAAGAAGCATGACCAAGAAGAAACAAATAGCCATACTCGGCTCGACAGGCTCGATTGGCACACAGGCGCTTGACGTGGTGGAACAGCACCCCGACCTGTTCGAGGTGTACTGCCTCACGGCAAACAACAAGGCGGAGCTGCTGGCGCAGCAAGCCAGGAAATTCAAGCCTGCCGCCGTGGTGATAGCCAACGAGGAACGCTACGGCGAACTGTGCGCCCTGCTCGCCGACGAGCCGGACATAAAGGTGTATGCCGGGGCGGAAGCCATCGACGGCATAGTGGAGGCCGGGCCGATAGACATGGTGCTCACGGCCATGGTGGGCTTTGCCGGGCTGTCGCCGACCATCCATGCCATACGGCAAGGCAAGACCATCTGCCTTGCCAACAAAGAAACGCTCGTGGTGGGCGGCGAGCTGATTTGCCGCCTCGCGGCGCAGCACCACGCCTCGATACTGCCCGTAGACAGCGAGCACTCGGCCATATTCCAGTGCATAGTGGGCGAGGGCGGCACACCGATAGAGAAAATACTGCTCACGGCAAGCGGCGGCCCGTTCAAGGACTTCAGCCTCGACAGGCTCGCCGGAGTGACTGCCGCCGACGCGCTGCACCACCCCACGTGGAACATGGGGGCGAAAATCACCATCGACAGCGCGACAATGATGAACAAAGGCTTCGAGGTGATAGAGGCTAAATGGCTATTCGGCGTAGAGCCGGAGAGCATACAAGTGCTCGTACACCCACAGTCGATAGTGCATAGCGCGGTGCAGTTTGCCGACGGCGCGGTAAAGGCGCAGCTCGGTATGCCCGATATGCGGCTGCCAATACAGTATGCCTTCACGTTCCCCGAGCGGTTGCCGCTCGCAACGGAGCGGCTGGACCTGCTCGCACACAAGCTTGAGTTCTTCGCCCCCGATATGGAGAAGTTCCGTTGCCTCGCACTCGCGTTCGAGGCGATAAAGCGCGGCGGCAACGCCCCGTGCGCCCTCAACGCCGCCAACGAGGTGGTGAACCAAGGCTTCCGCGAAGGCAGGTGCGGCTTCATGCAGATGAGCGACATAATAGAAAAGGCCATGGACAGGACGCCATTCGACACGGCTGCCTCTTACGACACCTACGTGGAAACCAATGCCGAGGTGCGCCGCGTGGCTCGTGAGATAATGGAAGGCATGAACAACTAATTAGACCAATTAGGCAAATCAGTAAAACCAAGTCAAGCAAAAAACAAATGGAAATCTTTATCATCCGCGTACTGCAGTTGGTGCTTTCACTGTCAATATTGATTCTACTGCACGAGGGCGGCCACTTCTTCTTTGCCCGCCTGTTTGGCATAAGGGTGGAGAAGTTCTACCTATTCTTCGACCCGTGGTTCCACATTTTCGAGTTCAAGCCCAAGAACAGCCATACCACCTACGGCCTGGGCTGGCTGCCGCTGGGAGGATACTGCAAAATTGCAGGCATGATAGACGAGAGCTTCGACACGGAACAGATGAAGCAACCCGTGCAGCCGTGGGAGTTCCGCTCAAAGCCGGCGTGGCAGCGACTGCTGGTGATGGTGGGCGGCGTGCTCGTCAACTTCCTGCTCGCGCTGTTCATCTACGCCATGATTCTCTTCCATTGGGGCGAGACATACATCCCCATGAAAGACATGACATACGGCATGGCCTTCAACGCCGACGCGAAGGCGCTCGGCTTTAAGGACGGCGACATACTATTAGGCACGGAAAAGGGAGAGTTCAAAGGCTTCAGCGGCGATGTGTTCCGCGATGTGTCGGAGGCACGGCGCGTTGACATAATCCGCAACGGCAAGCCCATGAGCATCAGCCTGCCCGGCGACCTCAACCTGCTCGATATGCTCCAGAAAGACCCGATGTTCATGGCCATGCGCCTGCCGGCCGAGGTGGACAGCGTAATTCCGGGATCGGCTGCGGCAGGAATAGGTATGCGCAAGGGCGACAAGGTGGTGGGCATAAACGGCAAGGAGGTAGGCTCGTGGAACGAGTTCAGCTACGAGCTTGGCCGCCTCGGCGACATTCTCGCCACTGCAAAGACCCCCGCCGACAGCATGAAGGTGCGCAGGGCCACAGTAGTGACCGAGCGCGGCGGGGTGCGCGACACATCGGCTGTGGTGCTGTCGGCAGACCTGAAGTTCGGCTTTATATATAAGACCGCGATAGATTTCTACAAGCCTGTGACCAAAGAGTTCGGCTTCTGGGAGAGCTTCCCCGCCGGAGTGGTCTACGGCGTGAACGTGCTCAAAGGCTACGTGAGCGACATGAAATATGTGTTCACGGCAGACGGCGCCAAGTCGCTCGGCGGCTTCGGGGCCATAGGCAGCCTCTTCCCCGGAATGTGGGATTGGTACCAGTTCTGGAAGATGACAGCCTTCCTGAGCATCATCCTCGCGTTTATGAACATCCTGCCCATCCCGGCACTCGACGGCGGCCACGTGCTATTCCTGCTATACGAGATGATAACGCGCCGCAAGCCGAGCGAGACGTTCATGATACGCGCCGAGTATGTGGGATTTGCCATACTCCTGCTGCTGATGCTCGTGGCCAACATGAACGACATCTTGCGGTGGCTCGGATATATGTAGCGCACAATGTACCCCAATAAAAATTGCATACGCCGCGCCAAAGCTGTATCTTTGCAAACGATAGGCTGCGCTCGGAAATTTGTGAGCAAGCTCACATTGCGCTCGTTTGCACTATCGCTGCACAAAGTTTTTGCGGCGGCCATGCTCATGGCCGGGGCGATGGCGCCACACTTAATGCCTGCCGCGCCACACGACAGCATCGACGTGGCCATACTCGGCGACTCGAACGCCTGGATAGGCGGCGACGGCTGCGACAAACCCGCCGGATGGAACAAGTGGTTTAAGGACAAGTTCGCCCCCGCCTCGTGCCGCAGCTACGCACGCAGCGGGGCCACTTGGACAAACACCGCGCTGACGGAATGCAACATAGCGGAATACAGCGAGACCATCGGCGACGACAACGTGGTGTACAACCAAATTAACCGGCTGGCAAAGGCTGTTGACAGCGGACGGCAACCGGCCCCGGAGTTAATACTGATTGCCGCAGGGACAAACGATGCGTGGTTTGCGGAGAAACGCCCGGAGGCATTCGCCAAGACTGCCGCCGAAGCGTTTGCCGACGCTGGAGGCTCAATAACGCGACGCCCGGCAAACAGCATATTGACGCTCGCCGAGTCGGTGCGCTACGGCTGTGAGATGCTAATGGAGCGTTTCCCCGACGCACAGATTGTGCTGGTGACGCCCCCGCAGTCGGTGGCAGCCGGATGCGGCAATATAAATAAGGTGGGCGACATAATAGAAGAATGCGGCCAACGGATGGCGGTGGCAGTGCTGCGGCTCGACCACGCAGGCGCTATATATGCCACTGCCGAGCGGGCAAGGCGCAACAACACCACCGACGGCACGCACACTTCTGAAAAAGGTGCGCGGCGCAACGGCTACATGATAGCCAACTGGGTGGGCGCGATGCTTCAGTTCTAACCCAAGACGACATACACAAAGCAAACAGAGCAAAATAGGCAGAAATGGTTTTTTCGGATTTGTTTTTCCTCTTTGTCTTCATCCCGGCGTTCTTCGTGTGCTACATGATTGGCGCAGGCATCGACAAGATGGCGCACAGCGGCGACGGCCCTGCGGGAAATGCGGCAAAGAACATGGTGCTGGTGATATTCTCGCTCGTGTTCTACGCCTGGGGCGAGCCGGTGTATGTGTTCCTCATGGTGGCGAGCGTACTGCTAAACTACGCTTTCGGCCTGGCCATAGTGCGCGGCGGGGGGCGCAGCAAGGCGGCCCTGGCCATAGGCGTGGGCTGCAACCTGCTGATTCTCGGCACGTTCAAGTACTTAGGCTTCTTCGCACGGACGCTATGCGGGCTTGGGGCAGAAGTGGCCGTGCCGTCAATCGCGCTCCCAATCGGCATAAGCTTCTACACGTTCCAGGCCATTTCATACCTCGTGGACGTCTACCGCCGTGAGTCGCCAGTGCAGCGCAAGTTCACCGACCTGCTGCTCTACATCTCGATGTTCCCGCAGCTCATAGCCGGCCCCATCGTGAGGTATGGCACAGTGGCCGCCGAGATTGGCCGCCGCAGGGTGACGGCAGAGGACTTCGCCGACGGCTTCTTCAGGTTTCTCATCGGACTGGGCAAGAAGGTGATCATTGCCAACCAGATGTCGGAGATAGTGGACCAGTTCCTCGTGGGCGGCATAGGGCAGCTGTCTACATCAGGCGCGTGGATAGGCATATTGGCCTTCACGTTCCAAATCTACTTCGACTTCTCGGGCTACTCCGACATGGCCATAGGCATGGCGCGGTGCCTCGGCTTCCACTTCAAGGAGAACTTCGACCACCCATACTGCTGCTCGTCAATAACCGACTTCTGGCGCAGGTGGCACATATCGTTAGGCAGCTTCTTCCGCGACTATGTTTACATACCGATGGGAGGCAACCGCCGCCACCAGGCCCTTAACATACTCGTGGTGTGGCTCCTCACCGGGCTGTGGCACGGCGCAAGCTGGAACTTCGTGATATGGGGCCTGTATTTCGGCATCATAGTGGCGATAGAGAAATACACCCTGCTGCGCGTGAAAGACCGCATACCGGCAGTGTTCCTCCACACCTACAGCCTGCTCGCCGTGGTAGTGGGCTGGGGAATTTTCTATTTTGAAGACTTCGGCTCGATGCTCGTGTTCTTCAACGCCTTCGTGGGCAACGCCGCAACGCTCACCGACTTTGTATCGCAGAGCGCATTGGCCGACAACTGCTGGCTGTGGGTGGCGGCTGTAGTGTTCAGCATGCCCGTGCGGCAGTGGGTGACAGACGCCACGGGGCGGATGCTCTCAAGCTGCGACGGGGTGCGCAAGGGAATTTTCCTAATGTCGCGCCTGGCTGTGTCGGTGGCACTGCTCGTGCTGAGCGTGGCACTGCTTGTCGGGGCGACAAACAACGCATTCATATACACAAGATTCTGACAACGCACAAGAAATGCAGATACCAATGACACTACGCAGGCTCGCGGCGGCAACGATTGTAGCCACGCTCGCCCTCGCACCGCAAGCAAGCGCCGAAAACACGGCCCCACCGCACGACGTGGAACGACACGACAGCATAAGTGTGCGCATCGCCCGCCGGGGGATAATCATTGCGCAGGGAGACTCTACGGTGAGGGCAATGGAGCCATTTTGCGGCAACGCCGACAGCGGAATGGCCTACGCCGAAGTGGTGAACTCCTACAAGGCCGCACTCGGCGACAGCGTGTCGGTGTACTGTATGCCCATACCCACCGCCGTGGAATACTATTGCCCGGTTTCCGCCTCGGACAAGACGCAAAAGGAGCGGCCCGTGATGGAGAGCCTGTTCGGGCACCTGGCCGAAAGCGTGGTGGCTGTGGACGTATACGGGGTGCTAAAGGCGCACAGCGGCGAGCGCATATATTCGCGCACCGACCACCACTGGGCGCCGCTCGGGGCGTACTACGCCGCGAGAGAGTTTGCCACCAAGGCTGGCACGCCATTCGCCGACCTTGCCGACTATGACAAGCGCGAGGTGAAGGACTACGTGGGCAGTATGTACACGTTTTCGCGCGACCCGGCCGTAAAGGCATCGCCGGAAGTGTTCGAGTACTATGTGCCGCGCGGGGTTGACTACTCGGCCACGTTCACCAACTACCGCTTAGGCCGTGGCCACCGCGTGGTGAGGGTGGAAGAGCCGCGGCAGCACGACTTCTTCGTGAGCTACCCCGACGGCAACCGCGACGCCTACTGCACGTTCATGGGCGGCGACCTGCGCACGGTGAAAGTGAACACCTCGACGCGCAACGGCCGCAGGCTCGTAATACTGAAAGACAGCTACGGCAACGCCCTGCCCGGCTACCTGTTCCACTCGTTCGAGGAGATACACGTGGTGGACTTCCGCTACTTCACGCGCAACATAAAGTCTTACGTGGAGGACAACCGCATCACCGACGTGCTGTTTGCCAACAACATGATGCACGCCTGCCTCAAGAGCACCCACAGCGCATACCAAGGGCTGCTAAGCAAATAAAGCGCAGCCACACCAACAACGCCAATGGACAAGAAAATATACATCATCGCCATAGTGACAGTGTTTGTCTGCTTTGCGGCCGTGTTCGACACATTGCCGCGCAGCACATACTCCGAGCTTGAGAAACGCGAGCTGAAAGCCTTCCCGGCATTCTCGCCAGAAAAGCTCGCCGACGGCAGTTTTACCGCCGAGGTGTCGTCGTGGTTCAGCGACAGCGAGCCTTACCGCGACGCATTCATGACGCTGAGCATGGCCGTAAAGGATGCCATTGCAATCACGCTGCCAGGCGAGGCCGTAAGGTTCCACGCCTCCGACACGCCGATGGAGGCGGCAGGCGCACCGGCCACACCGACCGGCACCGGCCTCGATGCGCCTGAAGGACTGGCAATAGAAGAATACGACAACGACATAACAGCCAACGAAAACGCCAAGATTGCCAACGCAGGCATAATAGTGGTGGGCGAAGGCGACAAGGTACGCGCACTCATGGCCTTCGGCGGCAATCCCAAGGGCGGCGGGGCATACGCCAGACTGGCCAATGCCTACAAGCGGGCCTTGGGCGGCGGCGTGAACGTCTACTGCATGGCCATACCCATCGCAACGGAATTTTACTGCCCCGACAAGGCAAAATCGTGTACGAGGCCGCAGCTGCCCGTAATACGCAACATATACTCGCTGCTCGACAGCGACGTGAAGCCCGTAGATGTCTACACAACACTCGGACACCATGCCGCAGAGGACATATACCTGCGCACAGACCACCACTGGGCGCCGCTCGGGGCGTACTACGCCGCACAGAAGTTTGCGGAAGTGGCAGGAGTGCCATTCCACGACCTGAAGAGTTACACAAAACACACTGTCCACCGCTTCGTGGGGAGCATGTACGGCTACTCAAAGGACATTTCGCTTAAGAATGCCCCGGAGGACTTCGTCTACTACACGCCAAACAGCATTGCCTACACCACCACTTACATCAACTACCTAATAAACGAGCACTACCAGGTGACCGGTGAGAGCAAGCCGTACAAGGGTCCGTTCTTCTTCCACTACCGCGACGGCAACGGCGGAGCTTACTGCACTTTCATGGGCAGCGACACCAAGCTGACCGTGGTCAAGACGGCAACGAAAAACGGGCGGCGGCTCATGGTGATAAAAGACAGCTTCGGCAACGCACTGCCGGGCTACCTTTTCTACTCGTTCGAGGAGATACACGTGGTGGACTTCCGCTACTTCAAGAAGAACATAAAGGCATACGTCAGCGACAACAAGGTGACCGACGTGCTCTTTGCCTGCAACATCTTCAACGCATATTCCGGCGCGATGAGCCGCAACTGCATGAAGTTCCTCACCCAAGACGGAAGCATCGTCGTGCCGCCGACACAAACCGATAGTCTCCACAAAGTCGACACGCTGCACCGGCACGCGGACGTCAAGCAGCACGCCGACTCTGCAACCTATGCACCCGGCGACACGCTGCACACCGCGCCCGCCCCACTGTGAGTAATAAGAAGAGCCTATAAGCCAAACAAAAACGCCACATGAGCAAAGAGCCACATACCGCCTGCACAGCCTCTCCCACAACCGAAAGGGGATTTCACAAAAAGTTCAACGGCATAAAGGCCATCGTGTTCGATGCCGACGACACCCTATGGGACTGCCAGACTGCATTCGACGCCGTGGAGCATGAATACTGCCGCCTGCTCGCCCCGTTCGCCACGCCGGAAAATGTATCGTCGTCGCTCTTCGAGACCGAAGAGGCCAATATGTCGCTACTCGGCTACGGCTGCAAGGCATTCGTGCTGTCGCTCGTGGAAAACGCCGTGCGCATCAGCGGAGGCCGCGTGGGCGGCCATGCCATTGGCGAGATACTTCGCCTCGGCAAACAGCTGCTCGACCTGCCGGCCAGGCCGCTGCCCGGCGTGGAGCAGACATTGGCAAAGCTCTACGAGGAAGGACGCTACCGACTCGCCGTGTTCACAAAGGGCGAACTGCTCGACCAACAGAACAAGCTGCGCCGCTCGCGGCTCACAAAATACTTCCAGCACGTGGAAATTGTGTCTGACAAGACGGAACGGGCCTTCCTAAACCTATGCAGGCAACTGCGCCTCTCGCCAGCCAGCGTGCTCATGGTGGGCAACTCGCTCAAGAGCGACATCGCCCCTGCGCTATCGGCAGGGGCGCACGCCGTACACATTCCGTTCCACGCCACGTGGAAACTGGAGCAGACGGCCGACTTCGAGCACACCCGCATGATAAAAATCGAAAACTTCGCCGAATTGCTCGACTACCTTTGACACAATACCGGAGCATACCGAACAACCCACCCAAGCCACAATGAGAAAAAACATGACACGCCACATAGCCAAGTTCCTCGGCTTCGCCGCTGCCGCAATTGCAATGACAGCATGCCTCGCCGCCTGCACCGACGACGGCGACTATAACGGAAGCGCTACGCCGCTACCATATCAAGGGCCGACGGTAAAGACACTGCTGATGTACTTTCCTTGGTCAACCGACCTCACATCATATTTCCACAACAACATCGCCGACATGGAACGCGCTGTCGTTGAAGCCAAAGCCGACAGCGTGAGGGTGCTCGTATACATCTGCACATCGTCGGCCAAGGCCGAACTCTTCGAGATGGTACGGTCAGGGCAGACGTGCGACAGAGTGCGACTGAAAGAATACCAAGACCCAGCATACACCACCGCCGAAGGGATTGCGTCAATGCTTTGTGACGTGAAGGCGCTCGCACCGGCCAAAAGCTACGCCATGACGATAGGGTGCCACGGCACAGGATGGTTGCCCGTCTACACAAGCAGGGGGCGTAGCGGATTTCCGCCACAAAAATTCCATTGGGAGGCTGCGGGAGCGTTGCCCACGCGCTACTTCGGCGGACTTGCAAGCCAATACCAAACAGACATAGCCACACTGGCCAAAGGGATAGAAGATGCCGACATACACTTCAACTTCATACTCTTCGACGACTGCTATATGTCGTCAGTAGAGGCGGCCTACGACCTGCGCCACTCCACCGACTGGCTCATAGCCTGCCCTACAGAAATCATGGCATACGGAATGCCATACGCAAAAATCGGCGCAAGCCTCATCTCCACCACCCCAGACTTCGAGGAACTTTGCTCAAACTTCGTCAGTTTCTATTCGTCATACACCTACCCTTACGGCACCATAGCCGCCACACGCACAGCCGGCCTCGACAGCCTCGCCAGAGTGATGGGCAAGATGGAGGCGAACCACACCCTCGACCCTTCGCTGCGCCCATACATACAAAGCATGGACGGCTACACCCCAACCATATTCTACGACCTCGGCGACTACGCCGCCGCACTATGCGCAGACCAAGCCTTGCTCGCAGAATTCGAAGCCCAGATGCGCCGCACCGTGCCATACAAAGGCCACACACAGCAATACTACTCCGCCTTCACCGGCCCGATGCCCATCAGGGCATACTCCGGGCTTACCACATCAGCACCGACCACAAGCCGCTACGCCGACGACTGGGCCGAAACACAGTGGTACAAAGCCACACACCAACAATAACCGTATCTTGCAAGCCCATGCCACAGTCAAACTTTTCCTCAGCACACATCCCCAACCGGCAAAGGCAAATGCTGTATATTTGGCGGCGCAACCATTTTAGCTAATCTTAACACGAAAAAAAACAGCCAACGCGACAAAAAAGTAGTAAATTTGTAGACGAAATGATATTTGTTTAATTTAAAGATTGAAATTATGTTGGCTAAAATCAGAATCCTTCTCATTGCCGCAGCGTTGCTGTGCGGCAGCGCGGCCAGCGCACAGAGTTTCCTTGACGCCTTGGTGTCTGGCATGATTGAAGGGCTTGCGGAAGGGCTTACCGGCTCAGGCACATCCGCCGGCCAGTCGCAGGGGCAAACAAACCAAAGCCAAGTGCGCACAAGAGACAACATCCCGCCAAACTCCATGGTCTGCACGATATGCAACGGCACCAAAAGGTGTCCTTGCAAAAACGGGACCATCTCATTCACATCTTCCGTGACAGGCCGCAGGCTCACCATACAATGCCCCAACTGCCTCGGCACCCTACAGTGCGCAGGCTGCCATGGCTGGGGATATGTTCCGCTCAACACGTCGGGAAGCACGCCCAACAGTTCCTCCAGCTATCCGTCTGGCAGCGGCAGTTCGTCCGGCTCCCACGTATGCCGCCTGTGCAACGGTACGGGCATGAAGGTAAAGGAGTACTACACAGGGTCGGCAACGACGGGAAAACGCAAATGGTGCGACACTTGCCACAAGGAGGTGCGTTTCTCACACTACCACGTCCGCTGCGACCTGTGCGACGGCAAAGGGTCGTATTAGAAACAGTTTTTGATTTTTACAGCATCCACCTCGTCCTTAATGTTGGCTTTGCCCATGGACTGCCGTGTCTTTCCGGCTGTTTTTTGTTGCCGTTTTCATCATTTAGCACGCTAAACTCTGTCAAACGGCAACAAAAACATCGTGGAAATCCACGGCAATCCATTGGACAGTAAAGTCAAAACATTTTCCTAAAAAACACGTTTAAGGGAAAAGTTTAAAAGTGTTCTAAACCCAACAGCTTTCGATTAAAAAAGCCCGCATAAGATTTGCCCGCATCACGCAAGCCTATGGCAGATGGCGTGATGCGGGCAGATTTTATGTGGACTAAACGACACCAAGCAAAATAAAACGCGCCACATTCACAGTTTTCAAAAAATATGCACTATCTTTGCATAAGGCTGGCTGCGCCCGGTAAACCGAAAGCAAACCCCACGGCGCCACACCAGCCATAGCCACCTGGCACACCCATGCCTTGAAAAGATGCCTCGCACAACCACAAAGCCACTACGCATGAAAAAAAAAGCGACCATACTGCTTAGCCTGCTACTGCCACTCTGCGCGTTTGCGCAGATAGAGAACGACTTTGACGCCACGTCGCCCTGGCCAAGCGACGACAGGAAAGGCAGGCTGGAGCTATATGCCGACAACCTGTTTTTCTTCCAGAACAACGAGTTCAAGACCATGGCCGACGGCTACTCGCTGCCCGGCCTCTGGATTCGGCCAAGGCTGGTGTACTATCCGCTGGAAAACCTTAAGATAGAAGCTGGGGCGCACCTGCTCTTCTACAACGGGGCGGTGCGCTACCCGGCGGGAACCTACTCCGACTTTCCCGGATACGATGGCGACGACGGGAAAAAGATGCACGCCCGCCCATTCTTCCGCGCACACTTGGCGAGCAAGGACGACAAGCTGCACATCGTTTTCGGCAACATCTACGGCGGCTCCTTCCACCGTCTGATAGAGCCGCTGTACAACCCTGAGCAGAACCTCACCGCCGACCCGGAAAACGGTCTGCAGGCACTCTTCAGGTCGGCACACTTCGATGCCGACGCATGGGTCGACTGGAAAGACTTCATCTTCAAGGACGACGACCACCAGGAACGCTTCGTCGTAGCCCTTTCCTCCGACATCAAGCTGAACGCCCCCCAAAACTCCCTCCACTGGCACATTCCACTGCAAATAGTAGGGCAGCACATAGGCGGGGAGGTACAGGCAGACGAGCACCACGGCATTTCGAGCATCGCAAACGTGGCCGCAGGCATAGGCGTGACGTGGAACGCCCGCCGCGGTGTGCTGAAGAGCATCTCGGCGGAAAGCCACTTCGTAGGCTACAAACAGCTTTCCGGCTCGTCGCTGCCAATAAACGACGGCTACGGATGGCACAATGCAGTGTCGGCCCGCCTTGGCGACTTCTTCGTGAAGGCAGGCCACATGAACTCCCGGAAATTCGTCTCCATATTAGGCTCCCCGTTCTTCGGCTCCCTGTCGGAGACCGACGGGCAAGCCGTGTTCAGGCATTCGCAATTGCTCTACGGCAAGGCCGAATACAGCAAGCGGCTCAAGCGCGTGGGTGCCATAGGCATCAACCTCACGCTGTACCAGTCGTTCCCCGGCAGCGGCATCGATGCCGCAGGCGAGACGGTGGGCGGCGGCTCACAGGCGAGCATCCAAGCTGGTGTGTACTTGCGCATAAACCCGTCGCTGCTCCTGCACAAGTTTGAAATGTCCAAATAGAAACGCAACGTTTTAGTGGCAATGGCTTCAGCCCCAAACCATGAAAAACACTGCGGGGGCCGCCTAACGGCGGGGGCGCAAAGCCCCCGGGAGTGTCCGACAGCAATACAAAAAA
>CALUMB010000033.1 GCA_944321645.1 uncultured Prevotella sp.
AGAATAAAACAGCAGATAACTAACTAATTCGTAACCTATTACTACTATGAGTTGGTAACTGCAACTCATTTTCAATTACTTAGACCTTTTTCGTAATTTCCGGATGCAAAAATACTAAAAAAAAGACTACCACTAACATTTTCTCACACAAAATATGTAACTTTGCACACCAAAGACTCAAACAGCTAAGCTGCCTGACACATATTTGGAAATGGGAAAGATAATCGCTTTAGCAAACCAAAAGGGAGGGGTGGGCAAAACCACCACTACCATCAACTTGGCGGCATCGCTCGCCACACTGGAAAAGAACGTGCTGGTTGTCGATGCCGACCCGCAGGCCAACGCATCGAGCGGCCTCGGCGTAGACATAAAGCAGGTGGACTGCTCCCTCTACGAATGCATAATCGACCACGCCGACGTGCGCGACGCAATCTACACCACCGACATCGACGGCCTGGACATAATACCGAGCCACATCGACCTCGTTGGGGCAGAAATCGAGATGCTCAACCTCGACAACAGGGAGAAAGTGATAAAAAACCTGCTCGACCCCATACGCGGCGACTACGACTACATACTTATAGACTGCAGCCCGTCTCTGGGCCTCATCACGGTGAACTCGCTCACGGCGGCCGACTCCGTAATCATCCCCGTGCAGTGCGAGTACTTCGCCCTTGAGGGAATAAGCAAGCTGCTCAACACAATCAAGATAATAAAGAACAAGCTCAACCCGAAGCTTGAAATCGAAGGCTTCCTGCTGACGATGTACGACTCGCGCCTAAGGCTGGCCAACCAGATTTACGACGAGGTGAAGCGGCACTTCCAGGAGCTTGTGTTCAAGACGGTGATACAGCGCAACGTGAAGCTGAGCGAAAGCCCGAGCCACGGCCTGCCCGTGATACTCTACGACGCCGACTCTACCGGCAGCAAGAACCACCTGGCGCTCGCAAAGGAGATAATAAACAAGAACAGCAGCGACAAAGACTGACCGCGAGGCAGCGCCAAGAGCCGCCGGCAAGCCCGGCGGCAAAGGAGCGCAACGCCACCGTATGCGGCGGCGAGGTGCCGTCACGACTTTCTAAACCACAAACCCACAGCAGAAAAAGATGGCAGTACACAAGAAATACGACAGGAACGTGCTCGGGCGCGGACTCGACGACATAGGCAACGGGCGCGGGCTCGACGCGCTGATAGACACAGGCAACGTGAGGACGCAAGGCTCGTCGAACCTAAACGAAATCGAGCTGTCGCACATCGAGCCAAACCCCAACCAGCCGCGGCGCGAGTTCGACGAGGAAGCCATGCAGGAACTCGCGGCGAGCATACGCGAAATAGGCATCATACAGCCCATCACGCTGCGTAAGGTGGGCGAAGACAAATACCAAATAATAGCCGGCGAGAGGAGATGGCGTGCCTCCCAGCTGGCCGGGCTAAGCTCAATACCAGCGTACATACGCACCGTGGAGGACGAGAACGTGATGGAGCTGGCCCTCATCGAGAACATCCAGCGCGAAGACCTCAACGCCATCGAGATAGCCCTCGCCTACGAACACCTGGCCGAGACCACCGGCATGACGCAGGAGCGAATATCGGAACGGGTGGGCAAAAGCCGCGCCGCCGTGACAAACTACATGAGGTTGCTAAAGCTCCCGGCACAAGTGCAGATGGCCCTGAAAAACAAAGAGATAGACATGGGCCACGCACGGGCGCTGCTCGCGCTCGACAGTCCGAGCCTGCAGATAAAGCTTTTCAGGGAAATCCAGAAAAACGGATATTCCGTCAGGAAGGTGGAGGAACTGGTGCAGCTGCTCAAAAGCGGCGAAGACGTGCAGCTGGCAAAGAAGAAGCT
The DNA here is from genome assembly GCA_944321645.1 of uncultured Prevotella sp. Lineage (GTDB taxonomy): Bacteria > Bacteroidota > Bacteroidia > Bacteroidales > Bacteroidaceae > Prevotella. Next base: position 1,850 of record CALUMB010000033.1, read on the forward strand.
GGCCGCCAAGGCCGCCCTGCCCGAACAGTTTGAGACGGCAAAGAACAGGCTGGCGGACTTCTTCCAGGCAAAAGTCCAGATGACTTGCACGCCCAAGGGCAAAGGCAAGATAAGCATACCGTTCGCCAACGAAGAAGAGCTAAGGCGCATAACAAGCGCGCTCGACAAGCTGAACACTGAAAACGAGGCCTAAAGTTGAGACTGAAAGACTTCACACCGAACGTCCGCGCGGCACTGGCCACGCTCGCCGCAGCCATCGCCCTCTCTGCGCAGGCGCAGCAGGCAGCCCCGGCAGACACAACAGCGTCAGCCATGGCAACGCCCGACTCTACCGCCACCGCAACGGCAACGCCCGACAGCATGGCCCTGCGCACCGACTCGATAGCCACGGCCATAAGCCACGTGCAGGCCGTCACCGACTCCATAGCCAGGAGCCTCGACGCCTCGTTGGGCGCCACCGACTCCGTGGCCCGCAGCGACGCGATGTCGTTCTTGCCGGCATCCGACTCGCTGCCCGCAACGAAAAAGAGGGAGAAGCGCGACTGGGCGACATGGCGGCCCAACCCGCAAAGGGCAATGTGGCTCGCGCTCGTGCTGCCGGGTGCAGGGCAGATATACAACCGCAAGTACTGGAAGCTGCCCATAATCTACGGCGGATTCATGGGATGCCTCTACGCCCTGAACTGGAACAACATGATGTACAAAGACTATTCGCAAGCCTACCTCGACATCATGGACAGCGACCCGACCACCGAGAGCTACAACCAGTTCCTGCACTTGGGCCAGCGCATCGACGCATCCAACGAGGAACGCTACAAGGAGATATTCAAAAGCCGCCGCGACCGCTACCGCCGCTGGCGCGACCTTAGCTTCTTCTGCATGATAGGGGTCTACGCGCTGTCGGTGATTGATGCCTATGTAGACGCCGAACTGTCGGAGTTCGACATCTCAAAAGACCTAAGCCTCAAGGTGGAGCCGGCCGTAATCAACAACCGCGCGTCGCAAAAGGTGCTCGAAGCATCGTCGTTCGGCATCCAGTGCCAGCTACGCTTCTGACGCGCCACGGGCCGTGCGCCACAGCAAAACGCCTCACTACATTACACACAAACAACCACAGATGGACAAAAAGACACTGCTCATATCGACCGCAATGATGCTTGCCTGGCAACTGCCGGCGCAAGCCCAAAGCGGCGACGACAACGAAATAAGCATCACCGACAGCCTGGGCAACAAGGAGGTGATAGCGTTTCCCGAAGCCATGGGCTACGAACTCGACAGCCTCCTCAACCTCTACATGGCCAGGACCTACCTCGACGCCGACGAAAAGTGCCAGATGAAGGACGAGAACCCCGTGTTCGAGAAAGAGGTCTACATCGACCGCCTCGGCCGCCTGCCCACCATCATCGAGCTGCCGCACAACGACGTGGTGCAGCAATTCATCGACCGCTACAGCGGCCGGCTGCGCCACTCGGTGAGCTACATGCTCGGCGCGTCGAACTTCTATATGCCGATATTCGAAGAAGCGCTCGAAGCCTACGACCTACCTCTCGAGCTTCGCTACATGCCCGTGATAGAGTCGGCACTCAACCCCACGGCAGTCTCCCGCGTCGGCGCCACCGGCCTGTGGCAGTTCATGCTCGCCACGGGCAAGCAATACGGCCTCGAGGTGAACTCGCTCGTTGACGAGCGGCGCGACCCTATAAAGGCTTCATACGCCGCCGCCCACTACCTTAGCGACCTATACAAGGTGTTCGGCGACTGGACCCTGGTCATTGCAGCCTACAACTGCGGCCCCGACCAAGTGAACAAGGCCATCCGCCGCTCCGACGGCAAGCGCGACTACTGGCAGATATACCCCTACCTGCCGAAGGAGACGCGGGGCTACGTGCCTGCGTTCATAGCCGCCAACTACATAATGAACTACTACTGCGAGCACAACATCTGCCCGATGAGGACCCGCCTGCCGGCAAAGACCGACACGATAATGGTGGACAAGAACATCCACCTGGAGCAAATCGCGGCGGTGTGCGACATCGACATCGAGCAGCTGCGCGCGCTCAACCCGGCCTACCGGCGCGACGTGATACCGGGGGCGAGCGAGCTTTCGTGCCTGCGCCTGCCGCAAACGGAGGTCGGCGAGTTCATCGACAAGCAAGACTCCGTACTCAACTACAAGGCCGGCGAGCTGCTGTCGAAGCGCAACGTGGTGGCAGTGGCGAAGGCATCCGGCTCGCCCTCGGGCAGCAAGGGCGGCAAGGCGCGGCGCAGCAGCCGCTCCCGCGCACGGTACGTGACGGTACGCAGCGGCCAGACGCTGTCGCACATAGCCAAGAAATACGGCACCACCGTGAGCAAGCTCCGCCGCCTCAACGGCATCAAGGGGTCAAACATCCGGGCCGGAAAGCGGCTCAGGGTGAGGTGAGAAAGCGCGTTCCGCGCCCGGGAGGCACCATGCCGCCGGGGCGCGGAACGCGCTTTACCGCATAAGCAGGCTGGCTGAAGCTATCTTACGCGCCACAAAGGGGCCGCGCCCATTTACGTTCTACTATTTAACTAAACAACCGATGGATATGACACAAGACGAAGAGACCAGGAAAAGGGAGGCTGCCGACGACAAGCTCATCACCGGAGCGTTCCAGCACTTGCTCGACACATACATCAAATCGCGCCACCGCAAGAAGGTTGACATTATAACGAAGGCGTTCAACTTTGCGCGGCAGGCCCACAAGGGCGTGCGCCGCCTGTCGGGCGAGCCATACATAATGCACCCCATCGCCGTGGCGCAGATAGCCTGCGAGGAAATGGGGCTTGGCTCGACGAGCATCTGCGCGGCCCTGCTCCACGACGTGGTGGAAGACACGGAATACACCGTGGAAGACCTCGAAAACATCTTCGGGGCGAAGATTGCCAACATCGTGGACGGGCTGACCAAGATTAGCGGTGGCATCTTCGGCGACAAGGCGTCGGCACAGGCGGAAAACTTCAAGAAGCTGCTGCTGATGATGAGCGACGACATCCGCGTCATACTCATAAAGATATGCGACCGCCTGCACAATATGCGCACACTGGCCAGCCAGCCCGCCAACAAGCAATACAAGATTGCCGGCGAGACGCTATACATCTACGCCCCGCTGGCCAACCGCCTCGGGCTGAACAAGATAAAGACCGAACTCGAAGACCTTAGCTTCCGCTACGAGCACCCCGAAGAGTACAACGCCATACAGCAGAAGCTCGCCTCGACGCAAGCCTCGCGCGACACGCTCTTCGACGAGTTCACCGCCCCCATACGCCAGGCGCTCGACAAGATGGGAATCACCTACGCCATAAAGGAAAGAGTGAAAAGCCCCTACTCCATCTGGTGCAAGATGCAGAACAAGCACGTGGCCTTCGAGGAAATATACGACATACTGGCCGTGCGCATAATCTTCACCCCCACCGACCGCGCGAACGAGATAAACGAGTGCTTCAACATCTACGTGGCCATAAGCAAGATATACAAGTCGCACCCCGACCGGCTGCGCGACTGGCTCAACCACCCCAAGGCCAACGGCTACCAGGCACTGCACGTGACGCTCATGTCGCACCTCGGGCGGTGGATAGAGGTGCAGATACGCTCCGACCGCATGGACGAGATTGCCGAGCAGGGCTTCGCCGCCCACTGGAAATACAAGGAGGGAGAGAACGGCGAGATTGCCGAAGACGACCGCGAGCTTAACGACTGGCTGCACACCATAAAGGAAATACTCGACGACCCGCAGCCCGACGCGATGGACTTCCTCGACGCCATAAAGCTAAACCTCTTCGCGTCGGAGATTTTCGTGTTCACGCCCAAGGGCGAGATTAAGACCATGCCCGCCGGGTGCACCGCGCTCGACTTCGCCTTCTCCATACACACCTTCCTCGGCAGCCACTGCATCGGGGCCAAGGTAAACCACAAGCTCGTGCCGCTGAGCCACAAGCTCGAGAGCGGCGACCAGGTGGAGATACTCACGTCGAAGTCGCAGCACGTGCAGCCGTCGTGGATAAACTTCGTCTACACGGCAAAGGCAAAGGCGAAGATACAGGCCATACTGCGCCGCGAGAACCGCGAGATACAGAAGAAGGGCGAGGACACCCTGGCCGAGTTCCTGAAGAAGAACGGCCTGGAGAACACCAACGCCACCGTGGACAAGCTCATCAACCTGCACAACGTGAGCAAGCGCGAAGACCTGCTGCAGGCCATAGGCGAGAAGATGATAATACTCGGCGAGAAGGACATAGACGAAATCAAGGGCAAGGGCAGCGGCGGCAAGCAGCGGGGATGGCGCAGGTTCGTGCCGTTCATCGGCAGCAAGCAGAAGAAAGGCGCACCGCAACAGCAGCCGGAACTGTTCACCGTGCCGGACACGTTCAACAGGAAGAAGCCCATCTACATCACCGACGACAACATACAGCAGTACAAGTTCACGTTCTGCTGCCACCCCATACCGGGCGACGACGTGCTCGGCTTCATCGACAACAAGAAGCAGATTGAAATCCACAAGCGCGACTGCCCCGTGGCAGCCAAGCTCAAGACGAGCTTCGGCAACCGCATACTCGACGCAAAGTGGGACATGCACAAGAAGCTCTTCTTCGACGCCACGATACAGTTGGAGGGCATCGACCGCATCGGACTGCTCAACGAGGTGACGCGCGTCATCTCCGAACAGCTCAACATCAACATCCACAAGGTCATGCTGGAGTGCGGCGAGGGCATCTTCAGCGGCACGCTCGAACTGCGCGTACACGACCGCGACGACCTAAAGGCGGCCATCGACTGCCTGAAGAAGATACCCGCCCTGCAAAAAGTCTCGCAGCTGATGTAGCGCGGCGGAACGGCAAGGCAAACCGACAAAGACTTAAGAAACATACAAAGCTAACGGTATGAGAAGACTTTTGGCTACACTGGCCCTGGCCGTTGCCACGGCTGCGGCAGCCTGCGCGGCAGGCAAGTACGACAACACCGACACCATCTTCGTGGCCCGCGACGGCACGGGCGAGTTCCGCACCATCGGCGAGGCCGTGGAGGTGTGCCGCGCCTTCATGGACTACAAGAAGGTCATCTTCGTCAAGCGCGGGCTATACAAGGAGAAGCTCACCGTGCCGCAGTGGCTCACAAACATCGAGATTGTGGGCGAAGACCGCGACGGGACCATAATCACCTACGACGACCACGCCAACGTGCGCCTGCCCGCCACGGGCCGCCCGATGGGCACCTTCCGCACGTTCACGGTGAAGGTGGAGGGCAACGGCATCACGTTCAAGAACATAACCATAGAGAACAACGCCGCCCAGCTTGGGCAGGCCGTGGCGCTACACACCGAGGGCGACCGCCTCACGTTCGTAAACTGTCGGCTGCTGGGCAACCAAGACACCGTGTACACCGGCATGGCCGGCACGCGCCTCTACTTCAAGGACTGCTACATCGACGGCACGACCGACTTCATATTCGGCCCGGCCACGGCGTGGTTCGAGGGCTGCACCATCCACAGCAAGCGCAACTCATACGTGACCGCCGCCTCCACGCCCAAGGACGTGAAGTACGGCTACGTGTTCAGCCACTGCCGGCTGACGGCCGACCCCGGCGTGACGAAGGTCTACTTAGGCCGCCCGTGGCGCGACTACGGCTACACGCTCTTCGCCAATTGCGAGCTTGGGGCGCACATACGCCCGGAAGGCTGGCACCACTGGGAGAAGCACCGCGAGCAGACCGCACGCTACATGGAGTGCGGCAACAGCGGCCCCGGGGCCGATACGGCAGGGCGCGTGCCATGGAGCCGCCGCCTCTCCAAGAAGGAGGCAGCGGGGATAACCATGCAGGAGGTGTTCACCACAAACGACACTTGGACACCGCAACCGTAGCAACGGGCTTGCGGCAACCACGCACCACACTACAAGGGCAGCGCCAGGGCAATTGCGCCAGGGCACTGCCCTTATCCTTACACCGGGAACATTGGGGCCGCGCCAGGCCGCCGCACGGCTTGCAAACGAAAGTTAAAAGACTTAATTTCGAGGGAAATGCCCCCTTCAAAATCCGCGCATTTGAAAACAAAACACATCCGCCCGCAAATACGCGAAATATGAGTGTGCAAGCGTAACCACTTGGGGCAATGCGCATTACCGTGCTTACAGGCTCTGTTGTGCAACGAATTTTGTCAACAAAACCGCAAGAAACGGCCTTAAAAACGGCCATTCTGCCCCTGCAACGGGAGGCGTTTTGCTTCATGAAACGGTACATTTCACAATGCAAAACGGCACGTTTCGCATCACGAAACGTGCCGTTTTGCATGGCGAGGCGTTTTTCTTGGCAAACCAAGGCGTGCCGGAGCGGCACGCAAACTCTATTTCACCCAAAAACAAAGTGTTAAAATCAGACAGGAAAACAGCGGGCGAAAGGGCGCGGCGGCAAGCCAATCACGGTGCCACCCGGCAGTTTCCAGCCCAGCAAAGCCCGCCACGCGGCATCGCGCCCGCCACGCGCCCAATGGCCAGGCAGGCCGTCGGCAGGCGTCACTGCATCTGCTCAACCTGCCGCTTCATGGCCAGCAGCTCCTCCTTCACGGCCATTAGGCGCTCGAGCACCTCCGCAGTCTTGTCGGCACCGGCGCGGTTGTTGCTGATGATTTTCTTCGCGGCGGCAATCTTAAAGCCGCGCACCTTCACGAGGTTGTATATCAGGCGTATCTGCTCGATGTCCTTCTCCGAATACTGGCGCACCTTGCTCGGCCCCTTCACCTTGGGCTTGAGGTACGGGAACTCCTGCTCCCAGTAGCGCAGGGTGCTCTCGTTCAGGCCGAACATCTTGGCCACTTCGCTTATGGAGTAATACAACTTGAGGTTTTTGTCGAGGTTGAGTGCCATAAAATCGCCGCTTTTTGTCATTCTAAGAATAAAACATTTGCAAATGTACGGAAAAGAAAGTACCTTTGCAACACTTTTAAAAGAAATTATAATATCAAGGTAATAATATGATGACTGCAAACGAAATCCGCGACTCGTTCAAGCGTTTCTTCGAGTCGAAGGGCCACACCATAGTGCCGTCGGCCCCGATGGTGATAAAGGACGACCCCACGCTGATGTTCACCAACGCCGGCATGAACCAGTGGAAAGACATCATCCTCGGCACGCGCGACCCCGAGCCGCGCCGCCGCGCCGACTCGCAGAAGTGCCTGCGCGTGAGCGGCAAGCACAACGACCTTGAGGAAGTGGGCCACGACACCTACCACCACACCATGTTCGAGATGCTGGGCAACTGGAGCTTCGGCGACTACTTCAAGGAGGGAGCCATCGACATGGCGTGGGAATACCTCGTCGACGTGCTCCACCTCGACCCCAAAGACCTCTACGTGACGGTGTTTGAAGGCTCACCGGAAGAGAACCTCGGCCGCGACGACGAGGCCGCCTCTTACTGGGCGAAGCACGTGCCGGCCGACCACATCATCAACGGCAGCAAGCACGACAACTTCTGGGAGATGGGCGACACGGGCCCCTGCGGCCCCTGCTCGGAGATACACCTCGACTCGCGCACGGAGGAGGAGAAGGCCAAGGTGCCTGGCCGCGAGCTGGTGAACAAGGACGACCCGCAGGTCATCGAAATCTGGAACCTCGTGTTCATGCAGTTCAACCGCAAGGCCGACGGCTCGCTCGAGAAGCTGGCCATGAACGTGATAGACACAGGCATGGGCTTCGAGCGGCTCGTCCGCGCCCTGCAAGGCAAGCGCTCAAACTACGACACCGACATATTCCAGCCCATAATAAAGGAAATATCGCGCCTCTCCGGCAAGGAGTACGGGCGCGACGAGCAGACCGACGTGGCCATGCGCGTGGTGGCCGACCACCTTCGCGCAGTGGCGTTCTCCATCGCCGACGGCCAGCTGCCGGGCAACGCCAAGGCCGGATACGTTATCCGCCGCATACTGCGCCGCGCCGTGCGCTACGCTTACACCTTCCTCGGACAGAAGGAAGCCTTCATGTACAAGCTCCTGCCGGTGTTCATCTTCGAGATGGGCAAGGCATACCCCGAGCTGGAAGCGCAGCGCGAGCTTATCGGCCGTGTGATGAAGGAAGAGGAAGACTCCTTCCTGCGCACGCTCGACAAGGGCATCAACCTGCTGGCCGGGGCCATGGACGAGCTGAAGGCGCACGGGCAGACGCAGCTCGACGGGGCGCAGGCATTCCGCCTCTTCGACACCTACGGCTTCCCGCTCGACCTCACCGAGCTGATATGCCGCGAGAACGGCTACACCGTAGACGAGAAGCAGTTTGACGAGGAGATGCAGAAGCAGAAGCAGCGCGCGCGCAACGCCGCCCAGACCGAAAGCTCCGACTGGACGGAGCTGCGCCAGGGCGAGCAGCAGTTCGTGGGCTACGACTACACAGAGCACGACTGCCGCATACTGCGCTACCGCCGCGTGACGCAGAAGAAGGCCACGTTCTACGAGCTGGTGCTCGACTACACGCCCTTCTACGGCGAGATGGGCGGACAGGTGGGCGACACGGGCGTGCTCGTGAGCGAGGACGAGACGGTGCAGGTAATCGACACCAAGCGCGAAAACAACCAGAGCGTCCACATAGTGAAAGAGCTGCCCAAGAACCCCGAGGCCGACTTCATGGCCTGCGTCGACACCGACAAGCGGGCTGCCAGCGCGGCCAACCACACGGCCACCCACCTGCTCGACTACGCGCTGAAGCAGGTGCTCGGCGACCACGTTGAGCAGAAAGGCTCTTACGTAAGCGCCGACACGCTGCGCTTCGACTTCTCGCATTTCCAGAAGGTCACCGACGAAGAGCTGCGCCAGGCCGAGCGCATCGTAAACGAAATGATTCGCCAAGACCTGCCGCTCGACGAGCACCGCGACCTGCCCCTGGCCGAGGCAAAGGAGATGGGGGCCATAGCCCTCTTCGGCGAGAAGTACGGCGACAAAGTGCGCGTGGTGCGCTTCGGCCCCAGCTGCGAGTTCTGCGGCGGCATCCACGCCAAGTCCACGGGCCGCATCGGCTTGTTCAAGATAGTGAGCGAAAGCTCCGTGGCCGCCGGCGTGCGCCGCATCGAGGCCAAGACTGGCCGCGAGTGCGAGGAGCTGATGTACCGCATAGAGGACACAGTGAAGGCCATACGCTCGCTGTTCAACAACGCCAAAGACCTGAAGGGCGTAATCGAGAAATACATCGGCGAGCACGACACCATGAAGCGCGAGATTGAACGCTTCCACGCCGAGGCCATAGAGCGCGCCAAGTCAACGCTCATCGAGAAGGCCCGCGTGGTGGGCGGCGTCAAAGTGGTCACCGCCGTGCTGCCCATGGACGCAGCCGGCGCAAAGGACTTGGTGTTCAAGATTCGCCAAGGCGTGCCGGAAAGCCTGCTCTGCGCCATCGGAACGGTGGCCGACGGCAAGCCACTGCTTAGCGTGATGCTTAGCGACGACATGGTGAAAGACCACGGGCTGAACGCAGGACAGATGGTGCGCGAGGCCGCCAAGCTCATACAGGGCGGCGGCGGCGGCCAGCCCCACTATGCGACGGCGGGCGGAAAGAACGCCGACGGCCTTAGCGCGGCCATCGACAAGGTGGTGGAACTGGCCCGCCTGGGCAACTAAGCCACCCAAGGCTTGGGGGCAGCACAAGGCCCACAAGCCAGACAAGCCCCACTAAAAAAGACTGTAACCAGACCACAAGCAATGCAAGCCACTGCGCAACAACATCCCACAGCAGCCATGAGCAGGCGGCTCACCATCAGGGTGAGCCGCCACTCGCTGTCGTTCTCGTCGGCCAACGCCGACGGAAACAGCGGCGAAGTGACCTTCGAGCCGTACACGGTGAAGAGCGGTATGTCAATGCCGGCAAACCTGCGCGAAGCCTTCAAGACGGCCTCGCTGCCCGGGATGGGCTTCAACAGGGCGCTCGCAATGGTGGACTCACCGGTGCTCATGGTGCCGCTCGACCTCTTCAAGGCCGACGACGCCGAACAGTTCTACCGGCGCTCCTTCACGCAAAGCGAGCCTGACCGCGTGGCCTACAACGTCTTGCCGGAGCTTAGTGCAGTGGCAGTGTTCACAATAAACAAAGACCTGAAGCTCGTAATCGACGACCACTTCGCCGACGTGGTGGTGAACTGCGCCATGACGCCAGTCTGGAAATACCTCCACCAGCGGAGCTTCATCGGCTCGCGGGGCAAGCTCTACGGCTACTTCCACGACAGGAAGCTGGAGCTGTTCAGCTTCAACCAACGCCGGTTCAAGTTCTGCAACACGTTCGACGCCGCCAACGCCCACGACGCCCTGTACTTCATCCTGAACGTCTGGAAGCAGCTCGCGCTAAGCCCCGAGCACGACGAACTGCACATCGTGGGCGACATCCCGGAGCAGGATTGGCTCGTGCCTGAACTGAAAAGGTTCCTGCAAAGGGCGTACACAATCAACCCCACGGGCGACTTCAACCGCGCGCCGGCAACGCTCATAAAGGGAATGCCATACGACCTTATGGCCTACTACGTGAAAGGAAGGTAAGGAAATGAGAATAATCACAGGACTCTACAAGGGCCGCCGCTTCGACATACCGAAGACTTTCAAGGCCAGGCCCACCACCGACTTCGCCAAGGAAAACCTGTTCAACGTGCTGGCCGGCTACATTGACTTCGACGGGAAAGACGCGCTCGACCTCTTTTCCGGCACAGGCAGCATCACGCTCGAACTGCTCTCGCGCGGCTGCGCCTCGGTGGTGAGCGTGGAACAAGACCGCGACCACCACGCCTTCATCTGCAAGTGCCTCGACAAGATTGGCGCAACGAATGGCCTGCCGGTGCGCGGCGACGTGTTCCGCTACCTCAAGTCGTGCCACCGCCGGTTCGACTTCATCTTCGCCGACCCGCCCTACTCGCTCCCAACGCTCGCCTCGATACCGAGCCTCGTGCTCGGCAGCGGCGTGCTGGCCGACGGAGGCGTGTTCGTATTCGAGCACGGGGCGAAAAACGACTTCAGCCAACTCAGCCAGTTTGTAGAGCACCGCTCATACGGAAGCGTGAACTTCTCTATATTCAAGAACGGCCAATCCGACTGATTGGGGCAACCGCCCGAATCAACCAAACAGGCCAAGCCACCCCCAACACAAGCTCACATCACGGGCGAAAGCAGCCGCGTGAGGCTCTCCCAAAGCCTCCGGCCAAAGCCCGGCCTGCGCCCAAGCTCGGTCTCGCCGAACAGCACCGAGCGCTCCTGGTCGCGCAGGAACACGTCCTTGAAGCGCATGGCCGTCTCGCCATCGTAGAAAAACGCATTAGCCTCAAAATCGTTCTCAAAGCTGCGGAAGTCAACATTCGTAGAGCCGCACGTGGCGAGCGAGTCGTCGCACACGAGCATCTTGCTGTGCAGGAAGCCCGCCTTGTAAAGGTAAATCTTTACCCCCGCCGCCGCCATGTCGCGCAGGTAAGACCGCCCGGCCCACTCCACAAACTTAGAATCGCTCTTCTCCGGCACGATGATACGTATGTCGATGCCGCCCAGCGAGGCTGTCTTCAGCGCGAAGAGCACAGGCTCCGTGGGCAGGAAATAAGGCGTCTCGATGTATATGTAGCGGCGCGCCCCGAGTATCACCCGCACATAGCCCTGCATGATTTCCGGGTAGGGGGAAATTGGGCTGCCCGTCACTATCTGCGCGATGCACGGCGACTGCACGCTGCCATCGGGCTGCGGATAATACTGCCGGCTCGACACAAGGGTGCGCTCAACGAAATACCAATCGACGAGGAACGCCCTCTGCAACCCGTAGACGGCCCCGCCCGTCACCCTGACCATAGTGTCACGCCATGCCCGGTCGCCCGTTCCCTTTACATAGCGCAGGGCGATGTTCATGCCGCCGATAAAGCCTTCGCGGCCGTCCACCACCACAATCTTGCGGTGGTTGCGGTAGTTCACCTTGCTGGTGAACGACGGGAACCTCACGGGGAGGAACGCCTGGACGTCCACCCCGCCCTCACGCATACGTTCAAAGAAGCGGCGATCGACGTTCCAGCAGCCCACATCGTCGTACACCACGCGCACCTCAACGCCACGCCCGGCCTTGTCTATCAGCGCGTCGGCCACGAGGTTGCCGAGCGGGTCGTCGGCAAAAATGAACATATCGATGTGTATGTGGTGGCGCGCGCGGCCTATCGCGGCCAGGAGTTCGATGAAGAACGAATGGCCGTCGGTAAAGATTTCGGCCTTGGTGTTGTTGAAAGGCAAGGCCATGTTCTGGTTGATGAAAAGCTCGATGACCTGCTTGTAGCCTTCGGGAAGGCACAAGTCGCGCTGCTCGGCGAACTCAAGCATCGAGCGCTTGGTAAGTTGGTCGATGCTGCGCTGGCTCACCATGCGGTCCTTGCGCGTGTCGATGCCGAAGAAGAAGTAAAGCACCATGCCCACGACAGGCACGAACAAGACCACCAAGGCCCACGCCATGGTCTTGGCCGGCTGCCTGTTGTCCATCAAGACGTGGACAACGGTGGCGGCGGCGATAATCTCGTAGATTACGACGGCTGCGATGTAGAGTCCGTGCATAGGCCGTACAGGTTTACTTAAAGCCCGCGAGCTTGTGAGTTTGCAGCGACAGCCGCCACTGCGGGTGGCGCAATACGTAGTCGATGCAGGCTTCGGTGACGCGCCTGTTCGGCTCCGACTGCGGCCCGCCGCCAACGTCGCACGGCTGCAAGTAGTAGTAGTCGGCCTCTACGCCGAAGTCGGACACCGGCGCAATGCCGTCGAAAATGCACTTCAGTTCGTTGCAGCGGGCCACGGCAAGCCGCCCCAGCCCGCCTACAAAGGGCTGCTTCGGCGACACGGTGAGCCAGTCGATGCCCTCCGGCGGAGTGCGCGTGCCATTGGTCTCCATGGCCACCTCGCAGCCCGCCCCGTGCAACAGGCCCACCAACTCCGCGTCGGCCTGCAGCGCAGGCTCGCCACCCGTGAGCACGACGAAGCGCGGCCCAAAGGCGCACACGGCCGAAACGATGTCGGCGTCAGACATTTCGCGGTATGCCGCAAAGTCGGTATCGCAAAACGGGCAGCGCAAGTTGCACCCGGCAAGCCTGACGAACACGGCGGCCCGCCCTGCGTTGTGGCCTTCGCCCTGGATGGTGGCGAAGATGCCGTTCACTCTCTTCAATGCCATAGTCTAATGTATTTTGTCGTTATCGGCGAGCCAGCCCGGCCATTAGCCCTGCGCCGGAGCCAAGGCCAGATGCGGCAGGCGGACGCGGCTACTCGTCGGCTACGTAGGTGGCAACGTTGCCCTCGCTCTCGCGCACCGACGCCTTGTAGCAATTGTCCACCTGCTCCACGCACCACCGGGCGATGTTCTCCGCCGTGGGGTTGAACGGCAACACCTCGTTGAGGTTGGTGTGGTCGAGCAGCCCCTTCACCTTGCGCTTGACCTCGGTGAAGTCTGTCACCATGCCGTTGGCGTCCAGCTCGCGTGCCCGGCAGAAGATGGTTATCACCCAGTTGTGGCCGTGCAGGCGCGTGCATTTGCTCTCATAGTCGAGCGCGAGGCTGTGGCTCGCGGATATTTCGATGGTCTTTTCTATATAATACATTGTGTTGCGGTTATGCTATCCTAAAAGAACTGCCGGCGGCAAGCCCGGAGCTGCCCGCCGATGGCAAAGGCGTCAGCTTACGATGTCGTTGCCCACGCGCCGCGCCAGGATGTTGCGCAGCTGCTGTGCTTCCTTGTATTCGCGCATGAGCGGCTCCACCTTGGCCATGTCGGAGCCAGCCTCGAGCAGCCGCCTCTTCACGTCTTTGATGTGCTTCTGCGTGATGTCCATGCGCAAGTCGAGCACGAGGTGCGTCACGCGCAGGCGCAAGCTCTCCATCGTATGCTCCATCTCCAGGCTCCGGCACAGGCGGTAAGGCACAATGGCCAGCTCGCCCGCCACCCGGCTAACGTCGGCATCGGGATGGTGGAGGAAGTAGCTCTCGGCCTTGAAGCCCTCCTCGCCGCTGTGCTCGGCGGCCTCGGCGAGTATGCGGTTGTACGTCTCGTTGGCAAAGCTGATGCCGTCCTGCGCCAAGTCGTAGTCGATGTACTGCGCCACGGAGAGGTTGACGGTCTGCCCGTCGTCGGTCTCTAGCCCCTCGAATATTGTCTCTTCGCCGTGGCGTATCACCTCGCTGATGAGCATCCGCTCCACTTCGCCGGCCTGTTCGTCGATGGAATGGAGGCCGATTGTGGCCGGCTGCGCCGCGCCGTCGCCCCCTTCGCGCTGCAGCCTGCGCTCCTCGCGCCCGGCTTCCTTGGCCTGCTCCTCCTTGGCGCCGCTGATGAAGCGGTTCATCGTGCCAACGAGCGTGGCCTCGCTCATGCCGAGCCGCAGGGCGCACTCGTGCAGGTAGGTGTCGCGCGTTATCTGGTTTGGTATCACGGATATGCTCTTCACGATACCGCTTATGGCCTCCGACCGCTTCACGGGGTCGGTCACGCCGCGCAGGGTGAGCGCAGTCTTAAACTCAATGAAGTCCGTCTGGCACTGCTCTATGTAGCTGCGGAACTCCTCCGCCGTGTGCTTCCTGGAGAAGCTGTCGGGGTCGTCGCCGTCCGGCAGCACCAGCACCTTGATGTTCATGCCCTCCGAAAGCAGCATATCGGTGCCTCGCATTGCGGCGTGTATGCCCGCCTCGTCGCCGTCGTAGAGCAGCACTATGTTTGGCGTGAAGCGGCGCAGGAGGCGTATCTGGTGCGTGCTCAGGGCCGTGCCGGAGTTGGCCACCACGTTTTCTATGCCGCACTGGTGCATCGAAATCACGTCGGTGTAGCCCTCTACCATGAACACCCGGTCTTCCTTCACTATGGCCTTCTTGGCCTGGAAGATGCCGTAAAGCTCGTGGTCCTTGTGGTAGATGTCGGAGTCGGGCGAGTTTACGTACTTTTGCTGCACGCCCTTTGTGCGCGAGTCGAGGAGCCGCCCGCCGAAGGCCACCACCTTCCCGCTGACGTTTATCCACGGAAAGATCACCCGCCCGGCGTATCGGTCGACCAGCCCGCCGCTTTCCTTCTTGTAGCAGAGGCCCGTCTTGATAAGGTACTCCTCCTTGTAGCCCTTGGCGATGGCTGTCGCCGAGAGGGCGTCGCGTCGCGAGAGGGCGAAGCCCAGGTTGAACCTTGCGATGATGTCGTCGCGGAAGCCGCGGCTGCGGAAATACTGCTTGCCTATGGCCAGGCCGTCGGGGTCGGTGTTGAGCACGTCGCTGAAGTAGCCCATCGCCCACTCGTTGACGATGAACATACTCTCGCGCTCGCCCCGTTCGAGCCGCTCTTCGTCGGTAAGCTCGCGCTCCTTTATCTCTATGTTATACTTGCGGGCGAGCCAGCGCAATGCTTCGGGATAGGTGATTTGCTCGTGCTCCATCACGAAGTGTACGGCATTGCCGCCCTTGCCGCAGGCGAAGCACTTGCACACCCCCTTCGATGGGGAGACGTAGAACGACGGCGTCTTGTCGTCGTGGAACGGGCACAGGCCGACGTAGTTCACCCCGCGCTTGCGCAAGGTGACGAACTCCGACACCACGTCCACGATGTCTGCGGCGTCAAGGATGCGTTCTACGGTGGCTCTGTCAATCATTTCTATGCGTAAGTTTTAAGCCCCTTTCCAACTCTCCCCGGCGGGGAGAGGGCTTCAGCGGCGGGTTCCGTGCCGCAGGAAGCCCACTCCCCGCCGGGGAGGGCGGATGGAGGGGCGTCTATTTCAGGTACTTTGCCAGCGGGCTGTTTATGTCGCGCAGGCCCTTGGCCACGCTCTTGGCGTTGGTCTGGGCGCCGAGCAGCGAGGTGTGGGTGTGGTCGTGGTTGTAGTACTTCATGGCCTTCTCCTTGCTGCCGCACTCCTTGTCGAGGAAGTCGGCGGTGATGTTGTGTACGTCTACGAACTCCACGCCGGTCTCCTCGGCCACTTCGCGGTACCACTTGCCATAGGAGTCGTTGCGCCGCTCAATCTTGCCGCCGGGCCACTCGTTGCGCGGGGTGAGCGAGAGCAGTATGGGCGTGGCGCCCTTCTCGCGCACGTCCTGTATGAACTTCTTGAGGTACCAGCCGAAGGTGTAGACCACTTCGTACATCCCGTTGTCCTTCATGCGGTACACGTGGCTTGAGTCTGCCGTGCCGCGTATCACCCCACGCTTCTTCTGGTCGTCGATGGGGCCGATGTCGTTGTGGCCGAACTGTATGAGCACAAAGTCGCCCGGCTGCAGCGAGTTGTACACTTGCTCCCACCGCCCCTCGTTAAGGTAGGTGCGGGTGGAGCGTCCGGCCTTGGCGCAGTTGACGCAGGTGACCTTCGTCGAGTCGAACACGGTGTATGCCTGCGAGCCCCATCCCCACATGCCGTCGGGGTCGCGGTCGGTGTTCTTCACGGTGGAGTCGCCTGTTATGAACACCACGGGCTTGCCCTTCTCGCGCTTCACGGCCACCACGGGCAGCTCAACGCCCTTGAGCATGGCCTGCAGCGGGGCCAGCTTCGGGTCGGTGCTGGCGGCGATGCCCTCGGCTGCGGAGCGTGCGTTCATCTCTGCGCCGAACTTGCTGGTGTGAATCTTGTCGCGGTAGAAGTGGTAGTCGGTCTTCCACTTGCCGTACTTGTCGAGCTTAGCGCCCGAAATCTCGTTGAGGTCTACGTAAGGCACGCCCATCTCGCGGCCAATCTCCTCGAGCCACTCGCCCTGCTGCTTGCGCACGATCTTGCCGTCGTCGCCGTAGGCATTGCGCGGCGTGAGCGACATGAGCACGGGGTTTGCGCCCGCCTTGCGGCAGTCCTCGATGTACTTGCGGATGTAGCCGCCGTAGGTGTAGACGGTCTCTTTCTTGCCCGTCTCCTTTATGATCACGTTGATGGAGTCGCGGCCCGTGCCTTTAAGCACGGCTCGGGCGCGCCCGCTGTCGTAGGGGCCGTTGTCGTTGTGGCCGAGCTGTATTATCACCCAGTCGCCGGGGCGCAGCGCCTTGCGTATGTCGGGCCACAGCTGGTTGTAGAACGTGCGCGTGCTCATGCCCCCGAGGGCCTGGTTCTCCACGCTCGCCTTTTCGGGGTCGATGTAAAGCGAGGCGAAATACCCCCACCCCCACTGGCCGTTGTTGCCGTTGCCGAGCGTTCCGTTGCGCATGGTGGAGTCGCCGATGTAGAACACCACGGGCTTGCCCTCCTTGCGCGTCGCCCCCGGGGCGGGCCTCGACATGAGCGCCTTGGCTATGCTGTCGGGGGTGTTGTCCACCACCTTGTTTACGTCTTCCACCGGGTTGGGTACCTGCCCGAACGCCAGCGGCGCCGACATCAATAGCGCGGCGAAAGCTGTGATTAGTTTTTCCATTTGCGTGTAGTTTTTAGTTTTGTTGTCAAGATAGCGGCAGGCCGCGCCCACCCCGCCGCGGGCAATGGTCGGAGCCTACCAAGATGCAAAGTTACAGCAAAATGCAGAGACTGCAAAACAATCGGTTTTGTTTTTTGCCACCAATTTACAAGCAGCGGGCGAAGCGGCCATTGGGCGGACGCCAGCGAGCCACCAAGCGCGGCCCTATGCCTTGCCGGCCTTGCAAGCCAGCAAAGGCCAGCAAGGCGGAACGCCGCGCCACTGGCACGGCGGCGCCACCGGCGGCGCCACGCCGGGCCGACAAGGCGGGCACGGCGGCACCGAGCAAAAGCCGTGCCGACCTTGACTTATTATTGTTTTTTAGCATTCGCGCCTGCCGGATTTAACTCGGCAGAAAGCGGCGAAATAGAAATCGGGAGGCCGCCTTGGGCGGGCGAAAAAGCCGAACGGCACCGCCGGATTTCCCAAACGTGCCGTTCCGCAACGCAAAACGGCACGTTTTAGAACGCGAAACGGGGTGTTTTGGATTGCAAAACGGCACGCTTTGCAGGCCGATTTTGTAAAGAAAACGCACTTTCCGGGCGCATTTTTGCCCAAAACTGGGGCTTTGCCATTGCACAGACAGGCAGGCAAGGCACATAATCCACACAAGGCCAAGCGGTTACGATTGCCCACCCATTTTCGCGTTATTTGCGGCAAAACGCCCCGTCGCCGTAAACAACGCAAAAACGGAGGGCTTCCGACCCTCCGTTTTTAACATTCACCCAGCCCTTGGTCACCGCCCTGCGGCAGCCTCGCCCTTGCCTCCCTGCCCGCGCTCTATGTCGGCGCGGCTCTTCGACTTGGTGACGAGCCACACGCCGGAGAACACGAGGGCCACCGCCACGGCATGGCTAAGGCCGAACACGCCAAGCCCCATGGCCACGCTCACCGCCACCGAGGCCACCGGCTGGAGGTAGTTGTAGATGCTCACCACCGTCGGCCTCAGCGTGCGCTGGCCCACCATCATGAGTATGTAGCAGAGGAACGTGCCGACCACCACCACGTAGGCCGCCTCCCACCACGACGCGGCCGGGGTGGCGGCATAGTCTATCTCGGCCATGCGCCCGGCAGTGAACGGCAGCACGACAATGGCGGCGAAGGTGAACATCCACTTGTTTACGGTGAACACCGAGTAGCGTTGCACGAGCGGGCGGAACAGCGCCAGGTAGAGCGCAAACGAGAACTGGGCGAAGAGGCAGAGCAGGTCGCCGCGCAGGTCGCCCACCTTAGAGCTTGCGGCCTGTGCGCTGGCGAGAATCAATATCAAGGCGCCGCTGAAGCCGAGGAGCACGCCCACGGCCTTCTTGCCAGTGACTGGCTCTTTGAGTATTAGCGCCGAGAGCACCATGGCAAAGATGGGCGCCGAGGTGGTTACTATGCTCGCGTTGATGGGCGAGGTGACGCCGAGGCCGATGATGTAGCAGCACTGGTTGAACACGAGGCCGAGCAGGCCGGCGAAAAACAGGCGCACGAGGTCGCGCCCCGGCACCCGCTCGCGCCGCGCGAAGAGCGAGGCCACCCAGAACAACACTGCCGCGCCCGCCACGCGGAGCGTGACAAGCTCGACGCCGCTTATGCCGTGGGCCATGGCGTCCTTGCCCACCGGGGCCATAAGCCCCCAGCACACGCACGCAAGAAAAAGGCTAAGATGGGCCAAGAGAGGCCGTCTGTTATCCATGTTAATGTTTTTTTAGAATAAAATCATGGTGCAAAAGTACGCATTTTCCCATAAAAAACGCTATATTTGCCATTAAGATTTCAAACCGGCGGCTTATGCAGAAATACGCAGACTACATAGTGCAGATTGAGATTGACTCTCTGTGGAGCGGCACGAGGCACATCATCTGGAACCTCGACCCCAAGGTAAACATACTCAGCGGCATAAACGGCGTGGGCAAAAGCACCATACTCAACAAGGTGGTGCGCGGGCTGATGCAGGGCGGCGAGTTCCCCAGCCACATGCTCAAGGGCGTGCGCATAAAGGTGATGCCAGAAGACGCGCGGTGGATACGCTACGACGTGATACGCAGCTTCGACCGCCCGCTGATGAGCAGCGACCTGGTGAGCAAGATTGTGGACGCATCGGTCACCACCGAACTCGACTGGCAGCTCTACCAGCTGCAGCGCAAATACCTCGACTACCAGGTGAACGTGGGCAACCGGATAATAGAAGCCCTGCGCAGCGGCGCACCCGACGCGGCACAGAAGGCGCAGGAGCTGTCGGCGCCGAAGAAGAAGTTCCAGGACATGATGGACAAGCTCTTCGCCGACACGGGCAAGCAACTGATACGCTCGAAGAACGAAATCATGTTCACGCAGATTGGCGAAGAGCTTACGCCATACCAGCTCTCGAGCGGCGAAAAGCAGATGCTCGCCATACTGCTCACAGTGCTTATAGAGGACAACCAGCACTACGTGCTCTTCATGGACGAGCCTGAAGTGAGCCTGCACGTAGACTGGCAGCAGCGGCTCATCGACCTCATCGTAGACCTGAACCCCAACGTGCAGGTGGTGCTCACCACCCACTCGCCCGCCGTGATAATGAACGGATGGATGGACAAGGTGACGGAGGTGAGCGACATTACGCTCTGACCGCCGCCCGCCACGACGCGCACACGCGCCAAGGCAGGTCCCGGCACCCAACAAGACAACGGCAAAAACAGGCACAGACATGGGCAAACGGCTAAGAGACAACGTAAACTCGCGCTACGTAGAGGCGGCCAACCGCCTCAACTCCAAGCGGGCGCGGCGAAAGATAGTGGCCTACGTGGAGAGCTACGACGACGTGTACTTCTGGCGCACCGTGCTCGACCGCTTCGAGGACGACACGCGCTTCTTCGAGGTAATGCTGCCGTCGAAGGGGCGGCTGAAGCGCGGCAAGAAGTCGGTGCTGATGAACTTCATAGAAGGGAAGGTGGGCCGCGACATGATAGCCTGCGTGGATGCCGACTACGACTACCTCATGCAGGGCTGCACGCCCATGTCGGCCACGATATTGAACAGCCCCTACGTGTTCCACACCTACGTCTACGCCATAGAGAACTTCCAGTGCTATGCAGCCGGACTGCACAACGTATGCGTGATGGCCACGCTCAACGACCACGCCATATTCGACTTCGTCGACTACATGGAACGCTTCTCCGAGGCTTGCTTCCCGCTCTTCGTGTGGTCTGTGTGGATGTACCGCACGGGGCAGCACAACGAGTTCTCGCTTACGGAGTTCTGCCGGCTGGCCGAGCCGGGGGGCTTCAACGTGGCGTACCCGCAGGCATCCATCGACCACCTAAAGGGCAAGATAGACCGCAAGGTGCGCTTCCTGCAAAAGCGGTACCCCGCCGGGAAGCACGAGTGCCGCAAGCTGCAAGGCGAGCTTCTGGCCCTGGGCGTGACGCCAGAGACCACATATCTCTACATACAAGGCCACCATATATTCGACAGCGTGGTGGTGCCGATAATGACGAAAGTGTGCAACAAGCTGCGGCTGGAACGCGAAAACGAGATTTCGCGCACGTCGGTACACAGCACGCAGCGGCAAAACGAAATGTCGTGCTACGAAAACAGCATCGAGGGCATAGCCTCGATGCTGAAGAAAAGCGTGGGATACATGAACTGCCCGCAGTTCAGGCGGCTGCAAGGCGACGTGGCCCGCTACCTCGACGAGTGCGACGGCAAGCCCGCCACAGGGCCTGAAAGCGAAGCCGGAAGCGGCAGTCAGCCGATGTAGGTCTCAAGGAACTTGCCCTCGCCCGACGCCACCACAACGCCCGTCGTGGCCGGCAGGAGCACCGTCTCGCCCGCGCGGAGCGTGGTCTGCGTGCCGTCGCCAAAGGCAAGCGAGCACTCGCCGCCCACGCCAACGAGCAGCACGAAGCTGTCAAGCTCGCTGTAGTCGAGGGCCATCGGCTCGTCGATGTCGTACACCGCCGTGGTGAAGAAGTCGCTCCTCACCAGCTCCACGCCTTGGTTGCGCTCGCGGCGGTAGGCCGTCCGATAGTCGCCCTTGGCTTCGCAGTCCACCGCCTCGGCTGCCTCTTGGGTGTGCAGCTGCCTCGGGTTGCCGTCCTTGTCTTTCCGGTTGAAATCGTATATCCTGTAAGTAACGTCGCTCGTCTGCTGTATCTCGGCGAGGAAGCAGCCCGCCCCGATGCTGTGTATGCGCCCGGCGGGTATGTAGAAGCAGTCGCCCTCGGCCACGCTGTAGCGGCAGAGGGCATCGCAGATGGAGCCGTCGGCCACAAGTTCCTTGAACTCCTCCGGCGTCACGCTCCGCTTCAGGCCCACCATCATGCTGGCCTCCGGCGCAGAGTCCATCACATACCACATCTCCGTCTTGCCACGCCCGCGCCCCTGGCGGCGTGCGGTAGCGTCGTCGGGATGCACCTGCACCGACAAGTCGCGGGCTGCGTCGATGAACTTCACAAGCAGCGGGAACTCGTTTCCGAAGCGCGAATAGTTGTCAGCGCCGAGCAGGTCGGCGCCAAACTCCGCCACGAGGTCGTTGGTCGCCACCCCGTCGCGGCTGCCCCCGGCCACCGTGGTCTGGCTTCCCTCAACGCCGGAAACTTCCCAGCTCTCGCCCACGCCGTCGGCTTCGCCGCCCAAACGCTTGAACGGCACGATGCGGCCGCCGCCCCAGATGGTCTGCTTCAACAATGGGTTGAACTTAAAAAAACTGTCCATAATCAAGATTTTTATGCCGCTTCAGTTTTCTTTCCAGAAGCCGCGGGTAAACAAAACCAAAACTGTCATTATCTCCAAGCGGCCTATGAGCATCAGGAGCGAGCAGAGCCACTTGATGCCGTCGGGCAACGAGCTCCACGACATGGTAGGGCCAATGGTGCTGCCGAGCGCGGGCCCAACGTTGCTGATGCTGCTCAAGGCTATCGTTATGGAGTTTGTGTCGTCCACTCCCGACAGTATTATCACCATCGAAGCCACGAGGCAGATGAGTATGTACGACACGAAGAAGGCCAGAAGCGAAGGCACCTTGTCCATCTGCACGTTCTGGCCGTTAATCTTCACGGGCAAGACGGCGTTCGGGTGGAGTATCTGCTTGAACTCGTTGCGTATGATTTTAAGCACCATCACGCCGCGTATGCACTTGAACCCGCCGCTCGTCGACCCGGCGCACGAGCCGATGAACATACAGATGCCGAGCACGACCCATGTGAAATGTGGCCAAAGCCCCGCATTGTCGCTGAACATCCCGGTGGTGGTGATGAACGTTACGACCTGGAAGAGCGACACCCTGAACGCCCGCTCGACGTCGTAGCCGCTGCGGCTGACGAGGAAATACATTATGATGAGCGTCGAAACGGCTATCACGCTGCAATAAAGCTTAAACTCGGAGTTTCGGTACAGCTTCCCAACCTGGCCTTTGAACATCACGACATAAATCAACGTGAAGTTCATCCCGGCCAGGAACTGGAACAGCGTGGCGATGTATTCTATCGCGTCGGAGCCGTAGTGGGCAATGCTGTTGTTGTGGGGCGCGAAGCCGCCGGTGCCCGTTATCGACATCGAATAGCAAACGCTGTCGAACACTTCCATGCCGAACAGGCAGAAAAGCAGTGCGCAGGCGGCGGTGAGGGCGAGGTAGACCATCCAGATCCACTTCGCGTCGGTGCTCAGCCGAGGGTGCATCTTCGACTTCATCGGCCCCGTAGACTCCGCCGCAAACACCTTGATGCTCCCGCCGACGATGGACGGCAGTATGGCAATTGTGAAGAAAACGATGCCCAAGCCGCCTATCCAGTGCGTGAACGAGCGCCAGAACAGGATGGTGTGCGGCAGGCACTCAACGTCGTCTATTATCGTTGCGCCGGTGGTGGTGAAGCCCGACATCGTCTCGAAATAGGCGTCGGTGACGCTCGGGATGTAGCCGCTTATGAGGAAAGGCAGCATGCCGAAGGCGCAGAACACCACCCAAATGAGGGCCACCACAAGGTAGGCCTCGCGCCGGTTAAGCTCGTTTCCGGCGTTGCGCCCGAAGTACTTGAACACCAACGCGCCGCAAGCCGTGGCCACCATAGACAGCGCGAAGGCCATGACGTCGTCCTCGCGGTAGCACATCGCCATGATTAGCCCGACCAGCATCATGCCGCACTCGAGAAAGAGAAGCTGCCCGATGATTTTTGAAACGATGCCGAAGTTCACCATAGCGATGCCTGCTTGAAGTATTTCTCCATCTTGTTCATCTTCTGCTCGTGGCAGAACACCATCACCGAGTCGCCGGGCAAGATTTGCGAGTTGCCGTTGACGAGCATCCCGACGTCGCCGCGCACCAGCCCGCCTATGGCCACGCCGAAAGGCAGCCCGAGGCTCTTCACGGGCTTCTTCGTCACCGGCGAGCCTTCCTCGGCGGTAAACTCGGCCACGTCGGCGTCCACCATCATGAGCGAGCGCAGGTTGCTCACCTTAGCGTCGAGCATCATCTGGTATATGTGGCTGGCCGCGATGGTCTTCTTGTTTATTATCGTCCCAATGTCAAGTTCCTCCGCCATGTCCACGTAGTCGAGGTTTTCCACCATGGCGATGGTCTTCCTCACGCCGAGCCTCTTTGCCGTCAGGCAGGCCAGGATGTTCGTCTCGGCGTTGTCGGTGAGCGCGACAAATGCCTGCGTGTTCTTTATCCCCTCCTCCATCAGCAGGTTGATGTTGCGCCCGTCGCCGCGAATGACCATGGTGTCGGTGTCGGCGAGCAGTTCGTTGAGCCTAATGCAGCGCTGCTCGTCGGTCTCGATGATTTTTATGTCCATGTATTTTGGCGCGGTGAGTGCAGCCCTCACCGACGTTTTGCCGCCGCCCATGATTATAACGTTCTTCACGTCGGCGTATTGTTCCTTGCCCACTATCTTGCGTATGTAGGAGATGTACTCCTTGGTAGTCATGAAATAGGCCAGGTCTCCGAGCTTAAGCTCGTCGTTTCCGCCCGGCACGAGCGTTTCGTTCTCGCGCTTTATTGCCACGATATGGTATGGGTCGTCGGGGCCGCAAAGCTCTTTCAGCGGCCTGTTCAGTATCTCGCAGCCTGTGCGCAGCTTGATGCCGAGCATCACGAGCGCACCGCCATGCACGTCCCAACGCTGCCTCACCCAGCTCATCTGCAGCCCGTTGTTGATGTCGATGGCCGCCAGCACCTCCGGGTAGATGAGCGAGTCGATGCCGAGCTTGTTGAAGAAAGGCTGGAGCTTTGGCGAGAGGTACTCGTAGTTGTCAATCCTCGCCACGGTCTTCTTCGCCCCTATGGCGTGGGCAATGATGCAGGCCGTCATGTTGCGGCTCTCGTCTGGTGTCACGGCCACGAACAGGTCAGCCCCCTGCGTGCCTGCCTCCTTGAGCGTGCGTATGCTCGTCGGCGAGCCGACCATGGTCATTATGTCGTATTCGCTGTCGAGTCCGTCGAGCCTGCTTTCGTCGTCGTCGAGCAAAACGCAGTCCTGGCGGTCCCTTGACAAGAGCTTGGCCAGATGCGTGCCTACGGCCCCTGCCCCTGCAATTATTATCTTCATGGTTGCGGTATTGTTGTGTTTTGTTTGCCGCCGGGCATGGCGGCAGCCTTTATCGCGGCCTTTATGCTGTCTTTGTCGATGCCGGTAATGTGCATGAGCTGCGCCACCGTGCCGTGCTCCACGAACTTGTCGGGCAGCCCGAGGCGCGTGACGCGCGGCGCATGGCCGCGGTCGGCCATCCACTCGAGCACCGCCGAGCCCATGCCCCCGGCGCGCACGCCGTCCTCAACGGTCACTATGTGGCTGAACCTTGCGGCCACTTCCGCGAGCAGGCCCTCGTCGAGCGGCTTGAGGAACCTCATGTCGTAGTGGGCCACGCTAAGCCCCGCAGCCTCGCGCTCGGCTTCGGCTATGGCCTCAGCGGCATCGTTGCCTATCGGGCCTATGGTCAGCACGGCCACGTCGCGCCCGTCCTTCAGCCGCCGCCCCGTGCCTACCTGTATTTCCTCAAGCGGGCAGTGCCAGTCGCGCAGCACGCCGCGCCCGCGCGGGTAGCGTATCACGAAGGGGCCCTTGCCGGGCAGCTGTGCCGTGTACATGAGGCGGCGCAGCTCGTGCTCGTCCATGGGCGAGGCTATGGTTAGGTTCGGTATCGGGCGCAGTGCGGCCATGTCGAAGGCCCCGTGGTGCGTCGGGCCGTCTTCGCCCACAAGCCCGGCGCGGTCGAGGCAGAGCACCACGGGCAGGCGGAGTATGGCCACGTCGTGTATGATGTTGTCGTAGGCGCGTTGCGCAAAGGCGCTATAGATGTTGCAGAACGGCTGCAGCCCCTCCTTGGCCATGCCCCCGGAGAAGGTTACGGCATGGCCTTCGGCAATGCCCACGTCGAACACGCGGTCCGGCATCCGCTCCATCATTATGCTCATCGAGCACCCCGTGGGCATGGCGGGGGTTACGCCCACTATGCGCGGGTTTTGCCTGGCAAGCTCGAGCAGCGTGTTCCCGAACACGTCCTGGAACTTTGCGGGCTTGCCCTCGTCGTCGTCGCCGATGCGCTCGCCCGTGTCCACGTCGAACTTTCCCGGCGCGTGCCATATAGTGGCGGCCTTTTCTGCCGGCTCGTAGCCCTTGCCCTTGGTCGTGTGCAGGTGCAGCAGCTTAGGTCCCCTCATGTTGCGCAGCTGGCGGAACACGCGCACAAGCTCCTTCACGTTATGCCCGTCGAACGGGCCGAAATAGCGTATGTCAAGCCCCTCGAACAGGTTCTGCTGGTGGCTGAAGGCCGACTTGAGCGCGTTGCCCAGGCGTATGAGGCCCTTGCGGCGGTCGTCTTCAAGGTAGCCGCGCGAGCGCAGCCACTGCGATAGCTTAAACCGCAGCGCGTTGTAGGTCTCGTTCGTGTTCAGGCCTATCAGGTATTGCTTCATGCCGCCCACGCTACGGTCGATGCTCATGTTGTTGTCGTTGAGCACGATCAGTATGTCGTTGGGCATCGACGACACGTTGTTGAGGCCCTCGAAGGCCAGCCCGCCGCTCATCGCGCCGTCGCCTATCACCGCCACCACACGGCGTTCCTGCCCGTGGCCGCCTTCCACGGCCGGCAGCCTCTTCTCCGCCACGGCCATGCCGAGGGCGGCCGAGATGGAGTTGCTGGCGTGGCCGCACACGAACGTGTCGTACTCGCTCTCCAGTGGCGACGGGAACGGCATGATGCCGTGGAGCTTGCGGTTGGTACAGAAAGCCTCCCTGCGCCCGGTCAGTATCTTGTGGCCGTAGGCCTGGTGGCCCACATCCCACACGATGCGGTCGTAGGGCGTGTCGTAGACGTAGTGCAGGGCCACCGTCAGCTCCACCACGCCGAGGCTCGAAGCCAGGTGGCCGGGGTTTACCGACAGCTCCGCGAGTATGTCGCGGCGCAATTCCGCACACACCTCCGGCAGCTGCTCCACGTCCAAGCGGCGCAAGTCGCCGGGATATTGTATATTGTTCAGAAGGTCTAATCCGTCTTGTTTCACTATTGCCAAAATAGGATAAAACGCTGCAAAGATACGCTTTTATTTCGACAATGGACTCTTTTATCAAAACAAAATGCCTACCTTTGCATAAAGCAAGCTGCGTTCGGGAAACTCAAAGCAAGCTTTGTTTCCGCTCACTGGCATTGCCTTTGCATAAAGCAAGCTGCGTTCGGGAAACTCAAAGCAAGCTTTGTTTCCGCTCACTGGCATTGCCTTTGCGTAAAGACAAGGCATCCTTATACATTAAATTAAAGTACGACAAACATAAAAAACAACAAGACGCAATGAGATACGCCATAATAGGAACAGGGGCCATAGGCGGATTCTATGGCGGGCGGCTGGCAAAGGCCGGCTTCGACGTACACTTCCTGCTGCACTCCGACTACGACCACGTGGCCGCAAACGGGCTTCACGTAGAGTCGTGCGACGGCTCGTTTGCCATCGGCAAGCCTAACGCCTACCGGAGCACGGCAGACATTGGCCCGTGCGACGTGGCGATAGTGGCACTTAAGACCACGGCCAACGCCCAACTGGCCTCGCTGCTGCCGCCGGTGCTCACAGAAGGCACCATCGTGCTGCTCATACAAAACGGCATCGGCGTGGAGGCCGCCGTAGAGGAAATGATCCCTGGGGCGCAACTTGCCGCCGGGCTGGCCTTCATCTGCTCCACGAAGACCGGGCCGGGCCGCATCGAACACACGAGCAACGGCGCGATAAACATAGGCAACTACTCTTGCCGCGACACACGGAAACTAAGCCAAATCGTTGCCGACTTCACAGCCGCCGGCATACGCGCCGCCTTGGTTGACTACGCCGAGGCGCGGTGGAAGAAGGCCGTTTGGAACATGCCGTTCAACGGCCTGGCCTCCGTGCTCGGCCAGACCACCGACCGCATAATAGCCTCGGCGGCGGGCGAGAGGCTCGTGCGCACGCTCATGGGCGAGGTGGTAGGGGCGGCAAAAGCCTGCGGGGCAAAGGGGGTGGACGACAGCTTCGCCGACAAGATGATGCTGATGACGCGCCGTATGCCGCCCTACTCGCCCAGCATGAAGGTGGACTGCGACCTCGGCCGCCCCATGGAGATTGAATATCTCTACACGCGCCCCATTGCCGAGGCCCGCGCCGCAGGCTTCGCCATGCCCCACATGGAGGTGGTCGAGGCGCAGTTGCGGGCCA
>CALUMB010000034.1 GCA_944321645.1 uncultured Prevotella sp.
ATCCGTAGCGCCTGTTTATCGAAACTGCGGACACATAAATAATGGTCTGTATGATTTTAGCGGACAGTAATAATTTTTAACATTCCCGCGCCAAACGACGGCCATGGCTTTAGCCTGCGGCAGACCTTTGACACAAAAAACGGCACGTGTCGCGATGCGCCTTATCCCATAAGGCCGCATCGCGACACGTGCCGTTTATCATTCGCGCTTAGGCATTGCAACCTTCAACAGGCCGCGCCAAACGCCAAGGGTGAATCAAAATGGCAGGTCGTCTGTGCTGCCATCGCCGGCATCTGCACTTGCCTCAGAGGCAAAAGGCGACTCTGCCGGCTGGGCCGGCGGGAAGGGGGGCGCGGCTGCAGGCTGCGGTGCGGCTGCCGGTTGGGCTGTGGCCACGGTGCGGTTCACGGCCCAAGCGCGCAGGTCGTTGTACCAGCGGCCTTGGTATTCGTGCGCGTCGATGTCGAACGACACTGTAAGCTCCTCGCCGGCCTGGATGTTAAACTGGTTTATCTTTTCCTCACCGAACACCCTGAAGCAGCACTTGCGCGGATATTGGTCGTGAGTCTCAATCACGTAGTCTTGCGACTTCCATGGGTTGCCCGTGCGGGCTGACACCCCGCCATTGGCAGGGAGCACGGCGATAATCTTTCCTGTGATTTCCATATTCTTCCGATATATTTGTTTTGTTTGTTCGTATTAAGGCTCGGTTTGAGTTGCGAAATTACAAAAATAGTTTTAAATCAGACAAGTTTTGCGGCTAATATTTGTTTCGCTTGCCGCAATTTTGTATTTTTGTAGCACTAAATCAAAACCGAACAATAATAATATAAGGAATAACGCCAATGAGATTTACGTTGTCGAGCACTGCCCTTAGCAGCAAGCTCTCCGCCCTTTCGAGGGTCATAAATTCAAAGAACTCCATGCCCATACTGTCCGACTTCGTGTTCGAGGCAAACGGGAATATGCTCCGCCTTACGGCTTCTGACAGTGAGAACACGATGACCACCACTGTCGAGCTTAACGAATGCGACGGCGACGGGCGTTTTGCAATAGGCAGCCACGACCTGCTGGAGGCCGTGAAGGGATTCTCGGAGCAGCCCATCACCTTCGAGGTGGACACCGACGGGCATACCGCACGCATACACTACCAAAACGGACAGTTTGCCCTGCCCACCGACAACGCCGACGAATTTCCGCAGGCACAAGTGCCCGACGGGCAGGCAACGGAAATTGTGATAGCCGCCGACCTGCTGGCAGAGTGCATCGGGCGGTCGCTCTTCGCAACGGCGCAAGACGTGCTGCGCCCCGCCATGAACGGCATCTACTTCGACTTAGGCCCCGAGTGCCTGACCATCGTAGCCAGCGACGGCTTCAAGCTGGTGCGCAACAAGGTGTTCACCACAAGGAGCGATGCCCCGGCCTCGTTCACGCTGCCAAAGAAACCGGCCACGCTCCTCAAGAACACGCTTCGCGAAGGCGACGTGGCCATAAGGTTCGACGGCCGCAACGCCGAGGTCAAGTTCGACGGCGGCTCCATCATCTGCCGCCTCACCGAGGGCCGCTATCCAAACTACAACTCCGTGATACCGCAGGACAATCCCAACAGGCTCACGGCAGACCGCGAGGCCCTGCTCGGCGCACTGCGCCGCGTGCAGCCGTTTGCCAACACGTCGAGCAACCTCATAAGGTTCCACATGGAAAACGGCACGCTGCAACTCGACGCCGAAGACTACGACTTCTCGAAGACAGCCACCGAGCGCCTGGCGTGCGACTACAACGGGCAGCCTATGAGCATCGGCTTCAAAGGCTCGTCGTTCATCGAGATACTGAGCAACATCGACTGCCAGGAGGTGACCGTGCTGCTTGCCGACTCGAGCCGGGCAGGTGTCGTCGTGCCGACGGAACAACCCGCAGACCAAGACGTGCTGATGCTGCTCATGCCATTGCTCATCAACGAATAAACCACACCACGGCAAGATGAAGCTGAAACTTAAGAAACCGCTCGTGGTATTCGACCTCGAAACCACGGGGCTTGACTTGGTGAAAGACCGCATAATCCAGATTTCATACATCAAAGTCAGCCCCGATGGCAGCGAAAAGCGCGGCGGGATGATTGTCAACCCGGGGCGGCCCATCCCTCCCGAAGTTGCAGAGCTGACGGGCATCAGCAACGCCGACGTGGCAGGCAAGCCAATGTTCAAGGAAGTGGCCGCCCAGCTCGAAGGGGAGTTCAAGGGCTGCGACTTCGCAGGGTTCAACTCCAACCACTTCGACATACCGATGCTCGCCGAAGAGTTCCTCCGTGCGGGCATCGACTTCGACTTCTCGAAGTGCCACCTCATCGACGCGCAGACCATCTTCCACAAGATGGAACGCCGCAACCTGGCCGCTGCCTACAAATTTTATTGCGGCAGGGAAATGGAGGACGACTTCGAGGCGCACCGCGCCGACCAAGACACCGAAGCCACCTACCGCGTCCTTATGGGCGAGCTTGACAAGTACAGCCCGGAAGTAGAGCCAGACGCGACGCGACAGTTGCAGAACGACGTGGCCTTCCTCGCCGAGTTTTCTCGGCAGAACGACAACGTGGACTTTGCCGGCCGCATTATATGGGCGCCAATGAAGGATGCCAACGGGCAGCCACGCAAAGGGAAAGACGGCCAGCCGATTATGATTGAGACATTCAACTTCGGCAAGCACAAGGGCGAGCCTGTGGTGCAGGTGCTGCGCTACGACCCAGGCTACTTCAGCTGGATTATGGGTGGCGACTTCACCTACAACACAAAGCAAGTGCTGACCCGCATCCGCTTGCGCGAGGCAAAAAAATGAAACATACACAATGCTTAAAGGCAAAAAGATAGTATTGGGGATAACAGGCTCCATCGCCGCCTACAAGGCGTGCTACATAATCCGGGGCCTCGTGAAGCGCGGTGCCGACGTGCAGGTGGTAATCACGCCGTCAGGCAAGGAGTTCATAACGCCGCTGACACTGGCCACACTGACCCGCAAGCCGGTGGTAAGCGAGTTTTTCGACAGGCGCGACGGCACATGGCACAGCCATGTTTCGCTTGGCCTGTGGGCCGACGCAATGCTTATAGCCCCATGCTCGGCTTCCACGCTCGGCAAGATGGCCAACGGCATTGCCGACAATATGCTCATCACGACTTACCTCTCAATGAAGGCTCCAGTGTTTGTCGCGCCAGCAATGGACTTGGATATGTACGCACACCCTGCCACGCAAGCCAACATCGAGAGGCTGAAGTCGTTCGGCAACATAATAATAGAGCCGCAAGCGGGCTTCCTCGCAAGCGGGCTTGAGGGCAAGGGGCGCATGGAAGAGCCGGAGGCTATCGTGGAAGCACTCGACGAATATTTCCACCCTAAAGCCGGCAGCCTAAGCGGAAAGCGCATAATGGTGACGGCGGGACCAACATTTGAGAAGATAGACCCGGTGAGGTTCATCGGCAACTATTCGAGCGGGAAGATGGGCTTCGGGCTTGCCGCCGAGTGCGCAAGGCGCGGCGCCGAGGTCACGCTCGTGGCAGGTCCCGTGGCACTGGCCACCCCGCGCGGCAACATAAGGCGAATCGACGTGGAAAGCTGCGAGGAAATGTACGGCGCCGCCGTCGATTCGTTTGGCCATTGCGATGCCGCAATACTGTGTGCCGCCGTGGCCGACTTCAAGCCGGAGACGGCGGCCGACAGGAAAATAAAGCGGGGCAACGACAATATGGACTTAAGGCTAAGCCCAACGCGCGACATCGCCGCCGCCCTCGGGAGCATGAAGAAAGCCGGACAGAGGCTTGTCGGGTTCGCACTTGAGACGAACGACGAGGAAAGCAACGCAAGGGGCAAGCTCGAGCGCAAGAAGCTTGACTTCATCGTGCTCAACTCACTGCGCAACAAAGGCACTTGCTTTAAGTCTGACGACAACCAAATAAGCATCATCTCGGCTGACGGGAAAACGGATTTCCCAAAGAAGAGCAAGGCCGACGTGGCTGCGGACATAATAGACCACCTCACTTCCATCATGTAAAAAAGACTGCGCAATGGCAACGAAACGTTTTTTTGCGGCTTTAGGTCTGGCCTTGGGGTTGGCCACGGCGTCGCCCGCACAGGAGCTGCAGGCCAAGGTCAACGTCAACCACAGCAAGGTCGGGGCCACCGACGCCAGCGTTTTCGACAACCTCCAGGAAACGCTCGAGCAATTCATAAACGAGCGGCAGTGGACGGATTTGCAGTTCCAGAAGAACGAGCGCATCGTGTGCGTGTTCAACATAACGGTGAACAAGTACGACAAGACGAACAACACTTTCGAGTGTACCGCGACGATACAGGCCAACAGGCCGGTGTACAACTCGCAGTACAACTCCACGCTCTACAACAACCAGGACGCCAGCTTCAACTTCGAGTTCGCACAGTTCGACCAGCTTAACTTCACAGACGAGATGGTTGACAACCAACTCACGGCTCTCATTGCATATTATGCCTACCTCATCATCGGGCTTGACCTCGACAGCTTCGCGCCTATGGGAGGTACGGACGTGCTGCAACGTTGCCTGAATTTGGTAAACAACGCACAAAACCTCGACTTCCCGGGATGGAAATCGTTTGAAGACAGCAAGAACAGGTTTGCCATAATCAACGACTATATGGACGAGTCGATGAAACCGTTCAGGCAACTCCAATACGACTACTACCGCACCGGACTCGACGAAATGGCGAGCAACGTCGAGCGCGGGCGTACCAACGTCACGGCCGCACTTGAGAACGGACTGCAAAAGGCGCACGAAAACAAACCGCTAAGCAGGCTGCCACAAATCTGGACTGACTACAAACGCGACGAGCTTGCAAACATCTATAAGGGGAAAGGCACGCAAAAGGAAAAGGAAGCAGTCTACGGCCTGCTTCTTGGCATCAACGCCGCGCAAAACAACGCATGGAATAAAATCAAGGAATAACACCAATGCTTAAGCAACTCTCCATAAGGAACTTCACGCTTATCGACTCACTCGACATAAAGTTCAACCCCGGCTTTTCGGTAATAACAGGTGAGACAGGAGCCGGAAAGAGCATCATTCTCGGTGCCATCGGGCTGCTGCTCGGACAAAGGGCAGACTCTAAAGCCATTAAGAACGGGGCGGCCAAATGCACAGTCGAGGCGCATTTCGATTTGTCCAAATATGATTTGAAGCCGTTTTTCGACCTCAACGAAATAGACTACGACCCGGAAGACTGCATAATAAGGCGCGAAGTGTCGGCTACAGGCAAGAGCCGCGCGTTCATAAACGACACCCCCGAGCCTTTGTCGCTGCTAAAAGAGCTTGGCGAAAGGCTTATCGACATCCACAGCCAACACCAAAACCTCCTGCTGGACAAGCAAGACTTCCAGCTGGAAGTGGTCGACATAATAGCCGAAGACGGCAATACCCTCGCGGCATACAAGCAGGCTTTTGCAAACTTTTCGGCCACTAAGCGCGAGCTTGACGGGCTTCGCGCAAAGATTGAAAGCGACAAGGCAAATGCCGACTTCATAAAGTTCCAGCACGAGGAGCTGTCTACAGCCGCACTAAAAGACGGCGAACAGGAGGAACTTGAAGGCAAAGCGGAGACGATGGGCCATGCCGAAGAAATCAAGGCTGCCCTCTACGAAGCCGACAAGCTACTGTCTGCCGACGATTCAGGCGCAGTGAGCGCACTCCATTCGGCAGCCGGTGCAATCCAAGGTGTCAAGAAAGTGCTTCCGGCAGCAACGGAACTTGCCGACAGGATGGAGTCGGCATACATAGAACTTAAGGACATTTCCGAAGAAATAGGCAGCCAACTCGAAGGCATAGACTTCGATCCGGCAGAGCTTGAAAGAATAAACGACCGCCTCGACAACATTTATTCGCTGGAAAAGAAATACCATTGCGACACCGTTTCCGAATTGCTCCAATTGCAGGAAAAGCTCGCACGGCAGGTGAACGACATCGACAACAGCGACGAAGCATTTAAAGAAATGTCGGCAAAACTCGACAAGGCACAAGCCGAATGCCAGGCACTTGGCGAAAGACTTACCGCAGCCCGCAAGGCTTCAGCCCGCAAGATAGAGCAAGAAATGTCGGAAAGGCTTATGCCGTTAGGCATGCCTAATGTGCGCTTTAGCGTAGATGTGGAAGCCGCGCCGATGGGCAACAGCGGCAGCGACAAGGTGTCTTTCCTGTTCAGCGCAAACAAAAACATTCCGCTCCAGCCGGTGTCGCAAGTGGCTTCCGGCGGCGAAATAGCCCGCGTAATGCTTTCGTTGAAGGCAATGATTAGCGGTGCCGTGAAGCTGCCGACCATCATCTTCGACGAAATAGACACCGGGGTCAGCGGCAAGATTGCAGAAAAAATGGCCCTTATAATGCAGCAAATGGGACACAACAACAGGCAAGTAATAAGCATCACCCACCTGCCACAGATTGCCGCGCTTGGCCAAACACACTACAAAGTGTACAAGGAGGACAACGAGGAAGGCACGATAAGCCACATGAAACTGCTCGAAGGCGACGACAGGGTGAAGGAAATCGCACAGATGCTGAGCGGCAGCGACATAACGGAAGCCGCGATAAACAACGCAAAGGAACTGCTGAAACAATGAAATATATATTCAACACAGTTTGCATGGCACTCTTTTGCCTTAGTGCCATGGCACAGCCCGACTGGGCAAAAAAGGCCATTAAGTCCGTATTCACGCTAAAGACATTCAGTGCCGACGGGTCGCTGCTTGCGAGCGGGAACGGTTTCTTCGTCGGCGAAAATGGCGAGGCAGTCAGCAGTTTCGCCCCTTTTAAAGGTGCGGCAAAAGCCGTAGCCATCGATGCGTCAGGCAAGCAAGCCGACATTGTGGCAATAATCGGGGCGAACAGCACGTTTGACGTGGCAAAATTCAGGGTGGAAACAAACCGTTCCGTTCCCATCGCAATTGCCAGTTCGGCAGCCCAGGCCGGGGCCACAGTATGGCTAATGCCATATAGCACGAAGAAAAAGCCGGATTGCCAACAAGGAACTGTGGGCAAGATTGAAAACTTCAACGGGTCGCACGCCTACTACACAATAAGCGCAAAGGCAGCGGAGAACGCCGCCGGTTGCCCGGTGCTCAACGAAAACGGCGAAGCTATCGGACTCTTGCAGCAGCCAACCATCGAGAGCGACACTGTCTGCTATGCCGTCAGCGCGGCTTTTGCAAACTCGCAGACAACCAACGGCTTAAGCATAAACGACCAGACTCTCAACTCCACGCAAATTAAGAAAGAACTTCCAAACGACCTCAACCAAGCCTTGCTAACGCTATACATCGGCAGTTCGGTGCTCGACTCCACAGGCTATGCCACACTTGTTGGCGACTTCATCGCTAAGTTTCCAAATGCTGCCGACGGGTATGTCAATCGCGCACAACTCTCGTGCAAGGCCAAGCGTTACGCCGATGCGGAAAAAGACATGGAGTATGCAATCAAGGTGGCAGACAGCAAAGACGATGCACACTTCAACTACGCGAAACTGATTTACCAAGAACTCGCGTTCCGCCAAGAGTCGCCATACAGCGGCTGGACGCTCGACAAGG
The DNA here is from genome assembly GCA_944321645.1 of uncultured Prevotella sp. Taxonomy (GTDB): domain Bacteria; phylum Bacteroidota; class Bacteroidia; order Bacteroidales; family Bacteroidaceae; genus Prevotella. The sequence goes on from CALUMB010000034.1 coordinate 7,592, forward strand.
CACTGGAAGAGGCCAGGGCTGCATATAGGGCGAAGCCTTTCAGCATATACAGGCAACTCGAGGCGCAAATACTTTTTGCGCAACAGAAATACGCCGACGCCTACGAAACGTACAGCACCTTGTTTAATAGCGACTTGCGCAGTGCGGAAACGTTCTTCGCGGCAGCCCGATGCAAGGAGATGCTCCGCGACACCGCAGCCACGCTGGCCCTGCTCGACAGCGCGGTCTGCACTTTTTCAAAGCCCTACCTCAAGTCGGCCGCGCCCTATTTGCTGGCCCGCGCCCAGGCGTTGCTGTCTGCCGGGGAATACCGCAAGGCCGTGTTGGACTTCAACGAGTACGAGAGCCTCATGCCAAACGAGGTGAATGCCAATTTCTATTATGTGCGCGGACGCGCCGAAACAGACGGCCACATCTACCAGGCCGCCTTAAACGATTTTTCGCGGGCCATCTCCATGGAGCCAACAAACACTCTCTACCTTGCCGAAAAGGCATCGCTCGAAATCAGGGTCAACCTGCTCGACGAAGCGATAAAGACATCGCAAGCTTGCATCGACGCAAACCCCGACCTTGCCGACGGCTACCTATTCCTCGGACTGGCGCAATGCCTCAAGGGGGACAAAGCGGCAGGAAAGCAGAATTTGCAAAAGGCCAAAGACCTTGGCGAGCCACAAGCGCAAGCTCTCATTGAGAAATATGCGGACAACAGCACAACAGACAAATAGCCACGGCAACAAGCAGTGGCTGCATTTCGACTTTGTATACATTTAATGGATGAAACTAAGATTTAGTCTCCAATATAAGACGCGGTGGGGTGAAAACTTGTTTGTAAACATAAAGTATGTAACCTCGACAGGCAAGCTCCAGCGGAGCGTGGTCAGGATGAACACGAAAGACGGGGCGGAATGGTTTGTTGAGACCGCCGCGTTAGAATCACTGAACGACAGGATAACGTCATTCCAATACATTTACCAACTGAAAGGCCCCGAAGGGCAGGTGCTCCGCACAGAGTGGAACTTGATACCGCGGCTCGTTCCCTACACGGCGGAATTCAACTACGTGATGAGCGACGCTTGGCGCGACATACCCGCCGAATCGTTCCTGTACACAAATGCCTACATGGCCTCCGAAGGAATGGCCCGCAACGACGTGTTCAGGCCACAAGGCTTGGCTTTGTACGACAAGACCCTGATGTTTTGCGTATCGGCGCCACAGGTGCGCAAAGGCCAGACTGTGGCCTTGTGCGGCAATTCACCGGTGCTCGGCAGCTGGAACGCCACGCGCTACCTTAAGATGCAGTATGCCGGACAGTCAATGTGGGTGCTCACCGTCAATGGCGCAGGAATAGATTTCCCGATAGAATATAAATATGTCTTGGTGGACGAAAAGACCCGGAAGATTGTAAAATGGGAAGATGGCGCAAACCGCACATACGACTGCTCGGCACCAATCGGCATGACTGTATTTGCCATAGACGGAGGACTGCTAAGGACTGAAAAGCCCAATTGGAAGGTGGCCGGAGTGGCCGCAGACATGGCCTTGCTGCGCAGCCGCCACTCTTGGGGCATGGGCGACTTCGGCGACTTAAGGCTATTGGTGGATTGGGCCGGGCTTACGGGATTGAAGGCTATCCAGCTGTCGTCCGTAAACGCCACCGTCGAAACGCTCGGTTTGCCGGAAAGCGCCTGCGACGGTATAATCTCCGTCCACGCAATGTCAATTTGCCACTTAGACGTGGAAGCCGCCGGCGGACAAGCTTCTGCCGAGGCCACCGAACAGTTTAGGCGAAACCGCATGATGCTGAACGCACGGCGGAGCGTCGGCTGCAGACAAACGGCAGAGGCTAAGGAGGCGTATCTGCGCCAACTTTATTGCGACAAGGGCAAAGAGACCATAGAGTCTGGCGAATTTAAGGCCTTTATAAGGGAAAATGCCGAATGGCTTTTACCATACGCGGCCTACTGCCAGCTCAGCCGACTCAACTCCACCGACAACTTCGACGAGTGGGGGCTGTTGGCCGTATACGACGAGAAGGAGGCAAGGAAATACCTGCACGACAACAAACACGAAACTTATTTCATATTCTACGTGCAATACATATTGCACAAACAGCTTGAGGAAGCGTGCCAGTATGCACGCTCCAAGGGCATATTCCTAATGGCCCAACTTGCCGATGGCCTGTCGCCAAAAGGCGTCGAGGCGTGGCTCCACCGCAGACTTTTCTACTCCGAATGGCACGCCGGCGAACTGCCCAAGGCCAACTTGCCTTTTGGCAAGAACAAGCTTAGCCTCGCCTGCAATTGGGATGCCATGGCCAAGGACAAGTATTGGTGGTGGCGCAAACGCTTGTCGCATACGGCGAAATATTGCGACGCAATGCGCATTGACAATGTTGCACAGTTCTTCCGCACGTGGCTGGTACCGTCAACAACAACCAACGGACTGCTCGGCCAATTCACCCCGGCAGCACCGTTTACGCCGAAAGACATCGAACGCTACGGGCTTAAATTCAGGAAAACTTTCTTTACGTCGCCTTTCATCAACGACCAAGTGCTTTCAAAACTGTTCGGTATGCACACGCAGTATGTCAAGGAGCACTTCCTCATCGCCAAGCCATACGGGATGTATTTCCTGAAAGGCAACTGCAACACGCAAGACAAGATACGGGACATTTTCAAAGGAAAGGCCGACGAAAACAGCGCGTGGATTTGCGACGGGATGTGCAGGCTTACGGAAAACGTGCTTTTCATCGAAGACGCGCACAGGCCGAACGCGTACCACCCGAGGGTGGCCGCATACCGCGAGCCGGTGTTCAAGGCATTGAACGACGACGACAGGGAGGCATTCATGCGTATATACAAAGACTACTACGGCACGCGCCACAACCGGCTTTGGAGTGCGAACGGAATGAAAAACCTCGCAAGCATATTGGACAAGACAAGGATGCTTGTCTGCGCCGACACCGTCGGCGAGATACATGAGTGCGTCTCGCCATGCCTCGAAGCACTCCACGTCTTGCCGGTCAACATCCAGGCCAAACCAAGGGTGCCGGGAGTCGAGTTTGCGCAGTTATACGCCAACCCAAGCCTCAGCGTGGCCGCCATTTCCACCCCGGGCATCCCCCCAATGAGGCAATGGTGGGAAGAAAACCCGGAACGCACCCAACGCTATTATTCAACGATGCTGCAAAAGGTAGGCCCGGCCCCGCGCCACCTGCCGGCAAACATTGCCGAAGAAATAATTGCGCGCCACCTTTACAGCCCGTCGTTGCTTTGCATATTGTCAATGCAAGACTGGCTGTCAATGGCGCCAGAATTGCTCAACGACAGGGGCGGAAGCATATATGCCCAACCCGAAGGCCAAGCCGACGGGCAGGTGCCGTATGCCGAACTTGAGCAGATTATGGAGCACAAAGAGCTGACCGAGAAAATAAAACTGTTGATAAAAAGGAGCAGACGATGAAAGACTACGACACCTACATATTCGACCTTGACGGCACATTGCTTTCAACGCTCGACGACTTGGCGATATGCACAAACTATGCGCTGAAGTCGAACGGACTGCCAGAACGCTCAACCGACGAAGTGAGGCGGTTTGTCGGCAACGGGGTGTTCAAGCTGATGGAGCGTGCCGTGCCGCAAGGACAAGCCAACCCAAAGTTTGAGTCGGCGTACAACACGTTCAGGGAATACTACCTGCTGCATTCGCTCGACAACACACGCCCATATCCCGGCATCGTGGAGATGCTTTCAGAACTTCGGCGGCGCGACAAGCGGATTGCCGTCGTAAGCAACAAATTCTGCACGGCAACCGAAGAATTGTGCCGGCACTTCTTTAAGCAATACGTCGAAGTGGCTATTGGCGAAGGCAACGGCGTGAGGAAAAAGCCCGCACCCGACGAGGTGGAAATGGCTTTAAAGAAACTTGGGGCGCAACGGTCTGGTGCCGTCTACGTTGGCGACAGCGACGTTGACATTGCCACGGCACGCAACAGCGGCCTGCCCTGCGTCAGCGTGCTATGGGGATTCCGCGACAAAGAGTTTCTCTTGAAACATGGCGCAACGACGCTAATATCGTCGCCTGAAGAGCTTTTGGCCACTACGGATTAAAGCCCGGCGTCACCGGACAATGGGGCTTCAGCACACTGAAGCCCAGGTCTTTAACAAGCGGCAACCAAAAGCAAGCTATATGGGCGCAGGCAACCAGCCAACTTTCCAGCAACGCGGAATAGCCCCACTGCACGTGTGGGATTGTGCGTTTGGGGAACAATGCGAGAATGTTAACCTTTGTAAAACAAGGCTGTCGGCACGCATTCTCACAACCGCTTGGTTTCCAATGCATTACGCCAACGTCTGTTTTGCAGCCTGAAACAGCCCGTTTCAGGCTGCAAAACAGGCCGTTTCACCATGCAAAACGGCCTGTTTTGGAAAGCGAAACGGGATGTCCTTCCATGCAGTGCTAACGTCACAACACGTTTTAACACGGTTAAGCGCATCCGAAATGCAGCTTTATGTTGAATCGTTGCCCAACGCAGCAACAACAAAAAAGGCAGCTTGGCCGTCGTTCCCAACGGTCAGCTGCCTTTTGGCCTACACGTAGCCTTAAGAAGACTCGCTCACTTTATTACCTTGTAGCGCGCAAACTTCAGCAACAACTGTTTCGTTCCAGAGTTCTTGAAATTGACAGTTATTTTCAGGTTATCCCCTACTCCAGTCACGTTCTCGACAGTTCCTATGCCGAATCGCTGGTGTTCAATCACATTGCCAACTTTTATGCCGCCGTCAGGCAGAAGCGTTGCCGGGCTTGCATTTGCGGAAGCACTTGGAACTTGCGCAGAAATTGGTCGGAGGCGTGAATTACCCTTGACGAGCGCACCTGGCCTGATTGTCGGTATATCCAATGTTTTTGCGGTTTCCTGTATGCCACCTCGCCTTGCCGCAAAACCAGAACCGGCAGAGGTTGGCACCGCATTGCCATCGGCCTCAAACGCAGCATAAGCCCTTGGGCGTGGCTGGAACGACTTCTGGTATCCGCCTGAATAAGTTGACTCTACTGCCAAAAACGCAGGGTCTATATCTTTGAGGAACCTCGACGGATTGTCAAATTCCATCTTGCCATAGCGGAAACGGCTTTGTGCGCACGACAAGATGCAGCGGCGCTCTGCCCTGGTGATTGCCACATAAAGCAGGCGACGCTCCTCCTCAAGTTCCCTTATGCTGTTGCAACTCATTGGGGAGGGGAAAATGTTTTCCTCCAACCCAACCACAAACACATTTGGAAACTCCAGCCCCTTGGCGCTGTGGATGGTCATAAGCGACACTTGGTCTCCTTCCGCCTCGTCCGCCGTGCTTTCCACATCGGTGAGGAGGGTCACTTCCTGTAGGAAGTCCGACAAAGACACATTATCCCCTGCCCCTTCCTCGCGCATGCTCTCGACGAAATCTTGCATACCGGCAAGAAATTCCGTCACGTTTTCCTGACGGGCCATGTCCTCCGGATCCTTCGAGCCGTAATACAGCTTAGCTATGCCGCTCTCCTTGACGATTTCCTGCCCGATGGTGAAAGCGTCTTTTTCCGCCGCGCCTTCAGCCCACCCGGAAACCAAGGAACAAAAGGACTGCAACTTTGACTTTGCACCCGCAGCAATGGCAAGGCCGTAGGCGTCGGGCTGCATCGACACGTTCCACAAGCTCGTCGCGTTTTCATTGGCAGCCTCAACAACTTTGGCTACCGTGACGTTGCCAATGCCACGTGCCGGGAAATTAACCACACGCCTGAACGCTTCCTCGTCGTTTGCGTTCACCACAAGGCGCAGGTAGGCTATTATGTCCTTAATCTCTTTGCGCTGGTAGAAGCTCAGGCCGCCGAATATGCGGTAAGGGATGTCTTGCTTGTGCAGCTCTTCTTCTATGACACGGCTTTGGGAGTTTGTGCGGTACAATATGGCGAATGCGCTGTATTGGCTCTTGTCGAGTTTTCTTATCCTCCTTATCTCCTTGCAAACCATTGAAGCCTCGTCGCGGTCGCTGTATGTCTGCTTGAGCATTATCTTGTCGCCGTGCTCCTTGTTGCTGAAAACTTCTTTCTTTATTTGGCGCGAGTTATGGCTTATCAGACTGTTTGCCGCCTGGACGATGCACTGCGTCGAGCGGTAGTTTTGCTCAAGCTTAAACAGCCGCGCATCAGCAAAAGCCGTTGTGAAATTGAGGATATTGTCAATGTCGGCGCCACGGAATCCGTATATACTCTGGGCATCGTCGCCCACCACGCAGATTTTCTGCCGCTCGCGGGTGAGCTGCATTATTATCGACTGCTGGGCGAAATTTGTGTCCTGATACTCATCCACAAGCACGTAATGGAATCTATCGACATACTTTTTCCTCACATCTTCGTTGCTCGAAAACAAAATGTAGGTGTTGAGGAGCAGGTCGTCGAAATCCATCGCATTTGCCTGGCGGCACCGAGCCGCATACCGCACGTATATATCCTTCACTGCCGGAACGCGCCTCCTCACGTCTTCCGCAGCTTGGCTCGCGGCATAATTCTGCGGGGTGAGCAAGCGGTTTTTGGCCATGCTTATCCTGTCGGCCACCGTTGTATAGTTGTATGCCTTGTCGTCAAGCGCCATTTCCTTTATGATTGCCTTAACGAGCGAACGCGAATCACTCTGGTCGTATATCGTGAAATTAGGAGAATAGCCTATAAACGAAGCCTCAACGCGCAATATCCTGGAAAAAATTGAGTGGAACGTACCCATGTTGAGCCTCCGGGCATCGTCTATCCCGACAATGCCGCTTATGCGTTCCTTCATTTCGGAAGCCGCTTTGTTAGTAAACGTCAGGGCGAGTATATTCCATGGCTTCAGCCCGTTTCGCAGCAAATACGCAATCTTGTATGTCAGCACGCGCGTTTTCCCCGCGCCGGCACCAGCAATGATAAGCTGTGCGCCATCGCAATATTCCACAGCCTCACGCTGGCTGGCGTTCAGATGGTCAAGGATGTTGTCACTCATTTATGGAGTTTTTATGATTTACATTACATACATTAGCCTGCCGGGCGTTTCACAACCCGGCAGGCTTTTGATAAATTGAATGGCTCGACAGCAGTCCAAGGGTTGCCGCCGACCTGTAGCTGGCTACTTAAAAACCAATGTGGTCACCGGCCGCAGAACTGTCCCAGAGGTCAATTCGTCGGAGATTTCCCCGCTTTTGGTGAACATATAGCTGGAAACAGCACCGCTCTCGGTCTGGAAGAAGTAATACTCATCAAACGACATATCATAGTCGGCGGCCATCAACCCTTTGCGTATCTCGCCGAAATAGTCGCGGATATAAATCACTTCTTCCTCGTTCGGCAGTCTCCACCCCGTGATGCCGTCTGTGCCATCGGCCAAATCGGCGATGGATTTTTCAATGGCTTCATCCACTAAATCCGGATCGCTGACAATCTCGTTTGAAACTACATTGACCATTTCAAATAGTGTCATAAGCGTCACGGCCGTTCCCTCGCCTGTTTCTTCTGATTTAAGCACAAAATATTTGTCCATGTAGACCGACCATAGCTCCGGGGCAGGCCCTTCTATCCCTTGCGACGGTTCTCCGCCGCCCGGATCATCCCCGGCCAAGCTTGACTCGTCGAAATCAAAAGTTATGTTCTTTACCGCCTCCCAAGTGTCGCCAACAATAGTGCCGGTGAGATGCACGCCGGACTTTGCCGTATATGTGCCGCTGATGTTGACCACGTAGTTCGCCTTCATTTCGTCAACACTTGTATATGAATAGCTCGTGGTCTTGTCCGTTTGGTCCGTCATGTTGATTGTAATGGTGGCCTTTGAAGAAGCAGGCTCCAACAGGTAGACAGGGGCGGCATTCTTCCATACACCGGAGCCGTCGCTTCCACTTGCCAAGGCAACGCTATATGAACACACGCTTTCACTGTAACTGCCATCCAAGCACAGGTTTTCATGCAACGGGGCAATGGTGACCGAAACGGACTTCACGGTTTGTGGCACATTGCTTATCTCTATTTCGTTTATCATCATAACCTTGCGCTCCAACGAAAGCGTAAGGGTGTTTTCACCGCCAGCCACAAGTGACACGACGTTCGATGCAACCATCAAATCATTGTGGCAAGCATCAGGATTCAAGGCAACGACAGACGACGGGGCTGCCTCTCCTTGTGCTGGGAGCACATATTTGTCGGCACTCGCCCCCGCCACGGCATAAACGCTATAATCACCTTCGCTTAAGTCTAAAGAGACCTCTGTGCTGCCTTCTTCTATTTCAGCGGTCTTACAGCAAACGCCCTTCTTATCGAAAACATAAATGCAAACAGGATAGCTGACCTTGCTTTCATCTGAAGGGTCTTGCACATTGCCAGCGTCGGCAACAGTCCTAACAATTAGTTTGCTATCGGGCGCTACAGACGACGGAGGAGCCTCTTCAAGCAACACTTCTTTTGAACATGATGTCGCAACCATCAATATAAATAAGGCCAACATCAGATTTAAGGCGATCTTCTTCATAACAACTCTATTTAATTCAACATATATCGTTTTCAAAACAAAATGCTCGACAATTCACAAAAAGCAAAATCACTTTCTGCCATATTTGTAATACCACCAATAAGTGCCAGCGTAAATGTCGAATACGGCAAGTTCGCGGGCAGAAGATTCGGCAATCGACTTTTCGAGATTCTGCAAATCTTCATAGTCGGTGTCCATAACGACATTATGGTAGACCAAAAGCGGATTTGAGCGCAAATGGGTGTATAACGTCAAGGCCTCCCGGTAATGCAAAGGCAACTTGTCGTTTATTTCGTAGTATTTTGGCAATTCGCGCACGAAATCGTCAATACGGCAATCTATCAAGTAACCACACAAAATGTAGTCCTTCACAGCCGACGTGGCGTAACCTTGTTTTTGCAGTGCGGCAAGATATGCACTCGCCCTCATCGGCTGCAGGGGCTTCGCCCCCAAAAACTTATAAATGCTGTCGTTGGGATAGAGCAGGCACTTTGCCCCTGTCGCCATCGGCACAATCGAGTTTCCACTGCCGCTGATTGGATATTTAAAAAGTTCGTCGCCAAGCCTGCCACAACGCGCCAAGGCGTATGCGCGGAGCATGGTCAGGCAAGAGTCGGCATCTTGCGACTTACGGCCAACAACGGTTGCCCCATCTATATCGCCAGACCGAAACATTCCTTCCATTCTCATGCGATAATGGATTACGGGGTCATTGTTTCCAGCAAAACCTACAAACACAAACATAAGCCCCATCAAGAGTATATTTCTCCAAATTGTATCTGAGAATATCAAATAATGTGTCCGCGCCTTGTAGTATTGCAAGCTAATATTCTGCAACAGGATTGCCCCTCCTGCCCAAATAAAGAACAAGACCAATGGTTTCCAAATGCCCAACCCCACTTCCATGCCATTGCCGTCAGCTGAAGGTGTCATGCTTGACAGTATCGCCAAAAACAAGACAGAAGGGAAATATGACAATGCAAACCATTTCAAGCCAAACTTTAAGACAGACGACACACCAATTTGCAATGCAAAAAGTATAGCCGTGATGATGATTGCCCCAATCAAGCCATTGTAGGTTGTTACGCCACCGCTCAAAATGTGTTGCGCCACAGCAAGGATGTCCGCTTGGTAAAAATACAAATAAACAAAGGTGAACACGCAAAAAAGCACTGCGCATACTATTGCAACTGCATTTCTGTCACCATTCGGAATTTTACTGTTAGCGTAAATCATCTCTTATTTGTGCTTAATTTAATTTCCAATTGACAATTTTCTTTTCTTAATGCCTAAACCTCAAAAATGTCCGCAAATGCCGACTTACCCACAATTTTGATAGAATTTGAAGCCAACGGGCGCAGTTGCCCGTTGGCTATCAATGTCCAAATGAACTTCCCGGCTTATGCAAATCAAAAACACACCTTGCCGATGTTAGTTTTTCTTCAAAACCACAGCCGAGCGTGCAGGGATGTACAATTTGAGCCACTCCTTGTGGTCGTTTACATAAAGCGGGTCGAAATTGGTCATGTGGGTCATTGAGTCGTCGGCAAAACCATTTCCGCCAAATGCCTTCGCGTCAGTGTTAAGCACGACATCGTATGACCCGGTCGGAACGAGGAATCCATAATCAGTGTAGGATCGCGTTGGACTGAAATTGAACACAAACACCAAATCCCCTCGACTGAAAGCAAGTATCTGGTCGCCGTCATTATGCCATATTTCCTGCAAAGGCTGGGCTTGGAAATTCTTCACGCTGCGAATCACCTTTATCATTTCTTTGTCGAAGTCGCCTAAATAATGATAGTCAAGCTCCTTGTTGTCCACAAGGTTCCACTGCCTCCTTGCATATTTATAGCTCCAACCATTGCCTTCGCGCGGGAAGTCAATCCATTCCGGGTGTCCAAATTCATTGCCCATGAAATTCAGGTAACCTCCATTGATTGCCGCTGCGGTAACAAGGCGTATCATCTTGTGGAGGGCAATCCCGCGATGTACAGTTTCGTTTTCGTCGCCAATCCTGAAGTGCCAGTACATATCAGCGTCTATGAGCCTGAAAATAATGGTTTTGTCTCCGACCAAAGCCTGGTCGTGGCTCTCGCAATAGCTTATGGTCTTCTCGTCAGGACGCCGATTCTTAACTTCCCAGAATATAGAGCTTGGCTTCCAATCCTCGTCCTTCTGTTCCTTGATAATCTTAATCCAGAAGTCAGGAATGTTCATCGCCATTCGGTAATCGAAGCCATACCCGCCGTCTTCAAACTTAGCGGCAAGCCCCGGCATACCGCTCACTTCCTCTGCGATTGTAATGGCATTGGGGTTGATTTCGTGAATCAGCTTGTTTGCCAACGTCAGGTAGCAAATCGCATTGTCATCCTCATGCCCGTTGAAATAGTCGTTATAATTGCAGAAAGCCTCGCCAAGGCCGTGGCTGTAATACAGCATCGAGGTCACGCCATCGAAACGGAAGCCGTCGAAATGGAACTCCTCCATCCAATATTTGCAATTTGAAAGCAGGAAATGCACGACCTCGTCCTTTCCATAATCAAAGCACAGGCTATCCCAAGCCGGATGCTCATGCCTGTCGCCGGGATAGAAATACTGGTTTGGATCGCCAGCAAGGTTTCCAAGGCCCTCCACCTCATTCTTCACGGCGTGCGAATGAACGATGTCCATTATCACGGCTATGCCGTTTTTGTGGGCTGTGTCGATAAGCTCCTTTAATTCCTCGGGCGTTCCAAAACGGCTTGACGGAGCGAAGAACGAACTTACGTGATAGCCAAACGACCCATAGTACGGGTGCTCCTGAATGGCCATAATCTGGATGCAGTTATAACCATCGTCAATGACCCGCGGCAACACATTCTCCTGGAATTCTTTGTATGTGCCGACCTTTTCGGCATCTTGCGACATTCCAATGTGGCATTCGTATATAAGCAAAGGCGACTTGTCGGCCTTGAATTTCTTTTTCTTAAACACGTATGGCTTCTCCGGGTTCCACACTTGGGCAGAGAATATCTTCGTATTGTCGTCTTGTACAACACGCCTGCACCAAGCGGGGATTCTCTCGCCTTCGCCGCCATTCCACTTAACCTTCATTTTATACAAGTCGCCATGCTTCAAGGCTTTTTCGCTCAGCTTGAGTTCCCAGTTGCCGGTACCATCGATGCGCTTCAACTTATATTTGGGCGACTCCTTCCAATCGTTGAAATCACCTATCAAATATATTTCGGTAGCGTTTGGGGCCCATTCCCTGAACACCCATCCGCGAGGCTGCTTATGCAAACCGTAATACAAGTGTCCACTGGCAAATTCAGACAATGTTCTCTTGCCTTTGTTTGTCAGTTGGTCTATTTTCCACACAGCATGGTCATGGCGACCTCGAATTGCGCCCTCGAAAGGTTCAAGCCAAGGATCGTTTTTCACAAGCCCGATGTGCCCATTTGCCTGTTTCGTTTCCGTCTTGGCCCCACGCTTCCTTGGAGCCGCTGCGGCCGTTTTCTTTTCCACCATAGAATTTCTAAGCTAAAACTTTAAATATGGCCTTTTTGATTTCGGACTGGCCGGAAATACATGGCGCGTGTCCGTCTTGAGGGAAAAATATGGCAAACATTCCAGGCGTGCAGGTAACGTAACTGTCTGCTGCAATTCCCGGAAGCTTCGTTATGTCCTTCTCTTCGTTATAAGGCATTTCCGGCAAGTTGCACAACGGCGTATAGCCATAAGTTTCAGCTCCGGAAAGCGGAATCTGTATGTCAATCATTTTTTTGTGCGTCTCAAGCACGGCCTCATCAGGTGTCTTTCCCTTGGCCATTGTGACATTAAGATACAAATCGTCGCCCTTGATCTGATGTTTGCCAAGCTCAAGCTTGTCCAAGTCGTTGTTTTTCAAAAACTCAACGACCTCACCAAACAGCGGGTTCAGCCCTTCATACAAGGCAAGTTTTTCAAGTGTGTCTACTATCATAACGTATAAGTATTAATTATTTAACAATCAAATCATTGCATATTTTAGTCCAGCCTCTTTTGACCGCGTATATACACGCCGGTGGCAACAACCTTCCCGTTTCTGTCTTTTTCGACGAAACGGCCATCTTTTATGTCGTCGAGGTAAGACCCTTCAAAGCGGTTGCCGTCCTTGTCCTCCTCAATCGCAGGCCCGTTGCGCTTGCCGTCTTTAAACGTACCCTTAAACTTCCAGCCGTCAGCATACCGAACGACACCTTCGCCGTTGATTTTTCCGTCCTTGAATTGGCCTTCATACACATCGCCGGCTTTTGTTGTCAGCTTGCCTGCGCCGTTTGGCTTGTCCGCCTTCCAAAGGCCGACATAGACGTTGCCGTTTTCCCACACAATGGTTCCACGCCCTTGCTTGTCGCCTTCAAAGAACTCCCCGGTGTATTTGTCACCGTTGGCATACTCGCAAATCCCGATGCCAGTACGTTCACCTTCGACATAATCGCCTTCGTAAACGTCGCCGTTCTTGAATTTGTAAATGCCCTTCCCGTTCTGTATGTCGTCCTTCCATTCGCCCGTGTAAACATCGCCGTCGGCATATTTGAACGTTCCCTTGCCATATCTCTGGTTGTCCTTCCACTCGCCTTCGTATGTCGAGCCGTCCCCCCAGTCAAAAAAGCCATAGCCGTTTTTCTTGTCGTTGAGCCATTCGCCCTTATAAAAAGCGCCGTTCGCAAAAGTATAAGTTCCCACACCGCTTCTGTGGTCTTGCTTCCATTCGCCATCATATTTGTCGCCATTGTAGTAATACATCACGCCATGGCCTTGCTGGTAATCACGAAACCACAGCCCCACATATTTGTTGTTGTTGGCAAAGTAAAAAGTTCCACGCCCATGCTGCTGGTCTTGAAACCATTCGCCTTCATATTTCTCACCGTCAAAGAAAGTGTACACGCCATAGCCTTGCCTCTTGCCTTTAACGTAAGCACCTTCATAACGGTTGCCATTCTTGTAAATCGTCTTGCCTTTGCCCTCGGGCTTTCCGGCAGACATCTCACCGTTATACTCCCCGCCGTCCTTTGTCGTACAAGTGCCCAACGTTATCTTTTGGGCACCGGCCAACAATGGACAAATCAAAAATATCGATAATATGAAACGCTTCAAAATAATATTAGCTTTTAATTGTTTGCCAAAAGTACTAAAAAAATCGCAGCAATCAAAAAAGATTAGCTTTTTTAACTGAATATCATGTGTGAAATATGTATCTTTGCAGAAGATAAGCTGCACTCGGCAATTTGAAAACGAGTTTTCATTGCGCTCGTTTGCATTATCTTTGCCAAAAATAAGCTGCGCCCGGAAAATTGAATGCCAACTTTCTTTCCGCTCGCTTGCGGCAGCTTTACGCATAACAAATGCTTGACAACACCCATGCAACAAAGCCTTACAATTCCCAAGAACGGCCAATGCGTGGGTCTATTACAGAAACAGAGGATATATAAGTTCGCAATAAAAATGAAATACATTGGAATAATCCCGGCGCGTTACTCTTCGTCGCGTTTTCCGGGAAAGCCTTTGGCCAAGTTGGGCGGCAAAATCATCATACAACGAGTGTACGAACGCGCATCGTCCGTGTTAGACGAAGTCTACGTCGCCACAGACGACAGCCGGATTTTCGACGCTGTGGCTTCGTTCGGCGGCTTGGCCATAATGACATCAAGCAACCACCGCAGCGGAACAGACAGGATATGTGAGGCTGTAAACAAAATCAGCCCGACGTGCGATGCGGTAATAAACATCCAGGGCGACGAGCCTTTCATAAGTGCGGAGCAAATCAAGGAAGTATGCGACTGCTTCAACGACGCAGACACTCAAATTGCAACTTTGGGAAAACCTTTCGGCAACGACATTGAGGCGATAAAGAATCCCAATTCGCCAAAAATCGTAGTGGACAACAAAGGTTTTGCCCTATATTTCAGCCGCAGCGTAATTCCGTTCGTAAGGGGAACGGAGTGCAGCGAATGGCCGACTTCGTTCCCGTTCCTGAAACACATCGGACTTTACGGCTACAGGAAATGCGTGCTCGATGAAATCGCCCGATTACCCCAAAGCCCGCTGGAAATCGCCGAAAGCCTCGAGCAATTGCGCTGGCTGCAAAACGGCTACAAGATAAAAGTCGGGCATACAGACATCGAAACAATCGGCATCGACACGCCAAACGACCTTGCCAGGGCCGAAGCATTCCTGGCCGAGCATGGCGAATAGGCACGTTTCACCTCATATCCAAGAGATTAAAACAAGCACAGCGTGTCCAACGACTATTTCAAATTCAAGCAATTTACCATCTTCCAGCAAGACTGCGCCATGAAAGTTGGAACAGACGCGACCTTGCTTGGGGCTTGGGCCGAGATGCCGCAAACGGAAGGCGAACCGGCCAGGATACTTGACATTGGGTGCGGGAGTGGCATCATTGCCATTATGATGGCGCAAAGATACCAATTCGCCAATGTCGTCGGAATAGAAATCGACGGGAAAGCCGCAGCCCAGGCTACAGAAAACGCCAAAGCCTCGCCATTTTCTGGCAGGATAAGCATCTTCCATTGCCCGCTACAAAATTTTGACGATACGCATGGGTTCGACGCCATCGTATGCAACCCGCCGTATTTCAGCAATTCGCTGAAATGCCCAGACCAAAGCCGGACGCTTAGCCGCCACACCGACAGCCTAAGCTTCGACGAACTGTTTCGCAATGCCTACCGGTTGCTTACGGACGACGGGGAATTTTCCCTAATCATCCCAACGCTAAGCCTTCACTCGGCCGAGGAAGCGGCCGCATTGGCCGGTTTGCTGCCAAAGAGGCTATGCCACGTGAAAACAAAAGCCGACAAACCGGCAAAACGCACGATGCTGTCATATACAAAAAAGCCGCAAGAAAAAGTCGTTTCGCATGAAATCATCGTGAACGGCAGCGAATACAATGCCATTTTGCGAGACTTCTACTTCGACAGGAAACCGGCTTAACGCAAAAAACAGAGCTATCAGATTCCCAAAACCGACTACAGCAATGAAGGAATATCATTTCATGTTCTACAGGGACGAAATCCTGCTTGAACGCCAACCTGACGGAAAGTTCACCATTCCGTTTGCAGAAGAGGCGCCATTTGCGCCGTCACCAGAAGCCAACGTCATCGACATTACGGCAATAGACGGCACCAAGGCCAAGGCATACCGCCTCGCGGCTCCAACAACAAACGAGGAGGGCTACGAAATGTGCGGCCTGCGGAAAAGCTTTTACAAACTGCCAAGCCATTTATATAAGACCGCAGGAAAATGCAAGGAATTGCTCTATTGGGACGAAAACACGAAATACTGCGGGGCGTGCGGCTCTCCGCTAAAGATGAATACGCCAATCAGCAAAAAATGCGGGAAATGCGGGAAAGAGGTTTGGCCGCAGCTCTCGCCAGCAATCATTGTGCTCATCCACCGCGACAACGATGTCCTGCTTGTCCATGCAAAAAACTTCAAGGGCAGCTTCTTCGGGCTTGTCGCCGGATTCGTCGAAACTGGCGAGACATTTGAAGAGGCCGTACACCGCGAAGTACTTGAAGAAACAGGGCTTAAAATCAAGAACCTCAAGTATTTCGGCAGCCAGCCATGGCCATATCCATGCGGCATCATGGTCGGCTTCAATGCCGACTACGAAAGCGGCACCCTGCGCCTACAAAAATCAGAACTAAGCGCAGGATCGTGGTTCAACAAAGAAGACCTGCCTGAAATGCCCGAAAAGCTTTCCATCGCACGGCGGCTCATCGACGCCTGGTTGGAGCGGCACGACGGATGAACGCCTGCGGCCTGACGTCAATACTCCTTGACCTCCAACGACATTTCCCCAGCCAGCGAGACGTTGGCATCGAGCAAATAGCAGCTGGCCACATCGGGAATACACAGCATCACGTTAAAATGGAATCCTTCGTCATCCACGCTGCTGTAGTCCATGTTTGTCAGCACCGACTGCGAGAGGAAACGCTCCGGGACGAAATCGGCGAACATCGCTTTCCTGAAGTCGCGCGAATACAGCTTCTGCGTGCCTTGGAATATGCTTAGGTGGATTATGTTGTCGTAATAGACGTTAGTCACCACAACGCCGTCGTCGTTGAAGGTCTTCCTTATCACCTTGTATTTCGTCGGGTTTATGGCAACGTAGCAATGGTACCGCTGGCCGTTGTAGACCACCACCGTGTCTTTCTTCAGCACTTCGCCCGGCAGCTTGGCCTGTGGCTCACTGTTCATAAACGACAGCTTTGTAGCCTGGTCGTCGTTTCGCGCAAGCTTCACCATCTCGCCGGTCGGATTCTTAAACCAAAACACGTTGCGCGTCTGCTTCACAATAGGGTAATGCAGGTTTGTGCTGCCCAATACGAGCGTGTCGCCGATTATGCTGAACGTCGTCGGCTGCCCGGTGTTGTCAGGATAGAAAATCGTATCGCCTTCCACCTTAAACACGGGAGATTCCGTTTCCGAGTCCACCCACATCCCCTGCAGCATAGCCTTAGCTTCCTTACGGTCTTTGCCCGTGGCAACGCTTGCCCCGGCCTTGTCGCTACGGCAAGAAGCCATAAAGGCAAGGCCGGCGGCCAACAGCGATGCCATCAGGATGCCGCTACCGTTTCGTAACATACCTTCTACTTACCAATGCAATGATACTCAAAGCCGGAGCCAACAACCTCCTCCGAATCAAGGATGTTGCGCCCGTCAATCACCAAAGGTCTGTTCATCGATTTCTTTATCACGCCCCATGCCGGCAGGCGGAACTCCTTCCATTCCGTCAGGAGCAGCAAGGCGTCGGCATTCAGCGTGGCATCGTACATATCCTTGCAATAAACGATGCTGTCGCCCATTATCCGCCTGCACTCACCCATTGCCACCGGGTCGTAGGCCCTGACAATGCAGCCCTCGTCTATCAGCTTCTTGATGGTCACAAGCGCAGTGCTCTCGCGCATATCGTCGGTCTCGGGCTTGAAGGCCAGCCCCCAAAGCGCTATCGTCTTGCCCTTCAATGGCTCTCCGGCGTATGCCTTCTTCAGTTTTTCCACGAGTATTCCCTTTTGCCTCTCGTTCACGCGCTCCACGGCCTTGAGCACCTCCATCGAGTATCCGTTGTCGGAAGCGGTCTTTATCAAAGCCTTTACGTCCTTTGGGAAGCACGACCCGCCGTAGCCACAACCCGCATACAGGAACTTCCGCCCAATGCGCGTGTCGGCCCCGATGCCGGCCCTGACCATGTTGACGTCAGCGCCCACAAGCTCGCACAAGTTTGCCACATCGTTCATAAACGATATTCTCGTGGCCAGCATCGAGTTGGCAGCATACTTGGTCATTTCGGCCGAAGGTATGTCCATGAAAATCACCCTGAAGTTGTTCACGAGGAACGGCTTGTACAGTTTCGTCATTATTTTGCGCGCCCGCTCGCTGTCTACGCCGACAACCACCCGGTCAGGCGACATAAAGTCCTTTATGGCGTTGCCCTCCTTAAGGAACTCGGGGTTGCTCGCCACGTCAAACTCAACGTCCACCCCGCGCTTGTCAAGCCCGGCCTGTATGGTGTCGCGCACCTTCTTCGCCGTTCCCACCGGCACGGTGCTCTTTGTCACCACCACAAGGTAGCGGTTGAGATTTTCGCCTATTGTCCTGGCCACCTCCAATACATAGTTCAGGTCTGCGCTCCCGTCTTCGTCCGGCGGGGTGCCTACTGCCGAGAAAACAATCTCCTGGTCGTTAAGCACCGAAGCCAGGTCTGTGGTAAACTTCAGGCGGCCTGCACGCACGTTCTTCCGCACAAGCTCGTCAAGTCCCGGCTCGTAGATTGGTATCTTGCCTTCTTGCAGCGACTTTATCTTCTGCTCGTTAACGTCAACGCAAGTCACGTTTGCGCCAGTGTCTGCAAAACAAGTTCCCGACACAAGGCCGACATATCCGGTTCCAACAATAGCAATATTCATCGTTTCAATTTTTACGAAACCACAAAGTTTAAGTTTTTTAGAAATATTCTGCGTCTTTGAACGACGTTCCCTTCAAGTCTTTTTCGCTCAAAATAAGCTTCGCCCTGTCGATTGGCCACTCGATGTTGAGCGTCGGGTCGTCGTAGCGTATGCAGGCTTCGGCCTGCGGCGCATAAACGTTGTCTACTTTATAAGTAAACACAGCCTCTTCACTCATCACTACAAAGCCGTGGGCGAATCCCCTGGGAATGAAGAACATACGCTTGTTGTCCTCGTTCAGGTCCACCATAAGGTACTTCCCGAACGTCGGGCTTGCCTTGCACAGGTCTACAGCGACGTCGAGCACGCGGCCCTTTATCACACGCACGAGCTTGGCCTGCGAAAATTCGCCTTTCTGGTAGTGAAGCCCGCGCAGCACGCCAAAGCTTGACTTCGACTCATTTTCCTGCACGAAATCCACATTGCCAACGTTCCTTGCGAACTCCTCGCGCTTCCAAGCCTCGAAGAAATAGCCGCGCGAATCGTCGAAAACCTTTGGGTCTATAAGGAAAGCCCCATCGAGCTTAGTCTTTGTATATTCCATAGCCGAATTTTATATCCGAATGCAAATGTAGCAATTAAATTTCATTCGTGAAACTGTTTTTAATATTTTTGCAGTTTTCGCTTGCCCATTTCGCGAAAAACGAGTAATTTTGCAAATGTGATACAGATTGAACGACACATAGAAATTTTGCTCCTGAAGTACGAGTGCGTCATCGTTCCGGGGTTAGGAGGTTTCGTGGCCCATCATGCCGAAGCGCATTACGATGGGCAAGAGGGCTTGTTCCTTCCCCCGTTGCGCACGCTCGGCTTCAACCCGCAGCTAAAGATGAACGACTCGCTCTTGGCCCAGTCGTATGTCGAAGCCTACGACATCAGCTACCCCGAGGCCGTAGACCGCATCGAAAGCGAAGTAAGCGAGCTAAAGCAGCATATCTTAAACGAAGGCTCCTACGAGCTTAACGACATCGGGGTGCTCTCGCTCAACGACGATGGCAAGTACGTCTTCGAGCCGTGCGAGGCCGGCGTGCTCACCCCGTGGCTCTACGGGCTTGGCGCATTCAGCATGGAGCGGCTCAACGCAGGGGCTACTCCAGAGGAAAAGGTCGCCAAGGCCGCCACAACCATGAAGCCGGCGCACGCTGAACAAAAGCCGACCGCCAATGCCCCGTTGCGCCACGAGCCTGGCGTAATTAAGATAAAGGTGTCGTGGATAAGGAATGCCGTGGCCTTGGTGGCCGCCGTCCTGGCCTTCCTTTTAATTACCCCGACAATATCAAACAGCTACCGCCAAGAGGCGGGCATGGCCGGGCTGCACGCTGCAATGGTGGGCGGAACGTGGGCATACGTCGAAGGCTACGCTCCGACGGCTATGCCGGGCGAAACCGCTGCAAAGCCGGAAAGCAAGACGGAAACAATGCCGACGCCGAGCGCACCGGCTACCACCCCACGCCCTGCGACAACGCCAAAGCAGGCCGAAAGCCCAAAGGCGGAAAAAGCAACCGAAGCCACAATGGAAAAGGAAGCCGAAGCCCCAAAGGCCGAAACAGCCGAAAGCCCTGCCGCCGAAACCCACGCAACGGCAGCAAGCGAAGGCGCCGCAGGCAAGTATTGCATAGTGCTCGCAAGCCGCATAACCAAGGCCAACGCCAACGCCTTTGCCGGGCAGCTTATGGAGGAAGGCCTCGGCGAAGTGTCCGTATATATCAACAACGGCATTGTGAGGGTGGTCTACGGCAGCTTTGCCACCGAAGGCGAGGCTTACAAAGCCCTACAGTCGAAAAGGCAAGACGAACATTTTGAACAAGCTTGGGTTTACAAGAAGAGATGAAGAGAGTGAAGTGTCCTAAATGCGACAACTACATCGCATTCGACGAAACGAAATACGAGGCAGGCCAGTCGCTGGTGTTTGAATGCCCCGCCTGCGGCAAGCAGTTCGGCATACGCATTGGCGTGTCGAAGCTCCGGGCATTGCAGAAAGACGAAAACGCCGACGAAAACCTCTCCAACAACGACTACGGGGCAATAATCGTAATCGAGAACGTATTCCACTACAAACAGGTCATTCCGCTGAAGCTCGGCGACAACACCATTGGCCGCTACATGAAGGGCAACAACATCACCACGCCCATAGAAACGAGCGACCCAAGCATCGACACCTTCCACTGCGTTATTAACGTGGGCTACGACAAGCGGGGCAAGCTACGCTACATACTGCGCGACGCCCCAAGCAACACAGGCACTTTTGTAGACAACGAAATACTTGGCGACCGCGAGAGGCGCGTCATAGAAAACGGCGCACTCTTCACCATCGGTGCCACAAGCATACTGCTCCGCACCCCCGACGAAGACAACGCCGAAGGGTAAACCCGCGAGCCGGGGCAGGCCGAATGCGTACCGCACATTTAAGTAAAATGTCCGCATTTTGCATAGACGAATGAAATAAGGAAACGAAGAAGCATACGCCCTCTAACTTCCTATCGGAACGAAGTGGAACGATGACTTCTTATAACTCCCTTGAATAGGGATTTGCGGATATTCAATTAAATAATGTACGCGAGTGTATAACAATTTAAAGTATAGGAGGCTAAAAACAAACAGGAAAGACAGAAACGCGAACGGGGCGGGCTGCGCACAGAGTGTGTAGCCGTCCGGCAGGTGAAAGAGAGTTAACTAACAATATTCAAAAAACCGAAGAGCGCGTTTCCATTCATATTGAAGAAACATAGACATTGAGCTTTTGGCTCTTGTTCTCTCATTTCGAATACCGCCAATATTCACCCACGAGGACAAGCAGACTGAAGGTTCACGCCTCAAAGGGCGTGGACTGTTCTTTGCTTGTCGTGGGAATGGTCACTTGGCGGTAACCGGAAATGAGGCAAGCAAAAGAATGGTTGCACGCCTTTTTCATTTTAAAACTAAAACCGTCAATGAAAAAACTTTTCCTTTCCACAATGTTGGCCATCTCGGCCACTTGCGCAAACGCCTACGACTTCGAGGCAAACGGAATGTACTTCAATATCGTTTCACTTACCGACTTAACGGTTGGAGTTACCTGTAGCGACACTTACACAAATGAATTCGGCTATGAAGTACCAATAAAGCCTTACAGCGGCGACATTGTCATACCACAAACCGTGGAATACTTAGGAAAGACATTCTCTGTTCTTGGCATAAACCTCGGTGCTTTTGACAACAGTACGTTAGAGAGTTTGACAATTCCCGAAAATATAATCGTTGCCTCTCTTAATACTTCGTTAAATTTGTAACTAATCCGTTGAAAATAAGTGCGTTGATTGATAAATTTTAGCATAATAAAATAG
>CALUMB010000035.1 GCA_944321645.1 uncultured Prevotella sp.
TCTGGAGTTGCACCATCTTCTCCGGCACGTCCTGGCCGTAGAGTGCCTTCACGCCGTCGATGACGGCACTGCATATCGTAGCTTCAATATTCATATTCGTTACACATTATATAATTGTGGCTGCAAAATTACTAAAAATAAGTAAGCGGACAAAATTTGCAGGCGGCCAAAAAGGCAAAAAACCATTGTCGCCCGGCGATGGCTTGGGGCGTTGGTTGCCTGCCGCAACCCGTGCCTTTGCCGGGCGGCGTTGGCCGCCGGGCGTGTGTGGCGGCGCGGAGTCAATAGCCATTCGTCCGTTAGCGTTATTTCACTACCGTTAAACTTCGGGGTGTGGGAAGCCCCGCAAAACCGCGTTTTTCCGGCCAGCGATGCTTTTTACGTCAAATAACGCGAAAATGGACGGACAATCGCAAGGCATTGGCGCACAGTCGCTTACGTGCATTGCAGCCTGCGCCGCTCAATGGCTGATGCCGCAGAATGCCCCGTTTCTAAGAAAAACGTTGACAAAACTGGCCAAAAACGCCGTGCAAAACCTGCCGTTTGACTCTCTAAAACGTGCCGTTTCGCAGTCCAAAACGTGCCGTTTCAGGATGCGAAACGGCACGTTTCATAAACCGACGGGGCTTCGGCCGCGTTACCGAATGCCCCGAAACGCCTGTTTGCCTCTTTCCCGATGAAAGTGCAAACGTTAAATTTTCGGCCTTCCGCAGGCTCCGCCCCGTTGGTGGCACGGTCTTTGACTGCACGGGCCTTTTGCCGCTCCCGGTTGGCGGCCGGCTTGCCTGCACATTGCGCCCCACATCTTTTTATAGTGCATTTTTGCGGCTATTATTTTGCCAGTCGGGCGAAAAAGCCTATCTTTGCATAGCCCAAAGTGCGTCCGGCGAAACCGTGGCGAGCCTTGCTTGCGCCCGCCCGCGTTGGCACGTCGTGTGCCGGGTTGCGCCGTATGTGTGGCACAGGCATGGAAATAAGAAACAATTATACGACAATAAGGCATGATACTTTTTTTCAGAACTCCGCAACAGAGCGTGATAGCTACAGAGACTGACCACCAGCTTGGCCAGGACGAAATCAAGGAATTGTGTTGGCTTTATGGCGACGCCACCCTCGTGGAGGGCGAGCGGCTCGACGGCTGCTTCGTAGGCCCGCGCCGCGAGATGGTCACCCCGTGGAGCACCAATGCCGTGGAGATAACCCAGAACATGAACCTCCGCGGCATTTCGCGCATTGAGGAGTACTTCCCCGTGGCGTCGAAGGATGCCGACCACGACCCGATGCTGCAGCGTATGTACGACGGGCTGGACCAGACTGTGTTTACCGTGGCTCGCGAGCCGGAGCCGATAAAGCACGTAGAGAACCTCGAAGAGTACAACGAGCAGGAGGGCCTGGCCCTGTCGAAGGAGGAAATGGAGTATCTGCACAAGATAGAGGGCGAGCTTGGCCGCCCGCTCACCGACTCCGAGATATTCGGCTTCGCCCAGATAAACAGCGAGCACTGCCGCCACAAGATATTCGGAGGCACGTTCATCATCGACGGCAAGGAGATGGAGTCGAGCCTCTTCGCCATGATCAAGAAGACCACGGCGGAAAACCCAAACAAGATTCTCTCCGCCTACAAGGACAACGTGGCCTTCGCCCGCGGCCCCGTGGTGGAGCAGTTCGCGCCCAAGGACCAGTCAACGAGCGACTACTTCGCCGTGAAGGACATTGAGAGCGTTATCTCGCTCAAGGCCGAGACGCACAACTTCCCGACCACCGTGGAGCCGTTCAACGGGGCCGCCACCGGCACCGGCGGCGAGATACGCGACCGCATGGGCGGCGGCACCGGCTCGTGGCCCATCGCCGGCACGGCCGTCTACATGACTGCATACCCGCGCCTTGAGTCCGACAGCATGGCCGACGGCGTGGCCGCCGGGCGCGACTGGGAGCAGATACTGCCCGTGCGCAAGTGGCTGTACCAGACCCCCGAGCAGATACTCATAAAGGCGTCGAACGGCGCGAGCGACTTCGGCAACAAGTTCGGCCAGCCACTCATCTGCGGAAGCGTGCTCACCTTCGAGCACAAGGAGGGCGACGAGAAGTATGCCTACGACAAGGTGATAATGCTCGCCGGCGGCGTGGGCTACGGCACGAAGCGCGACTGCCTGAAGAAAGAGCCGCAGAAGGGCAACAAGGTGGTGGTCGTCGGAGGCGACAACTACCGCATCGGCCTCGGCGGAGGCTCCGTCTCGTCGGTAGACACGGGCCGCTACAGCAACGGCATCGAGCTTAACGCCGTGCAGCGTGCCAACCCGGAGATGCAGAAGCGCGCCTACAACCTCGTGCGCGCGCTCTGCGAGGAAGACGTGAACCCCGTGGTCAGCATCCACGACCACGGCTCGGCAGGCCACCTCAACTGCCTATCGGAGCTTGTGGAGGAGTGCGGCGGACGCATAGACATGGCCAAGCTGCCCATCGGCGACAAGACTTTGAGCGCCAAGGAGATAATAGCCAACGAGAGCCAGGAGCGCATGGGCCTGCTCATCGACGAGAAGCACATCGACCACGTGCGCCGCATCGCCGAGCGCGAACGCGCCCCGATGTATGTCGTCGGCGAGACAACGGGCGACGCCCACTTCTCGTTCGTGCAGGGAGACGGCGTGAAACCGTTCGACCTCGACGTGGCGCAGATGTTCGGCCACTCGCCCAAGACGGTGATGACCGACGAGACCGTGGAGCGCCATTACGCCGACGTGGACTATACCAAGGCCGGGGCTACCGGGCAGGACATCGAGGGCTACCTCGTGCGCGTGCTCCAGCTGGAGGCCGTGGCCAGCAAGGACTGGCTCACAAACAAGGTGGACCGCTCCGTAACGGGCAAGATAGCCCGCCAGCAATGCCAGGGCGAGTTGCAGCTGCCGCTTAGCGACTGCGGCGTGGTCGCGCTCGACTACCGGGGCCGCAGCGGCATAGCCACAGCACTGGGCCACGCCCCGCAGGCCGGGCTTGCGTCGCCCGAGGCGGGCAGCGTGCTCTCCGTGGCCGAGGCCCTGACCAACATCGTGTGGGCGCCGCTGGCAGACGGAATGGCCAGCATCAGCCTCTCGGCCAACTGGATGTGGCCTTGCCGCTCGCAGAAGGGCGAGGACGCGCGCCTCTACTCGGCTGTGAAAGCCCTGTCGGACTTCTGCTGCGACATACACGTCAACGTGCCTACGGGCAAGGACTCGCTCTCCATGAGCCAGCAATATCCCGACGGAACGAAGGTGATAGCGCCGGGTACGGTAATCGTGTCCGCCGGGGGCGAGGTGAGCGACGTGCGCAAGGTGGTGTCGCCCGTGCTCGTGAACGACAAGAACGCCTCGCTCTACCACATCGACTTCTCCTTCGACAGCCAGCGGCTCGGCGGCAGCGCGTTCGCGCAGAGCCTTGGCCGCGTGGGCGACGACGTGCCGACTGTGAAGAACCCCGACTACTTCTGCGATGCTTTCGATGCCGTGCAGGAGCTGATACGCCGAGGGTGGGTTATGGCCGGCCACGACATCTCCGCCGGAGGACTCATCACCACGCTGCTCGAAATGTGCTTCGCCAACACCACCGGCGGCCTGCACGTCAACCTGCACGACCTCTGCCAGGACGGCGACATAGCGAAGACGCTCTTCGCCGAGAATCCCGGCGTGGTCATCGAGGTGCACGACGACCACAAGTTTGACTTCAAGGAATTCATGGAAGACGTCGGTGTGGGCTACGCCAAGATAGGCTACTCGATGCCGAAGGAGCGCAAGCTCACAGTGGTGTGCGGCGACTTCAGCCACGACTTCGACATCGACGCACTGTGCGACGTATGGTACAAGACGTCATACCTGCTCGACCGCGACCAGAGCAAGAACGGGTGCGCGGCCAAGCGCTATGCCAACTACAAGCATCAACCGCTCCGCCTGCGCTTCAACCACAGCTTTACAGGCCGCCTGTCTACATACGGCATCAGCCCCGAACGCCGCACGCCGAGCGGCGTCAAGGCCGCCATCATACGCGAGAAAGGCACCAACGGCGAGCGCGAAATGGCCTACTCGCTCTACCTGGCGGGCTTCGACGTGAAGGACGTGATGATGACCGACCTCATAACCGGGCGCGAAACGCTCGACGACATCAACATGATTGTGTTCTGCGGTGGCTTCTCCAACAGCGACGTCCTCGGCTCGGCCAAGGGCTGGGCAGGCGCGTTCCTCTTCAACCCGAAGGCCAAGGAAGCCCTCGACCGCTTCTATTCGCGCCCCGACACCCTGTCGCTCGGCGTGTGCAACGGTTGCCAGCTGATGATGGAGCTGGGCCTCGTCACGCCGTCAGACGAGCGTAAGGGCCGTATGCTCCACAACGACTCGCGCAAGTTCGAGTCGGCTTTCGTCGGCGTGGACGTGCCGCAGAACGACAGCGTGATGTTAGGGTCGCTCAGCGGCTCGAAGCTCGGCATCTGGGTGGCCCACGGCGAAGGCAAGTTCTCTCTGCCCTACCCGGAGGACCACTACAACGTGGTGCTGAAGTATTCTTACGCCGAATATCCGGGCAACCCCAACGGGTCTGACTACGCCGTGGCCGGAATAGCGTCGGCAGACGGCCGCCACCTGGCCATGATGCCCCACCTGGAGCGCGCCATCTTCCCATGGCAGAACGCCTGGTATCCGCAGGGCCGCCGCGAGCGCGACGAGGTTACGCCGTGGATAGAGGCATTCGTCAACGCCCGCAAGTGGGTGGAGAGCCACAGGATATAAGTTTCCCGGTAGTCCTAAGACTCCTAAATCTTCTAACGTTCCTAAGCCACCTATGTGGCGCAGGGCCGTTAGGAGGCTTAGGAGTCTTAGCTCGCCTAAGCCTCACTTTAACTCCCCCAAACCCCAGATGCGCAACATTTACATCGAGACCTTCGCCACTTTCTTCCGCATCGGTATGTTCACCTTCGGCGGAGGCTATGCCATGATACCGCTCATAGAGCAGGAGGTGGTGGCCCGCCACAAGTGGGTGACAAAGGAAGAGATGGTAGACCTCATCGCCATCTCGCAGAGCTGCCCCGGCGTGTTCGCCATAAACCTGAGCACGTTCATAGGCTACAAGCTGCGGAAGAAGCGCGGTGCGCTGTGCGCTTCGTTCGGCACTGCCATGCCGTCGTTCCTCTGCATACTGCTCATTGCCATGTTCTTCCACCAGTTTGAAGACAATCCCGTGGTGGCTGCGATATTCCGCGGCATACGCCCGGCAGTGGTGGCGCTCATCGCCGTGCCTACTTTCGACCTTGCGCGGAGCGCTAAGATAAACCTGTCCAACTGCTGGATACCCATCGCCGGGGCGTTGGCCATCTGGGCGTTCGGCGTGTCTCCTATACTCATCATACTCTTGGCGGCCTTCGGCGGCTACATTTACGGCAAGTACATCAAACCCACCGAGCAATGATTTTTGTCCATCTGTTCGTCACTTTCTTCACCATCGGCCTCTTCGGCTTCGGTGGCGGCTACGGGATGCTGTCGCTCATACAGGGCGAAGTCGTCCACCACTGGCACTGGATGACCACGAGCGAGTTCACCGACATTGTGGCCATAAGCCAGATGACGCCCGGCCCGATAGGCATAAACAGCGCGACATATTGCGGCTTCACCGCCGTACACAACGCCGGCTACGGCTACGCGATGTCGATAGTGGGCAGTGCGCTGGCCACGTTTGCGCTCATGCTGCCGTCCATCATCCTTATGATTCTCATCAGCCGGCTGTTCATCAAGTACATGAACACATCCGTCGTGCAGTCGGTCTTCGCCGGACTTCGCCCCGCCGTCGTGGGGCTTCTCGGCGCGGCCGCGCTTATGCTGATGACAAAGGAGAACTTCTCCGCGCCCGACGAGAATCCCTGGCAGTTCTGGATTAGCGTCGCGCTGTTCGGGGCAACGTTCGTCGGCACGAAGTTCCTGAAGGTAAACCCGATACGGATGATTGTGTATTGCGCCATTGCCGGGCTGCTGTTGCTGTATTGAAATTAAGAATTAAGAGTTAAGAATTAAGGAAATCGGCGGGACGGGCGCGGTTATTCACGCCCCGGCTTGTTTGATAAATTAGTGCAAAAAGCCCGATTAGTCAATTTAGTTTTATGAGATTTCAACTTGCATTAGCCCTTGGGCTGCTTGCCGCCACGGCCACCGCCCAAGACCACAGGCCGCACGCGCGGCGCACGTTTACCACTGACACGCTTATGGTACACGACCCGGTTATGGCCGAAGAAGGCGGCGTTTACCACCTCTTCAGCACTGGCAACGGCCTGCAGCACGCCACTTCGGCCGACCGCCGCACGTGGACGGTGCATGAAGAGCCTGTGTTGGGCAACATCCCGGCTTGGACGCACGACTCCGTGCCGGGCTTCCGCCACCACGTCTGGGCGCCCGACGTGATACGCTACCGCGACCGCTGGTGGCTTGCCTACAGCTGTTCCACCTTTGGCAAACGCACGTCGGCCATCGGCCTGGCCTCGGCCGAGTCGCTCGCCGTCGGAACAGAGTGGCGCGACGAGGGGCCGCTGGTGTGCTCGCGTGAGGAGCGCGACAACTGGAACGCCATCGACCCAAACTTCGTAATCGACGAGCAGGGGCAGCCGTGGCTCACGTTCGGCTCGTTCTGGGGCGGCATACAACTCGTCCGCCTCGACTCCACCATGCACGTTGCCGCAGGCGAGAGGCCGCGGACGATAGCCCGCCGCAAGACCACGGGCCGCGCCAACCCCATCGAGGCACCGTTCATCTTCCGCCGCGATGGCTGGTATTACCTCTTCGTGTCGTGGGATTACTGCTGCCGTGGCATGGAGAGCACCTACTGCGTGGCCGTGGGTCGCAGCCGCAGCGTGGCCGGCCCGTACCTTGACCGCGACGGGCGCGATATGCTCCAGGGCGGAGGCACGCTCGTCATCGAGGGCGACAAGAAGGAGTTTGAGGCTGCCGGACACAGTGCGGCTTACCGCTTCGGCGACGAAGACCTATTCATCTGCCATGGCTACAGCATACCGATGGAGGGCGCTTCCATCCTCGTTCAGCGGCGGATAGAGTGGACTCCCGACGGCTGGCCGAAACTTTTAAAGGTAGAAAGGTAAAAGGGTAAAAAGGTAAAAGGCTGCGCATAGATTTAAATGCGGAGTATTTTGAAACAGAAAGGGCTGCGCCGATGTGGTGCAGCCCTTCGTGTCTCGCGCCAAATCAATGCGCAGCCTTTTACCTTTTTACCCTTTTACTTTTTTACCTTTAAAAGTTTTCAAGGACGTTGCAGGCCGCAGTCTCGAGCACGAGGTGCGACTTTTCGAGCGTGAGGAACGCTCCCTTTGGCCCGGCGGGCAGTCCGCTTACGTCGTAGGTGTAGGTGTAGTATCGGTTGGTGGCTGTGGTCGTGACGGCGAACAGGCTCATCTTTCCGTCGCGGAATGACACGGATAGGTCTACCGTCGCCCCATCCATGTCGTCGAGGAAGGTGTCCCAATTATAGTCGTGGGCCATTCCCTCGGCGCGTTGCTCATCGGTTGCGTAGTCGCCCCAGCCGTAGGCGTCGGCCCGCAGCACTGCATACTCCTTATATCCGTCGGTGCCTCGCTCCTCGCCGTTGGTGATCACGACGAGCCAGTTGTCCCAGTTGTTCACTTTGTCGGTGTAGTTCTTGAACGAGAAGAAGAACGTGCAGTGGTCCGATTCAGATTTCATGTACGGCGAGAATGCCTCCCAGAATCCGTCGGAGTTGTCTTTGCTGCCTATCGTGATGAACTCCTGCGACTTCTTGCCCCACAGGGTATGCTTGCCGTCAAGCCCGGCGTAGACGAGCGTCGGCGTGCGCGGCGAAGTCT
Organism: uncultured Prevotella sp.; assembly: GCA_944321645.1. Lineage (GTDB taxonomy): Bacteria > Bacteroidota > Bacteroidia > Bacteroidales > Bacteroidaceae > Prevotella. The sequence goes on from CALUMB010000035.1 coordinate 7,844, forward strand.
CCCAGTCGGTCTCGCGGGCCACGTAGAGCTTCACGTTGCCTATGGTCAGGATGTTTTTCGTTGCGTCGAAGCTCCATTCCTTCCCGGCGAAAGGTGCGCCGGTGATGGTGTGGTCGGCGTTGAGCACCGCCGTGAACGACCCTGCCTGGTGCTGGTAGTCGTAGTCGAGGGCGATGTTCTCCCACGGGCCGACAATCTCTTCCTCGCTGATGGGCGCCTGCGGCACTGCCCCGTAGCGTTCGGGCAGCACGAGAGGCCAGCCGTCTTCCGTCCAGATGATGCGGCGCACGTGGCCCATCATTATGGCGTTGCTGTAGTCGTCGTTGTAGACTCCCTCCGGCAGGCGGCCCTGCGAGGCGTAGAACCAGTTGCCCTGTCCGTCGTCGAACACGGCGCAGTGGCTTATGCCAACCCATCCGCAGTCCTCGGCGAACTTGTACGGGTGCGTTACAATCGGGTATGCTTCGCCGCCGCGCGTGGTCACGTCAGTGCCGTCGATGCCTGTGTACGGCCCGGTTATGTTGCGCGAGCGCACCACCCGGGTGTTATAAGCCACCGACAGCTCGTCGTAGGCCATGAATAGGTAGTACCATCCGTCGCGGTAGACCACCTCCGGCGCTTCCGATGCCTGCCAGCGGTTGCCCATCTGGCGCGTGTACACCATCTGTCCGTAGACCGAGATGTCGCTTCCGAATGGGTCGCCCTGCTCTTCCACGGGCTTGCCCGACTCCGGGTCTATCTGCAGCGCGGCGAATCCTGAGTGCCACGAGCCGTAGATCAGCCAGTGCTCGCCCTCCGGGGTGATGATGTAAGAGGGGTCTATGGCGTTCCACTTGAAGTAGCAGTTGGCCCAGTCGTCGTTCTTGACGTTGAAGTTTAGGCCCTTGTCCGAGGCGTTGGTCACCACATATCCCTTGTCCACCCAGCTGCTGCAGTCGTCGGGCGTGGCCGTCTCCATCAGCCCGATGAATGCGCGTTCGGTCCATGTGCCGTCGCCGTCGATGGTGCCGGGGCAGGTTATTGCGTAGTACATACGGTAGAGTCCGCTCTCCACCTTGCGCACGCATGGCGCCCAGAAGCCAAACTGCGTGTCGTCGTCGAAGTCGGCCGTGCTCGGCCCCAGGCCCATGGCGGCGCGTATCTCGTTGAGCTTAGGCTCCACCCAGTCGGGCAGCGAGGGCATGGTTGTGCCTACGAACTCCCAGTTTACGAGGTCTTTCGAGCGGCGGCACATGAAGTGTCCGTGTCCGTAGTGTACGTTGCCGAAGCTCGCGTCGGTGGTGTACATATAGTAGTAGCCGTCGTCGGCCTTCACCACCGAGGGGTCGTGTACGTTTGCCAGGTTCCATTCCCCGCGCTGTTCCCAGCCCGATATGCTGCGGTAGTAGTCGGCGTAGGTGGGTGCGGCGTAGGAGCCGAGCCTTTCGGCCAGCGGCTTTATGCTGATTGAGCGCAGCTGGCTGATGTCCATTCCGCCCACGGTCCACTCGTCGTCGTCGCCTTGCTGGCTGAACGAGAGGCTGTTGCCGTTAAGCTCCACCTTGTCTCCGTCTGTCTTTTCGGCCACGAACTGTGCGTTGGCCGTTAGCGTGGCTGCGGCCATGGCGGCTGCAAAAAGCAGTGTCTTCTTTCCCATTAGTCAGTCCTCCCTCATTTCTTGATGAATTTTACGGCTGCCTGCCCGGCCTTTAGCACGTAGATGCCCGGCGTTAGCCTTGCCACGTCGATGGCTGTCGTGCCGCCGTCGGCCACGCATTCCTTTACCATCCGCCCGGCAGCGTCGTAGATGCCGATGGGCATCCCGGCCTTGCACCCGGCGAGGGTGAGCCTCGCCTCCACGCTGCCCACAACCTGCGGGCCTGCGGCTTCGGCGCCGGTAGAAGCTATGCCCGACGGCGTTGCCTTGACAACGTTGACGCTCGACACGCCGGAAACCGACGTGCCGTTATCGCAAACGATGGAGAACGTGTCGCTCCAGTCGGATGCCAGCAGGAAACTTACGCCCGAAATGGGAACGGTCTTGCCGCTCGTCGGCTCCTGCAATGCCCAGACCTGCTCGTCGCTCTGGGCCGCGCCGCCAAGTGCGTAGAGGGCGGCCATGGTGAGTAGTAGTTTTCTCATTTGCTTATTTTGTTGGTTTCTCTTTGCTTTTGTCACGCCGGGCGGCCTGCGGCCACTTTCTCGTCGAACGTGGCCTTGTCCACCTTGCACCCGCGCAGGCTGCGCACCGTCGGGAAGTTGTGGAAGAACTGGTCGTCCGACTCTATCCACCTGTGGCTGGCTATGATGCTTTCTTGCCGCGCCTGGCTGTCGAGCGTGGCCCGGTAGGCGGGATTGACCACAGACAGGAAGTGGCCCCCGTCGTTCATCGTGACGGCGAGCACAAGCCTCTTGCGCAGCGTCGGCCGCCCTCCCTCCTTGGCCGGCGCCCTGCGCGAGCTTACGGTTATGTCCCACCCGTGGCGCGAGTTGAGCGTGTGCATCAGCGACTTGAACGCCTGCCCGTGCGGCGAGGTGTCGCGTATGCCTTTGAACGCGATGTAGTAGTGTATCATCTCGTGCAGCAGCACGTTTTGCACCTGGCGTTCGCTTATGTCGTAGTGGCGGCTGATTTTTATCACGAAGTCGGTGGGCTTGGCCTGGCCGAGGGGCATCTTGCGCACGCGCCTGAAGCCGAACTGGCCCAGGTAGGTGCGCGCGTCGCTCACCTCGAAGCGCGGCAGCGGCAGCTGCGAGCCGAAGTATTGGCCGTTGAACAGGTCGAACTGGCTCTTTATGTATTGCGGCGTTATGGTCATGGTGCGTTTGTGGCTGGCGCCCGCCTTTGCGTCGGCAAAGGCCGCAGCCATTGCAAAGATAGCAAAAATATGCCAGCCCCGGCCTTGGCTGGAGTTAAAAATGGGCCTGGCTTGCTATAAAAACATAAAAAAGCGCCCTCTGTGGCTGCAAAACCCGTGGCGCGGTTTGCCCGTGGCGCAATTTGGATTAACTTTGCAGGCGCAACAATAAAGGATAGACAGAAATGAGGAAACACAGACTACTCTCCGCCACCGCCCCGGTGTGGGCCATGGCGGCATTTGCCATGGCGGCTTGCGGCGACAGCGACGCGCCCTCAGGCCCCGGGCTCGACTATGGCGACAAGGTGGTGTCGGGCTACCGCATGGAGTATAGCGTGGAGCTGGCCGACCCCAACGTGCGCGAGGTGGCCGACGTGCTCGTGGAGTATGTCGGCGCCGACGGCACCACCATGCGCGACACCATGGAGGGCGCGACGTGGCAGAAGACCGTGGCGTTCGGCCCTTCGGGCGACCACACCTACGGGCTTGCCGCCCGCTTCGCATCCACAGGGGGGCCTGCCTCGCAGGCTTCATACGACTTCGGGGCCGACCTTACGTCGCGCCTGTACGTGACATACACCAACGCCTCCCCGATGTTCTATATGTCCACCGTCAACGACAGCTCCTACGGCATATTGAAGCCGCTGCTCGACGGCTCGTTCAACACCGTGCGCAGCGCGGCCTACGTTACGTCGCCTTTGGGCCGGGCCGACATAGACACCACTGCCGTGGCCTACTGCTTTGCCATAAAGAGGCTGGAGTCGGGCAAGGACTCTCTCGTGAAGAGCCGCTTCCCCTTCCTGCCGCGCTGACGTAGGCTGCGCGTGTGCCGCCGGGCGGCTGCATGAAAATGCCGCTTCGGTTGCATAAATATGATATATGCCCGCCGCTCCCATCGCATTCCGAAGGGGGCGGCGGGCTTGTTTTCGGGCTGTTTCGGGCTGTCGGCGCAAGTGGCTGACAGCCAGTTGGTTACGAAAACGTGCCGTTTTATGTTGCAAAACGTGCCGTTTCGCATCGCGAAACGGCACGTTTTGGCTTCCGATATGGCCTGTTTTGCAAGGCGGAACGGCGCAAGCTGTTTTCGAGGGGCGCAAAACACGCGCCTGACTCCAGTCCTGTTGGCTTGCGGCGAGGCCGCCGCGCGTCATATTTATGCACTTTCGGCGCCGCGCCTCCTGCGCCGCGGCGGGGCGTCAGCCCCTGCCGCAGCCTTCCACCATCTCTTTTATCGAGCGGCAGAAGTCGGTGGCTTCGGCCAGGTCTTCAATGTCGAGGTGCATACGGTAGCGCCAGTAGTTGCGCGGGTTGGCCGGCACGTTTATGCGCTCCGCCCCCGCGTCGGGGCGGCGCAGGCGCTCGCTTGTGGCGAGCCAGTCTTGCAGCGAGATGAGGCAGAGCATCGACGGGCACATCAGGTGGCGCTCCACGATGTCGGTGGCCAGCCATGCCGGCAGCGGGTGGGGCGCGCCCTCCTTGTGGTGGAGCGCGGTCTCGAAGTAAGCCTGCGTGCGCTTGGCGTCCTCGTCCCACCATTGGCGGAGCGTGGGCATATCGTGTGTGGTGATGGTACACACCGAGAGGTATGGGTTTTGCGCCAGCCGCCCGAAGCGCAGGCCCTGCTGCTTGGGCATCGACTGTATCTCGAGGCTTAGTATGCGCAGCTTCTCCATGGCCCAAGGCACGCAGTCGGGCACCATGCCGAGGTCTTCGGCGCAGATGAGCATCCGCGTGGCCGCCGACAGGCGCGGCAGCTTGCGCATGGCCTCGTTGTACCAGAACTGGTTGTGGCGGCGGTAGTAGTAGTCGTCGTAGAGGCGGTTGAATGCCGTCTTGTTCCTGTCGGACAGCGCGGGGTAGGCCAGGTCGGTCTGCGCCGCTATGCGCGGGTGCAGGCGGTTGGGGTCGGTGCGGTCGGCCACGAAGAGCACGTTGCTTATCAGGCGGTACAGCCCGTCGCGCAGCTTCGCGTCGTCTTTGCCCTCCTTGCCGGCGAAGGCGGCCTCCACCTTGCGCTGGGTGTCGTATTCGGGGCGCATGGCGTAGGCGCTGCCGCGCGGCTCGAGGTAGGCTGCCTTCACCTCGCCGGCCCGCTCGCCGAAGAGCCGCTCGAGCACCCCGTCGGTGATGTAAGGCTCGGTGAGCGTCTTGCGGTCGGCCTCGAGGCCGTATGCCCCTATTTCGCTCATGGTCATGCCGAGGGCGGGTACGAACTGCCCCAGCAGCCCGTGTACGGAGTGGGCGGGTATCTCCCAGATGCGGAAGAAGCCCAGTATGTGGTCAATGCGGTAGGCGTCGAAGTAGGCTTCCATCTTCTTCAGCCGCTTCGTCCACCACGAGCAGCCGTCGGCCAGTATGGCTTCCCAGTTGTATGTGGGGAAGCCCCAGTTCTGCCCGTTCTTCGAGAATGCGTCGGGCGGTGCGCCTGCCTGCCCGTCCATGTTGAAGTATTGCGGCTGCGTCCATGTCTCCACGCCGTGGCGTGCCACGCCTATGGGTATGTCGCCCTTGAGTATCACGCCCAGGCGGCGTGCCTCTTCGTGTACGGCCCGCATCTGGCTGTCGAGTATGTATTGCACGAAATACCAGTAGGAGGCTTCCTTGCATGCCTTGGTCTTTGGGTTGGCCAGGTCGGCCATGTCGTTGTCGGTGAGCGTGCGGTGGCCCGGCCACCGGGTGAAGTCGGGCGTGCCGTAGGCGTCGCGGCAGGTGCAGAAGGCGGCGTAAGGCACGAGCCAGTCTTTGTTGTCGGCGAAGAACTGCTTGAAGTCGGTGCGCCGGCACACGCCTCGCCACGTCTGGGCGTAGAGTTCGCGCAGGTAGTCGGCCTTGGCGGCGTTGGCCTGCTCGTAGTCCACCTCCGGCAGGGCGTTGAGCTTGGAGCGCAGCCTTTCGTAGTGGTCGCGCCGGTCGGCGTCGGCCAGTGGCGGCAGCAGGCCAAGCGCGGCGTACTGCGGGTGGAGCGCGTAGACGCTGATGGAGCAGTAGGGGTAGGAGTCTGTCCAGGTGTGGCTTGCCGTGGTGTCGTTTATGGGTAGCACCTGCAGCGCGTGCAGCCCCACCGATGCGGCCCAGCGCACCATCTTGAGCAGGTCGGCGAAGTCGCCCACGCCGAAGCTGTCGCGCGAGCGTAGCGAGAACACCGGCACCACCAGGCCCGCCCCGCGCCACTGGCTTACGCTGAAGCGGGCCTGCTCCAGCTCCCACACCACCACGTCGCCCGCCTGCATGGGCGGCACGTCGATGGTGCGGTTTTGCCCTTCTTCCCACATTTCCACAATGTTGCCGTCGTTGCCCACGGCCACAAACTTGAACTCAATCCTGGCGGAGGCCAGCTTCGTGGCGTCGAGGCTCACCACCCACTCGTTGGCGGAGTGCTCGGCCATGGCCGCGTGGCAGGGCGTCTCCCACTGCCCGAGGTAGGGGTCGGAGCCGATGATGGCCAGTCGCGTGGCGGGCGGGAGCAGCGTGGCGCGCACTTTTATGCGCAGGAGCTTAGCGCAGCCGTTGCTGTCGCTCGGCGTGAAGGCCCTGCGGTTGATGCACTCGGTGAAGGCCGAGCTGTAGTATGGCGCGTCGTCGGGCAGGTCGATCCATCGGTCGTAGACGGTGTAGCCCGCGCTCCGCGTGCCTACCAGTTCGAGGTGGTGGGGCACCGACTCCCACTCGCGCCTTGCCTCGCGCCCGCCCTTCTCCACGCTGTAGTAGTAGTCGATGTGGCCTTGCGCCTTGTCCTGCCATTGCAGGGCGCACGTCCACGTCTCGCCGTCGGGCGTGGCCATGGCGTGTGAGGCCGCGCCGGGGCCGGTGGTGTTGAGCTTCAGCGTCTCGCCGAACCTCGTGCGGTACTTCAGGTTGAAGCTTATTCTCATAGGTTGCTTGTGTCTTTAGTTATTGCTATGTATGCCTCTGTTGTGGAAAAGCCGCCTTGGGGGCTTTCCCAAGGCGTAAAATTACGAATAAAATGTGAGAAAACGCCCAATCTGTCCGACTTTTTTCACATTGCGGGCCGTCAGCCCCTTCACCTGATGTTTATGGCAACGTCGAAGCCGCTGCCGTTGAACGCCACGCTGACGCCTTTGTCCTTGAAAATCTTCCCGCTCACGTAGTAGCACAGCTCGGTGGAGAGCACGCCTATGGCGGCCCCCGCCGCCACGTCGTACCAGTGGTGGCGGTCGGCCAGCACGCGGTCTACGGCTGTGAACGTTGCCACGGAATAGCCCGCCACGCTTATCCAGGGCGACACGCGCCCGAACTCCTTGTGTAGCACGGTGGCGCCGGCAAAGGCTATGGTGGCGTGGCCGGAGGGGAACGAGCGGTTGTCGCTGCCGTCGGGCCTCGGCTCGTCGATGGTGGCCTTGAGGGTGTAGGTGATGCCTGCCGACAGCGCCCCTGACGCTGCTGCCGTGGCCACGAGGGCGGGCCAGTCGTGGCGGCTCTCCATGCCGCAGGCCTTCATCGTGGCTGCTGCTATCCAAGGCGTGAGGCGCAGCGCGTCGTCGAGCTTCTCGTTGCCCACCCATGCCGCGCGGGCGTTGGTACACGAAACAATGGCTATGGCCAAAAGCGCTATCCTAAGTTTCATGGCTGCAAAGGTAGTGATTAATTCTTTTTTGCATGGCATTTGCTAAAGATAAGCCGCCGTTTTTTGCATTTTATTGCTATATTTGCGGCAGGGAAGGCTGCCGGGGCTGGCCTTCGGGCTGTTAAGGCTGCCTGCGGTGCAATGGCCGCAGCAGCGCGTGTGGCCTGCGGCGGCTGACAACTACACATTATTTATATATGATAGGCAAGGAAAGATGCGGAACATGAGACAGCGGAAGTATTCAATGCGGCGAGTGGCCACGGTGGCCGCCGCCGTGTGTGTGGCGGTGGTGGCTGCCCTGTGGGGCGGCAGCAGCTATATGCTGGGCTACTCGCTCGACCCCGACCCGAACCGTGCCGACACGGATAGCGCCTACGCGCTGCTCTGCGGACGGTTGCCCGACATGAGGCAGTGGACTGACAGCCTGCGGCGCAACGGCCTGCTGCGCGACACGTTCGTGGCCATGCCCGGCGGCGAGCGCCACCACGCGCTGTGGCTGCGGGGCGACTCTGCGCGGGGCCGCACGGCCATAGTGGTGCATGGGTATAAGGACAGCGCGCAGAAGTTCCTCTTCCTTGGGCGGATGTACCACCGCGACCTTGGCTTCAACATACTCATGCCCGACCTCCACGCCCACGGCCTTAGCGAAGGCGAAGCCATCGGCATGGGGTGGCGGGAGCGGCACGACGTGCTGCGCTGGGCCGAGATAGCCGGGCGGATGTTTGCCGACCCGGAGCGCGGGTCGAGCGTGGTGGTGCACGGGGTGTCGATGGGCGCGGCCACTACGATGTGCGCCTCCGGCGAGCGGTTGCCGGGGTGCGTGAAGTGTTTCGTGGAGGATTGCGGCTACACCAGCGTGTGGGATGAGTTCGCCTGGCAGCTAAAGGAGCAGTTCGGCCTGCCGCCCTTCCCGCTGATGTACACCACGAGCCTGCTCTGCGGCGTGCGCTACGGGTGGCGGTTTGGCGAAGCCTCGCCGCTCGCCCAGGTGGCGAAGTGCCGGAAGCCGATGCTCTTCATCCACGGCGACAGCGACGCCTTCGTGCCAACTTGGATGGTCTACCGCCTCTACGAGGCCAAGCCGCAGCCTAAGCGCATCTGGCTGGCCGCCGGGTCGGCCCATGCCATGGCTTACATCGACCACCCTGAAGAGTACACCAGGGCGGTGAGGGATTTCCTGATGTCGGTGGACGGCTTCGGGAAGTAGCCTTGCTTGGGCAGCAGTGCGCTTGGGTAGGCCGCCGTCAGTAGGATGCCGTGCAGGGTATTCCGGCCTCGACCACGCGGTCGCGTATGGCGTCAAGCTCTTCGCGGGTGGCCTTGCGCAGGTCGCGGTCGGGAGTCTCGCGGTCTATGGTGTATATCATCACCTCGCGGGGGGCGATGTACTTCACCTTCTCGAGCCACGGGGCGACGAACTCCTCGCCGGTGTTGTCAACGTCGCGCCCGTCGATGGTGCCTTTCATGAACATGGTCTGCACGATTGCGTGGCCGCCGAACGAGCGCAGCGTCTCCACCACGCCGTCTACCGAATAGTGGCCGGTGGGGCGGTTTACGGCGGCAATGTAGCCTGGGTCTACGGTGTCGAGCTTAAGTATGTTGTTGTCAACGCGCATGAGCGCGGCGTGTACGTCGGGGCGGTGGGCTGCGGTGGAATTGCTGAGCACCGATATTTTTGCGGCGGGGAAGTAGCGGTCGCGCAGCCCGATGGTGTCGCCGACGATGTCGGCAAAGTCGGGGTGGAGCGTAGGCTCGCCGTTGCCGGCGAATGTCAGCACGTCGGGCGCGGTGCCTTCGGCCTTCATCTGCTGCAGTTTGCGCTCGAGCGCGGCGGCCACTTCGGCGCGGGTGGGCCTGGGCAGCGACGGCCTGCGGTCGGCGTTGAAGCCGCACTCGCAGTAGATGCAGTCGAAGGTACACACCTTGCCGTCGGCCGGCATGAGGTTGATTCCTAACGAAACGCCGAGCCTGCGGCTGTGTACAGGCCCGAATATGGGCGATGGGTAGATGACTGTGCTCATGTTTGTTTTGCTTTATGACGGCGCAAATTTAGATAAAATCTGCGAGAAAATGCACCTGCAGAATGAAGAAAACGTTTTCACTCTAAGGAAAAGGTAATCAAAAAATGCCACTGTATGTAGTTAATAGTGGTTAATCAGTTGCTTGGCAGCGGATTTTTTTGTTACTTTGCAGAATCATTTGGATGTAAGGCATCTGTAACAAAAAATGGGAAAACGACGCAAAAAAGCCGGTGGGCGCTTCGGCCTACAGGTCGTGACATTGTGCATAAGCACCATGATGGTGCTTGTGGTGCTTGGCTTGTTGGTGTTTTTCGTGCTCACCACGCGCAACCTTTCGGTCTACGTCAAGGAGAACCTGACCGTCACCGTGATGCTTGAAGACAGCGTGAACGACGCGCAGGCCAGGCAGATGTGCCGCGAAGTGGGGCGGCGCGTGTATGCCCGCCAGGCGCAATATATAAGCAAGGAGGATGCACAGCGCGAGCAGTCGGCGGCCATGGGTGCCGACCCGTCCGAGTTTTTGGGCTTCAACCCGTTCTCGGCCACAATCGAGGTGAGGCTGAAGTCCGACTATGCAAACGGCGACTCGCTCAAATGGATTTCGGCTGCGCTCAAGAAAGACGGCAGGGTGGCCGACGTGGCCTACCAGGAAGACCTCATGGACAGCGTTAACGACAATATGCGCAAGCTCAGCGTGATATTGCTCGGGCTGTCGGTGCTGCTGATGTGCGTGTCCTTCTCGCTCATCAACAATTCCGTGAAGCTCGGGGTCTACTCGCGGCGCTTCCTCATCCACACTATGAAGCTCGTGGGGGCGTCGTGGGGATTCATACGCAGGCCGTTCCTGCGCCGTGCGGCTGTGATAGGCATAGTGGCCTCGGCGCTCGCCTGCGCGTTGCTCGGGGCGGGCGCATACGCCGTCTACTACTACGAGCCGGGCATCGTTGCCGTGGTAACTTGGCGCGAACTGGCCGCCACGGCGGCCGCCGTGTTCGCCTTCGGGCTGGTCATAAGCCTGCTCTGCACGTATTTTTCGGTCAACAGGTTCCTGCGGATGTCGGCCGGTGAGATATACGAAATATAGGCTGGCCGGGCACCGGCCCGCTGCCGTATGCGCTGAGCCGCGCCATAGGTTTGGGACAAGAATAATGTATTGTGATATAAATAAAATGGAGAAACGTAATTTTGCATTCGACCGCATGAACTTCATCCTGATTGCAGCTTGCATGGCAATCGTGATTGTAGGCTTCATGCTGATGGCCGGTCCCGGCTCGACCGAAACGACCTACAACCCCGACATCTTCAGCACGCGCCGCATAGTGGTGGCTCCCGTGGTGTGCCTCGTGGGCTTTGTGGGGATGATTTACGCCGTTTTGCATAAGCCGAAGGACAGCAAAGCGGATGGTTTGATGGACTTGAAATATAAGGAGGAGGCCGCCGAGAAGTAGTATGGGAGACATGAATTTGTTCCAGGTGATAGTCATCGCCATCGTGGAGGGGCTGACGGAGTTCCTTCCCGTGTCATCTACGGGCCACATGATAATTGCCCAGAACGTGCTCGGCGTCGAGAGCACGGAGTTTGTCAAGGCCTTCACTTTCATCATACAGTTTGGCGCCATACTGTCTGTGGTGGTGCTGTATTGGAAGCGTTTCTTCCACCTCAACCACGACCCGCTGCCCGATGGCACGCCCGCGCTTAAGCGCTTCATCCACAAATACGACTTCTACAGGAAGCTCTTTGTGGCCTTCATCCCCGCCGCCGTGCTGGGATTGCTGTTCAGCGACATGATAGACGCCATGCTCGAAAGCGTGATGGTGGTGGCCATCATGCTTGTGGTGGGCGGCGTTTTCATGCTTTTCTGCGACAAGCTGTTTGGCAACGGCAGCGAGAAGACGAAGATGACGGAGCGCCGCGCCTTCATGGTGGGGCTGTTCCAGTGCATCTCTATGATTCCGGGCGTGTCGCGCTCGATGGCAACCATCGTTGGCGGTATGTCGCAGAAACTCACGCGCAAGGCTGCTGCCGAGTTCTCGTTCTTCCTCGCCGTGCCTACGATGTTCGCCGCAACGGTATATAAGATGTTCAAGCTGCTCCGCGACGGGGGCACCGAGATAATCATGGACAACATGGGTGCGCTCGTCGTTGGCAACGTTGTGGCCTTCGTCGTGGCCATGCTCGCCATAAAGTTCTTCATCAGCTACGTGACGAAATATGGCTTCAAGGCTTTCGGCTGGTACAGAATCATAGTCGGAGCAATCATACTTGCACTGCTCTTCACGGGCCACTCACTCGAAATGGCCTGATGGATTTCACGAAGGGGGAGGTGATTTACCTCGACAAACCATACGGGATGTCGAGCTTTGGCGCACTGGCCCGCGTGCGCTACCTTATAACCCAGCGGCTTGGCGGCACGAAAGTGAAGACAGGCCACGCCGGGACGCTCGACCCACTCGCCACGGGCGTGCTCATACTTTGCACCGGGCGCAAGACCAAGGAGATTGAACGGATGCAGTTGCAGGACAAGGAATATGTCGCCACGTTGCAGCTCGGAGCCACCACGGCGAGCTTCGACCGCGAGCATACCGTGGACGCCACTTACCCGACGGCGCACATATCGCGCGGCCTCGTGGAAGAGTCGCTCGCGCGTTTCGTCGGGGAAATTGAGCAGGTGCCGCCCGAATATTCGGCCTGCAAGGTAGACGGCAGGCGGGCTTACAGCCTCATGCGCAAGGGGCGCACGGTGGAGCTGAAGGCCAAGACGCTGCGCATCGACGAGATAGAACTGCTCGACTACGACCACGGCCGCCGCACGATGGCCATAAGGGTGGTGTGCAGCAAAGGCACATACATCCGTGCCTTGGCCCGCGACATAGGCCGGGCATTGGGCAGCGGAGCCTTCCTCACGTCGTTGAGGCGCACCCGCGTGGGCAACGTCCGCGTGGAAGACTGCCTCACGCTCGACGCTTTCCCGGAGTGGCTTGCCGCCCAAGACATCGCAGATAACTCACCGAAAGGGGAACAAGATATATGAAGCTTACACAATTCAAGTTCAAACTGCCGGAAGACCAAGTGGCGCTTGAGCCGCCCTGCAAGGCTTTCAACAACGAAGACGGCAGCGTGGAGAAAATCTACCATCGCGACGAGTGCCGCCTGATGGTGGCGCACCGCAAGAGCCGCACCATTGACATGTTCCGCAAGGATGCCGACGGCAACGAAATGAAGGATGCCAACGGCAATCCCGTTTACCTCGGTTTCCGCAACATTGTCGATTATTTCGACGAGGGCGACGCTTTCATCTTCAACGACACAAAGGTGTTCCCGGCGCGTCTCTACGGCACGAAGGAAAAGACAGACGCCAAGATCGAGGTGTTCCTCCTGCGCGAACTCAACGAGGAGCTGCGCCTCTGGGACGTGCTCGTGGAGCCTGCCCGCAAGATAAGGATTGGCAACAAGCTCTTCTTTAACGAGGACGGGCCGATGGTGGCGGAGGTAATCGACAACACGACGAGCCGCGGGCGCACGCTGCGTTTCCTCTACGACTGCCCCCACGACGAGTTCAAGCGCGAGCTTTTTGCGCTTGGCGAGGCTCCGCTGCCGCGCTACATCATAGACCGCAGGCCGGCCAATGCCGACGACATGGACAACTTCCAGACGATATTCGCTAAGAACGAAGGTGCCGTAACGGCCCCTGCCACGGGCCTGCACTTCAGCCGCGAGCTTATGAAGATGATGGAAATACGCGGCATTGAGAAGGCATTCATCACCGTGCATTGCAGCCTCGGGTGTTTCGACCCGATAGAAGTGGAAGACCTCACGAAGCACAAGATGAACTCGGAGCAGATGATTGTCGGGGCAGATGCCTGCAAAGTGGCAAACGACGCCAAGCTCGCCGGCCACCGCGTGTGTGCCGTCGGCGTGAGCGTGGCGCGCGCCACGGAGACTGCCGTGGGTACCGACGGCCTCCTGAAAGAGTTCGACGGATGGACAAACAAGTTCATATTCCCGCCCTACGATTTCGGAATGGCAAACACGATGGTGGCCAACTTCTACCACCCGGAGTCAACCATGCTGATGGTCACCGCCGCTTTCGGGGGCTACGACCTCGTGATGGAGGCATACGAGACGGCTGTTGCCAACGGCTACCGCTTCGGCTGCTATGGCGACGCGCTGCTGATAATGGACGACTGATGCCGCCATCCGCCGTTCATTCCAGCCATTTTGCCATGACGCACAATGTTTACCTGGGCCTTGGGTCAAACCTCGGTGACCGCGAGGCTACACTCAATGCGGCCATAAGTGAAATAGGGAAGCTGGTCGGCGAAGTCGTTCGCCGGTCAGCTTTTTATGTTACCGAGCCGTGGGGATTCGCATCCGGCAATGCGTTTGTCAATGCCGTGGTGTGCTGCCAGACCGCGTTTAGCCCGCGCCGTGTGCTCGAAGCCACGCAGCAGATAGAGATAACGTTAGGCCGGACGCGCAAGTCGGTGGGCGGGCGCTATGCCGACCGCACCATCGACATAGACATCTTGCTCTACGACGACATTTCCGTCGACGAGCCAGACCTCGTCATCCCGCATCCGCTCATGCGGCAGAGGGATTTTGTAATGCGCCCTTTGCGGGAGGTTTTAAGCCCCCTGCAAGCCCTCCCCACGGCGGAAGGCACACAAGAGGCGAATCGAGACTAATGGTAAACTCCGCAGGCCAATGGCGTTGCGGGGCAAAAAATGCGGGCGGGAAGGTTGCCGTTTTGGCATCCTTCCCGCCCGTTTTCCTTTTTGTTCGTTGCGTGGTGGCTTATCGACGCAGGCCGAGGGCCTTAACGATTGCGCGGTAGCGGTTCACGTCAATCCTGTAGAGGTAGTTCAGCAGTGCGCGGCGCTTGCCCACGAGCTTGGTCAGCGACCTCTGCGTTACGAAGTCCTTGTGGTTCTCCTTGAGGTGCTCCGTAAGGTGGGCGATGCGGTAAGAGAACAGTGCTATCTGGCTTTCAGCCGACCCTGTGTCGGTGTTAGATGCACCATACTGCTCGAAAATCTCTTTCTTCTTTGCTGGATTCAGATACATTTTTTTGTTGTTGATTAATTGTTTTTGCCATTACATCCTTCAGACGCGCGCCGCCTTAATCACAACGTCGCCCTCATCGAATGCATCGGACTTTCCGAATGGCGGGTGCAAAGGTAGGCATTTTAATTCACAATCCATAATCCGTGATTCGCAAATGGCCGCGCGTTAACTTATTTTTGCACGAGCGGCCGTGCGATTCCGGGTTTGAATGGCTACTCTACTGCCGCGAACGGCTTCTGGTCTACTTTGTGTACGGATACCTTGCCCGTGGCTTCTGGTGGGTTACCACCCCGTGACGTTGCGCACGACCCCCAGCTCCGGGATTTCGCGGGCGCGTGTCCATGCCGCGAGACCCTCGTGCCAGACTTTCGTCTCGGCCGAGATGCCCATTTCCTTAAGGTATTCTATTGAGAAAGGCCCCTGCCTTTTGTTGTCTCTGATGATGTAGTAGTCCATGATGCCGTGGCGGTTAGTTGTCTTGCCTTGCGCGTCCGGTTTGCCGGGCGCAGTTTATCTATTTGCAAAGATATGAAAAAAGATGCAAACAGCGGCGTTTTACCTGGTGTTTTTTTGCTGCTGCTTGCATCTTTGGCGTTCGCATGGCTTGGGCGATGCCGCTAATTTCTGCTTGCCGCCTTGGCGTGTTCGGCCCCAGGCTTGGCACCGCGCGGCTTATTCTTTGCCTGCATACATTGTCTTTTTCAGGAACTCCGCCTCTATTATCTTCAGCGAGCGGCTGCCGCGTGCGGCCTTCTCGTCGTTGCTGCTGTCAAGCTCCTGCACCCCGGCGAAGGCGTCCTTCGCCTCCGACACGCCGGTGAGGCGGACGGTGTATGTGCGCGACGAGGGGCAGCCCCGCAGCGGCACGTGGACGTAGCCAAGCCCTTTGGGCGTCGTGCCGCGCCAGAGGAGCGAGTCGCCGGCATATACGGCGATGGGGTAGGAGGTGGTGCGGAAGCCCTTCATCTTCATGCGCAGCTCGTCTACGGGCGTGTCTTCAACCAGCTTGAACGCAATCCAGGCCGAGTCGAGCTTCGCGCGGCTGCTCCAGCCCGTGTTCTCGTTGCGGTCGAAGCAGAGCGCGGCGTCGGCGGCGTTGCTGCCGGCCTGTGCGCTGACTATGGCCACTTCGCGCAGCTGCGGGGTGAACGACGGCTCCTGCGGGGTCTCGCCGCGGGTGAGCACGCATGGCAGCCCGTCCGCCGGGAATGCCGTAGACAGCCCGCCTTCCACGCTTACCGGCAGTGTGGTGAGCGTCAGCTTGGCCTCCGGCAGTCCTTCGGCGCGTGCCGTGAGCACCACCTTGCCGCTCTTGGCGAGCGAGCGCAGCATCACCCGGTTTACCCCGCACTCCACGGGGAGCGTGTCGAGCAGCACGTGGTTGAGGCCGAGCAGCGACTTGTCGCCCCACGCACGCGTGCCTACCTGGTCGTCTATGGTCTTTGTGTTCAGTGCCAGCTGGTTGGTCACGGTGCCGAAGGGCTTGTTCATGGCCACGCCTCCGCGCCATTCTGCCGGGCCGTCGAGCGCGAACTCCACCGTGCGGTTGTCGAGCGGGCAGCGGCGCCCCTCGGCGTCCACCACCTCAAACTGCACCAGCGCCACGTCGGCCCCGTCGGCCTTCCAGCCCGTGGGGTTGGCTATGGGCGTGAGCTTCAGCCTTGCCGGCGCTCCGGCCTTTGCGAGCGAGTGGCGCGACACCTCGCGCCCGCTGCCGTCGTAGCCTATGGCCGTGATGGTGTCGGCAGTGTGCCTTATGTGCCTGAAGGTGAAGAGGAAGCGGCTCTCCGGGGCGTTGTTGGAGGCTATTGCCTTGCCGCCCTGCACGAGGCTGACGCTCGCCGCGTTAGACACCACGTAGATGGTGGGTATCTCCTGCCCCTCGTCGTAGTTCCAGTGGCCCACGATGTGAGTGCGCGGGCGGAGATCGTCCACCCACCCGTCCCACATCACCTGGTGGGCGTAGAAGCCGTCTTTGGGCAGCCGCATGGCGTCCACCACGCCGCTCACTCGGTAGTTGTCGGCAGAGCGACCGTGCGTCTGCGTGTCGCTGAATATTATCTTCACGCCCCCGGCGTTCGACTTCGTGCCTTGCCCCGGCCGCTCGCGCCAGTAGTCGTACCAGCGGCGCACCAGCTCGGCGGCAAACTCGTCGCCGTTGCGGTTGTACTCCTTGGCCGGGTGGCCCCGGTGGAGCGGGCCGTCGCCCTCTTTGTGGTAGGGATACGACCACGAGTTCCAGTAGAGGCGGTGGCCCTCGTCGCGGCAGTACTCCATCGACCACATGGGCTTGGTGTCGCTCCTGTTCACGTAGAGCATCTCGCCGCCGTATTCCGCCTCGGCGCAGTCGAGCATCTCGCGGCTGCCTATGGCCCGCCCGCCGTGCGGGTCGTACTCGTTGCGCAGCGACTTCATCAGGGCCATCTGCGCGGTGGTTACCCGCCGGTTGCCGCACTCGTAGAACATCACGCTCGGGCTGTTGCGGTTGTAGATTATCGCGTCGCGCATCAGCTCCATGCGCTGCTCCCACCACCGGCCTTCGGGCGTCTTTTCGGCGTCGCCTGCGGGCAGTGCCTGCGGCAGCCCCACGCGGTCGCACGACTCCACGTCCTGCCTCCACGGCGTCACGTGCATCCAGCGCACCATGTTGCCGCCGCTCTCCACGAGCAGGTTGTTGGAGTAGTCGCTAAGCCAGGCCGGCACGGCCGAGCCTACGCCCGGCCACTCGTTGGTGGACCGCTGCGCGTAGCCATGCACCTGCATGGCGCGTCCGTTGAGGAAAACCATGCCTTGGCGGAACTCCGTCTTGCGGAAGCCGGTGGTCGTGGTCACGGTGTCGGCGCCCACGATGGTCTTCACGCGGTATAGGTAGCCGTAGCCCCACGACCAGAAGTGCAGCCCGCCGAGCCGCTTGCTGGCTCTGAGCACCGCCGTGGAGCGTGCCGGTATGCGTGCCTTGCCGCCGCTGAAGCGCGCCAGGGCGCGCCCGTCGGCCTCTTCCACTATCACGGTGTAGTCCACCGTGGCCGCGCTGTCGCCGTCGTTCCTCACCTCCGTCTCGGCGTGTATGGTGGCCTCCCGCCCGGCAATGTCGTAGTCGGTGCCGTAGATGTAGGTGCCGGTGGTGCCGAGGCTGCTGTACAGCGGCAGCGTCTGGTAGACGTCGCCCACGATGTGCAGGCGCACGTTCTTTGTCAGCCCGCCGTAGTTTGCGTAGAACGACTTGGCGTTCCACTGCAGCGTCTGGCCCGAAGCCTGCTCGCGGTAGTCCCAGCTGTTGTCCGTGCGCACCTCTATGCAGTTCTTGCCTTCCTTGATGTATGGCGTGAGGTCGAAGCCGAAGGCCATCACGCCGTTTTCCGACAGGCCCACCCTGTGGCCGTTGAGCCACACCTCTGCGGCCTGCCGCGCCCCCTCGAACTCGATGAGCACGCGCTTGCCCTCGGCCTCCTTGGGCAGCCTGAAGTCTTTGCGGTACCACACCACGGAGTCGCTCATCTGGTAGACGGCCACGCGGAACGCCTCGTCCTCGTTCCAGGCGCGTGGCAGCGTCACCTCCCGGCGGCTGTCGCCCATGCGCCATCCGGAGTTGAAGTTGTAGGTGTCGCGTGCCGCCGCCGTGGCGCACGCCATGGCCGCCATGGCGGCGAGAATGGTCTTTCGCAGTCTTGTCATGTCGCTTTATGTGTGAATTTTTGTTTGTCCTCCCGCGCACCAGCGACAGGCTTCGCCTCCGCCGGTGCCGCCGCTTGGCTATTTTGTAGTCTTGATAATGTGCAAAGGCAATGCAAGCGAAGTGGAAAGAAAGCTTGCTTTCAATTTCCCGAGCGCAGCTTGTCTTATGCAAAGACAATGCAAGTGAGGGCAATGGGAGCTTGCTCACGAATTGCCGAGCGCAGC
>CALUMB010000036.1 GCA_944321645.1 uncultured Prevotella sp.
AAAAGGGCTGAATTCCAAGCGAGGAACTCAGCCCTAAATTTTTTCACAATACAAAAACTTTTAGCGGACACTAATGAATTGGAAAGAAAGGAAACAAACAGCCCCAAGCCTGGCCGGAGTCGGGCTTGGGGCTATTTTTCTTAACTCTTAACTCTTAATTTTTAACTCATTCTTAATTCCAAACTCTCACGCCCCGCGCTCCGCCCAGTCGCCGCGGTCGAGGTTGCGGTAGCCTATGGCCTCGGCAAGGTGGGCAGTGCCTACGCTCTCGCTGCCGTCGAGGTCGGCAATGGTGCGCGCCACCTTCAGTATGCGGTTGTAGGCACGGGCGCTAAGGCTGAGCCGCTTCATGGCCATGCGCAGCAGTTCGATGCCCTCGGCGGCGGGCTCGGCGTACTGGTGTATCATGCGCTCGGTCATCTGCGCGTTGCAGTGTACGCCCGGATGCGGCCTGTAGCGTTGCTCCTGAAGGGCGCGGGCGGCCACCACGCGGCGGCGGATGTCGGCGCTCGGCTCGCCGGGGGCTGCGCGTGAGATGTCGTCGAAAGGCACGGGAGTGATTTCCACCTGTATGTCGATGCGGTCGAGCAGCGGCCCGCTTATCTTGTTCATGTAGCGCTGAATCTGCCCCGGCGAGCACACGCAGCGGTGGGTAGGGTCGCCATAGTAGCCGCAGGGGCATGGGTTCATGGAGGCTACGAACATGAACGAGCATGGATACTCCACGGAATATTTCGAGCGGGAGATGGTGATGCGGCGGTCTTCCAACGGCTGGCGCATCACTTCGAGCACGCTGCGGTTGAACTCCGGCAGCTCGTCGCAGAAGAGCACGCCGTTGTGGGCGAGCGAAATCTCGCCCGGCTGCGGCGAGGTGCCGCCGCCCACGAGCGCCACGGGCGATATGGTGTGGTGGGGTGAGCGGAACGGGCGCTGCGAGATGAGCGACGTGTCGCGGCTCAGCTTGCCCGCCACGCTGTAAATCTGGGTGGTCTCAAGGCTCTCGGCGAGCGAGAGCGGCGGCAGGATGGACGGCAGCCGCTTGGCCATCATCGACTTGCCGCTGCCCGGCGGGCCTATCATGATGAGGTTGTGGCCTCCGGCGGCTGCCACCTCCAAGGCACGCTTCACGCCCTGCTGGCCGCGCACGTCGGCAAAGTCGAACTCGAAGTCGTCCTGGCGGGCGTAAAACTCGGCGCGGGTGTCCACCACCGTGGGGCTGTACTGCGCCGTGCCGTTGAGGAACGCCACCACGTCGGTCAGGTTGTCCATGCCGTAGACGTCGAGGTTGTTCACCACGGCGGCCTCGCGCACGTTCTGCCGGGGCACTATCAGCCCGCGGAACTTGTCGGCCCTGGCCTTTATGGCTATGGGCAACGCGCCGCGCACTGGCTGCAGCCGGCCGTCAAGCCCAAGCTCGCCAATCATCATGTAGCCACCGAGCCTGTCTGCACGCACGCTGCCCGAGGCGGCAAGCACGCCGACGGCCAGCGGCAGGTCGTAGCCGCTGCCCTCCTTGCGCAGGTCGGCAGGAGCCATGTTCACCGTGATGTCGGCCACGGGAAACTTAAAGCCTGTGTTCTGGAGCGCGGCCACAAGGCGGTCGTGGCTCTCGCGCACGGCATTGTCGGGCAGGCCCGTAAGGTGGAAAAGCACTCCCCTCGACAAGCTCACCTCCACCATCACAGTGGTGGCCTCAAGGCCGGTCACGGCGGCACAATACGTCTTTACTAACAAAATGGCTCAAATTAAAAAACAAAAGCCCTCCACGACCCCACAAGCAGGGGCGACGCGAGAAGGCCACAAACGGAATTGGAAAAAGCGGGCGACACGGTGCGCGATGCCGCAACACGCGGCCACAGCCACTCCTGCGCAGCCCGCGGGGGCGCGGCACAACGGAGCCGGAGCCGCTACTTCTTGCCTTCGAGCATTTCCTTGACTTGCTCGGAGAGCAGCCGCGCACTGAGATTGCGTGCCACAACCTTGCCCTTAGCGTCGGCAACGATGTTGCCCGGCACGGTGGAGAGGCCAAGGCGGCTAAGCAACGGCGTCTGCCACATAAGCCCGTCGCAAACGTTAGGCCACTTGATGGAGTCGCGCTCAACGGCAGAGCGGCACACGGCAGGACGCGCGTCGAGGCATATCCCCACCACGGCAAGGTCGGAGCCATAGTCTTTCTGCAACTGGCAGAGGCGGCGCACGGCTCCATGGCTGTCGTAACTCCACGAGGCCCACGTACACACCACGTTCACCTTGCCGCCAAGGGCGGCGCGGGTGACGGTGTTGCCGTAGATGTCCTTGGCCGAGAACTGCGGAACAGAAGCGCCCACAACCGACGCCTTAAGGGCGTCCACCTGCTTGCGGTAGAGCGCGAGCCTGCCGTTGTCGGGGTCGGCCTTGCACATCTCGGCGAGCAAGGCTGCCGCCCGTGCATAGTCAGGCTCTGCCGTCTCCACGAACAGGCTCGACACGAGGTAGCGGCTTACGGGCGACGTAGGGTTTTCGCGCACGAACTCTTCCGCCGCTTGCTTCACTTCGGGCGGCGAGAGGCGGTTGGCCCGTTGGCGGAACTTGGTCATCAGCTCGTTGTCGTCGGTGCCCTCTATCTCCATCTCGCGCAGGTGCGATGCGTCGCCGCTTATAGTGGCCGTCTTGCCCTTCTGGCCAAAGACGGGCTGCTCCGAATAGTTTGGGAAGATGAGCACGAATGTCGCCCTGTCGGTTATAGTGGCCTCGTATGCGAAGCGTCCGTCGACCACGGGGATGGTGTCGCGCCCCTGGATGCCGCCGTCGGGGCTGTAGACGTAGAACTCGCCACGGTTAAGGTTGCGGAACCGGCCTTCTATGCGGAAGCGGCCACTGCCAGACGAGCACGACGCGAGGGTGGCGGCCACGCAGGCCAGCACAGCGGCACGCAGCGCAAGGCAAAAAGAAAGAGGGCGCGGCAAAGAGAGGTTCCACCTTGCCCACCCGTTCCCTTGCCGCCTGGCTGCGGCAGGAGTGCCGCAAAAGGCACCGGATTGGGGGTTAACTGTGGCATCTCTCATTGCCCGTCCTCTTTATTCTTATGTGCGTCAGCCTCTATTATATAATGTATAAGGCCGCCTGGCTTTACTTGCTCACGTTGGCAAGCTCAAGGTCGTCGGCAGCATACTGCGACAGCGACGGATCCTTGCTCACGGCAGCACGCAGGGCGTTGGCAGCCTCGGTGTTGTTGCCTTGGCGGGCGTAGAGGATGGCCTTCAGGTACTCGGTCATGCCGTTGGCTTCCTTGATGTTAGACAGCGTGGTGGAAGCAGCGGAATAGTTCTTGTTGAGAATCTGCGCGAGGGCTGCGCTGTTGGAGTTAACCTTGGCGAAGTCCTGCTCGGCCTGGGCGTAGTTGCCCTGTGCGAGGTGCAGGTTGCCCACCACCTCTGCCAGTCCGTTGGCGTTGGCAGCCTTGGCGATGTGTGCCTCGGCGGCCTTCACGTCGCCAGCCTGCAGGGCGAGGAGTCCGAGGTTGGCGTTGGTCTCGCCGTTGTTGGGGTTAACGGCCTGCGCCTTCTGGAGGTAGTTCTTGGCCTCGGCGTAGTTGCCCTTCGCATACTCGATGGCAGCGATGTTGTTGAACGCGCGGCAGTCGTTGGGGTGAAGCTCGGCGGCAGTCTTGTAGATGTTCTCCTGCTCGGTGGCGTTGTCGGTGAGGCTTGCGGCGTAGAGAAGCTCCTCGAGGCTAAGCTCCTTCGGGTCTTCCTTGTACTGCTCCATAATCTGGCTGTCGTCGCGGCCTATCACCTCGTAGTTGATAGTCATGCGCGAGCGGCGGAGCTGCGGCAGGATGCCGTCGGCAAGCTCGCGGAAGCCTGCGCTCATGTTCTTGATTTGCTGCTCGCGCTCCTCGGGATCCTTGTACATAGAGAGCACGCGCAGGATGACGTCCTTGTCCTGGATGTTGGATGCCTGCACGAGTTCCTGGAATCCTTCCCAGTCTTGCGCGGTGTACTTTGCGTCCACGTTGGCACCCTCGTTGTCGGTAGCCTTAAGCTGCTTGGCTATGTAGTCCTCGGTGTTCTCCTTGCGCTTGTTGGCGAGCTTGTCGTTAAGCTCCACGCCGCCATCGGGAGAAGCGTAGGCTGCTATCTCGACGTTGCTAAGGTTAAGCCCCTCCCTGTCTGCGCTGATGCGCTTGAGCAGCTCGACGAACTCGGTCACGGAGTTGTTCTTCAGCTCGCTCTTGCGCAGGTTAGCCTGCTGGATGAGGAACTTGATGTTGGCCACCTGCTTAGCTTCGGTGACGCGGCGGAAAGAGTCGGGAGCCACGCAAGCCTGCGCGGTGGTGACGGTGCGGCCCACCAGCTCCGACGTGGCGATGATGCCGTCGGCCACTTTCACGGCAGGCACTTCCTTCTCCTTCTTGCCTATCTTGGCGTCGAACACGAGGTAAAGCTCGCTCTTGTGCATCTCGGGCGCATACTTGAAGTTTGACTTCATGGTGTAGTTGCCGCCCACCTTGTAGGAGATGGTCTGATCGTTGCCCTCCACCTTCTCACCCTGGAACGTTGCGCTGGTGCCGCGGACGGCCTGCCCGTTGCCATAGCGAAGCTCCGGGGTGACGGTAACCACGGCCTTCTTCTTCATGTACTTTTCGGGGAACGCACCGTTGATGGTCACCGAAACGTCGCCGGCGTGGCTCTCCATCGGGTTTGGCACCACCGTGAAGTTGTCGGCAGAGAGCGGGCCGAGCTTAGAACATGAGGTCAGCAGCAACAGCGAAGCCGCCGACATGAAAACGAGTTTCTTCTTTTGCATTTTATTAAGTTTTTAAAAATTCCACTTACAAAGCGGAGACAATCCACTCCGCATGGCATTTTACGTTGCAAAGATAAACATCATAATCTGTATTAGAATGCTTTTCAACAGTTTTTTATGTTTTATTAATCAAAAGCCCACATCCAGCTCTTCCCCGTGTGGAGAGAGTCCTGGACGGCTGTCCTGCGGAGCCTTTTTCAAAACTCTACCATTCTTATCTTTCAACTTCCAAAAGCCACTCTACGGCTTCCCCCGGCGGGGAGAGCGTCTGGCGCAGCCCAATTCTTCATCCCAAATCCTCCACTCTTAAGCCAAAGCTCCCTCCTCTCGTTTTTTTTTCGTACTTTTGCAACATCAAAACGACATGATGCTTAAAGGAAAACTGACACTCGTACCCTCCGGGGGGCTTGCCAACAGGATGCGCGCCGTGGCCTCGGCCT
The DNA here is from genome assembly GCA_944321645.1 of uncultured Prevotella sp. Lineage (GTDB taxonomy): Bacteria > Bacteroidota > Bacteroidia > Bacteroidales > Bacteroidaceae > Prevotella. Next base: position 5,229 of record CALUMB010000036.1, read on the forward strand.
ACAACCTTTGCCTGGCCGTGGGCAGCAGCCTGGAGGTGGTGTGGTTCCGCGACTGGGGCCTAAACGCCGCCTTCTGCGACATATTCGAGCCGGTGGAAGCCGCGCACTTCAGCCTGCGCGAGGCAACGCTTGCCGACCACCTCGTGAACGACCGCCCCAGGCGGCACAACCTATGGATAAGCGAGCTGCCGCAGCGGCTGCTCTACCAGCGGCGCATAAACGAGCGCGACGTGACGCCGCTCAAGCGGCAGGGCTTCGACTTCGAGGCCTGGGCGCGGGGCAAGCGGTGCCACATGAGCTGCTACCAGGAGTTCGGCAACTGCCCCGACGCGCTATACGCCTGCCTGTTCCGCCCGGTCGGGGCGGTGGCAAAGCGTGTGGAAGCCCGCACGAAGGAGTTTTCGGACTACACCATCGGGATGCACATACGCCGCACCGACCACGGCGAGGCCATAGCCCAAAGCCCCACGAGGCTGTTTGTGGAGGCGGGGATGCGCGAGGCCGAACGCCACAAGGACTTGAAGATTTACCTCGCCACCGACGACGAGGGCGTGAAGGGCGAGCTGCGCCAAGCCTTCGGCGGCATGGTGCTGACGGCGGGCGAGGCAGCGTCGCGGGGCGACGTGGACGGCATACGCGGCGGACTGGCCGATATGTACACCCTGGCCCGCACGAGACACATATACGGCTCGGCGGGAAGCACCTTCTGGGTGATGGCCGGGCGCATAGGCGGGGTGCCGACAACGGAACTAAGACTGCGATGAAACAACTACAAAAGGATGCCGCCAGGCGGCTTTGCCACGCTGCGAGGCGGCTGCTGCCCCTGCGCGAAGAGCTGCTGCCGGGGGCCGTGGCGCTCGCGGTGATAGTGGCGCTCAACGTGCTGATGGTCGAAAAGCACTACGACGTATTCGCCCACAACACGCGCGGGGGCTTCTGGGCGATGTTTGGCGGGCAGTGCGTCGTGGCTGGCTACGACCCCATCCTCTACCTCGTGCTCTCGTCGTGGAAGATGCTCTTCGTGGGCTTCCGCCACCCGCTGCTGCTCTGGATGCTCTACCCCGCCGCCGCGCTCAACGGCTGGCTGATGGAGAACGTTGGGCAGAACTGCGCCCAGATAATCACGGCGGCAATGCTCACGGCGGCCGAGCTGGCCTCGCTGCTGCTGCTCCACCGCCTGCTGCGCCGCGTGGTGGGCTTGGGGCGCGGCGACACCGCGCTGCTCTGCGCCCTCTTCTTCTCGTTCGCCTACGTGATGGTGCCGATGGTCGTGCCAGACCACTTCGCCCTCTCGCAATGCCTGCTGCTGCTCACATTATACATAACGGGGCGGTCCTTGCGCACCCGCAAGCCCATGCCGGGCTGGCTCTCGGCCGCGCTCTTCACGCTCCTGGCAGGCGTCACGCTAAGCAACGGCCCCAAGGCGTTCATGGCGCAATGGGCGGCCAATGGCCGCAAGTTCTGGCACTGGCGCAACCTGCTGCTTGCCGTGGCGGTGCCGTCGGCGCTGATGCTCGCGGTGTGCTTCACCGTGGGGAGCGTGCCGCGCCACAAGACCGAGGCCGAACGGCTGCGCGACAACAAGGAGGAGGCACGCATGGGCGTGCCGATACGCCACGACCGCACCGGCGAGCCTATAAGCACGGTGGGCTTCTTCAACTGGACAGACGTGACCACGCCGCGCCTCGACACCGCCGTGGAGAACCTCTTCGGCGAGTCGATACAGCTCCACCAAGACCACCTGCTGGGCGACGTGTGGACAGACCGCCCCGTGGTGGTGCGCTACCGCTGGGCGGCCAACTACGCCGCAGAGGCTGCCATAGTGCTGCTCTTCGCCTTCGGCGCGTGGTGCGGGCGGCGCGACAGGTTCCTGTGGCTCTGCCTCGCGTGGTTCGGCTTCGATATGCTGCTGTCGATGGCGCTCGGCTTCGCCATCAACGAGATTTGGATAATGGGGCCGCACTGGCTCTTCGTAATACCGATAGCCGCAGCCTACGCCTTCAAGCGGCGGCCCGGCCGCAGCCTCGCCGCCCTGCGCGTGGCCGTGCTCGCCCTCGCCGCATGGCTGTGGGCATACAACGGCACGCTCTTCGTGGGCTGGCTGATGGAATGAAGAATGAAGAATGAAGAGTGAAGAGTGAAGAGTGAAAAGTGAAGAGTGAAGAGTGAAAAGTGAAGAATTGGCTGCGCAAGCCCCTTGCCACGGTTGGGGAGGGTTCGGCGCAGCCAATTCTTCATTCTTCACTCTTCATTCTTAATTTCCAGACTCGCCTACATACTTGTGCTCCGGCCAAAACTCGCTGTAGCTCACCGTCGCTGTGTCGCCCATGGCTGCCACCGCCATGCCAAACGCAAGCCCGCCGTAGGTCTCGGTGCGCGACTTTATGTTGTTCCACAAAGCAGTGAAATGCTCCGGCAGAGAGGTTGACGGCATATCGTATATGCTGACCAGCAACTCTGGGACTACCGTCGACGTGCCGTCGGTATAGTTTAAGGTGAACTTGGAACCCTTGGTGTTCACACCCATCTTGTAAACGCCGGAGAGCGAGGAGATGGTGGCCGAATCCTTTGCCGTGCCGATCACCTGCAAGGCTGCGGCATATTTGCCGTCGGAGGCCGGCACGTTGACCGTCTTCTCCCACTGGCCGGTGAAAGGCTCCTGGTGGATGGCGTTGTCTTCGCCTACATACCTCACAAACACTCCGCCTGTCAAGGCTTCGAGCGCACCGATGGAGTCGGCAATGGCCGAATACTCTGCCGTAACGTGGCTCACCGCCTTCACTCCACCCTGGCCGTCACCGCCTCCCGGGGGGTCGCCTATCACGGTCTCTTCGTCGTCGCCGCAGGCCGTAAAGGCCGCGCCCGCCAGCGCCACCATGGCTGCCATGGCGATGCCGCTAAGTGTAAACTTTCTCATATCTGCAATCTATTATAATTAATGAAAAATACTAATCGCCTACAACAAACGATGCCGCCACACTTACCATCCAAGGCAAATTTGGCAGGGCAAAAATATGACAAAAGCCGCAAAAAGGCGAATTGCAACCGTTAAAATCGCTTAAAAGCGCAGGAAAAGCAGCGATTACCCGAAAGGGCGAAGGACTTTTCCGCCAACGGCAAGCCCTCCGCCCTTTCACAAAAAGCGCCACCTACGGACTCACCGAAGGCATCGCGAGGAAGCAGCACAACGCTACCGCCCCCAATCCTCGCCCCACTTAAACGTGTGGGTGAAGCCCAACGACAGGAACGGGACCGACATCTTGACCGACTCCGAGGTCAGGGTCTCGGTAAAGTGCCATGCGCTGCTCCCGCGTTCAGACACGCCCGTCTTGCCCTTTATCTTCGGGGCGAACGCGTAGCCCACCTTCAGCTCCACGTAGGAGTTATGGGAATCATCGGGTCGCCACCGCCGGTGGAGAAGAACGCGCCCGACCCCAAGCCCCAATAGAAGCTGCGGCTGAAACGCTTGCCAAGCCCAAGCCCGACGGAAGCCATGCCGCCACCGCCATTAGTGCCGAAATGGTAGCCCATGTCGATGCTGAAGTCAAGCCCTCGATGGCCGCCTTTACGCAGCGTGGGCGACATGGGGTCGCCAGAATCGTCGTCGGCATCCAATAAAGGATTGGCCAAAAGCAATTGCCCGGAACTTCCCTCCACTTGCCTTGCCGACGCTTTGCCACCAGACACTTCGCCTACGGCATCGCCGCCGCCGGAAAGCAAGGCCACACCACTATACAGTTGCCGTGCCGACAGGTTGCAGCAAGCAAACGAGAGGCACAAATAAAACAATGTCTTTTTCATCTCTTTAATCTACATTCAATAAAAAAGCGGAACCATCCATAAACTTGCTCTAATCTCAGGTTACCGCCAAGTAGACCTCACACACAAACAAGCATGGATGGTCCACGCTCTGATGAACGTGAATCCCAAACGCTCATTCCCGTGTGTGAATATTGGCGGTATTCGAGATTAGGGAATAAGAGCTTAAGCTCAATATATAAATTGTATGGGCGGAACGCTTCGATTGGTAAACAGTTTGTTCTCACTCGATTCCAGGTGCCGCCAAGCATTGCCGCCACGCCCCTGCGCGTTCCCTTCATTCTATTGCTTCATAGGCAAATGGTTTTAATGTCGTTAATATTCATTGTCAGTCACTGCGCTGCACCGGGAAACCATTCCCGCCGCATTGCTGCAGAATTACTAAAAACAAAGCGAAAAGCCATAAACTCGCACAAGTTTTTGAGCATCAGCACACCTGAATACTACGAATGAAAGACAAAAGTGAAAAAGCATTTGTCCTTTGACTCCTACGCGAAATGCAGTGGAGCCGAGGAATCGCGACACCCCCCTTCAGGCTGGAACTATGCGGATTTACATAAAATGAAACGTCAGGCTGAAGATGGCCGAATAGCCAACGAATGGTGTTCAAAGCATGATTGGCGTTCTAACGACCGTTGGTTTATAATGCCGCCACTTCCGAAAATGGACAACCGGCGGCTCAATACGGCATAAAACGCAGCAAGAAACGGGCCGAATCGCATGGTGAAACGGCCTGTTTTGCAATGTAAAACGGGGCGTTTTGTCGTGCAAAACGCCCCGTTTTCAAATTGAAACAAGGCACGTACAAAGGGCGGCAAATCGGCAGGAAAGACCAGGGCAAGCGACTAAGGTGTAAGAGAAGAACGCGAAATGGCTTACGGTTTTCAGGGCATCATCTCCGTCGGCAAAGGCACAAGGGCTTGCGGTCTTGTTCAGATATGGAACAAACTGGCGCAACAAGAAATTCCTACTGCCCTGAAATTTGTCCATCACTTTGCAATTGAGCCGGAATTAACAGACCCATACCAAAAGAAAAAGGGCAGCCAATACCGGCCGCCCTCGTTCCCACTATAAAGAGTTGATGTTGTACCTAAATTTTCATTCAGCCTTTGCAGCTTCCTCCTTGGCAGGAGCCTCGGCAGCAGCGGCCTCGGTTGCCTCGGTTGCTGTAGCTTCAGCTGTTGTTGCTTCGGCTGTGCCTTCGGCAGGAGCGGCAGCACCCTTGCTGCGGCGCGAGCGGCGCGTGGCCTTCTTCTTGGTGTCGCCCTTGGCCATGTTCTCGTCGAAGTCAACAAGCTCGATAAAGCATATCTGGGCTGCGTCGCCACTGCGGTAGCCGAGCTTGATGATGCGGGTGTAGCCTCCGGGGCGGTCGCCCACCTTGGCAGCTACCGGGCCGAACAGCTCCTTGAGGGCTTCCTTGTTCTGCAGGTAGCTGAACACAACGCGGCGCGAGTGGGTGGAGTCGTCCTTGCAGCGCGTGATGAGCGGCTCGGCGTACTTCTTCAACGCCTTTGCCTTTGCGAGAGTCGTAGTGATTCTTTTGTGCATGATCAGCGAAATCGTCATGTTTGCGAGCATGGCGTGACGATGAGATGCAGTACGATTCAGGTGGTTGAATTTCTTATTGTGTCTCATTTTGTTTTTTGCTTTTTAGTAAAGGCGGGGGTGCCGGGGCGCGAGCAAGCCTGCCCCGGCCGCCGCCTGCCTTACTCTTTGTCTAATTTATATTTTGTAATGTCAGTTCCAAAAGACAGATTCAGACTCTCGAGCAAATCATCAAGCTCGGTGAGCGATTTCTTGCCGAAGTTGCGGAACTTGAGGAGGTCGGTCTTGTTGTACTGCACCAGGTCGCCGAGCGTCTCCACATCGGCAGCCTTGAGGCAGTTGAGGGCGCGCACGCTGAGGTTCATGTCAACGAGGCGCGTCTTAAGCAACTGGCGCATGTGCAGCACTTCCTCATCAAACTCCTGGTTGCCGTCCACCTCGTTGCTCTCGAGGGTTATCTTCTCGTCGGAGAAGAGGGCGAAGTGGTGGATGAGAATCTTGGCTGCCTCCTTAAGCGCATCCTTCGGGCTAATGGAACCGTCCGTCTGCACTTCAAGCACGAGCTTGTCGTAGTCGGTCTTCTGCTCTACGCGATACGGCTCGACACTGTACTTGACGTTGCGGATCGGAGTGTAGATAGAATCGATAGGAATGACATTAACGTCGGTGCAGAATTCCCGGTTCTCGTCAGCGGGAACGTAACCGCGCCCTTTGTTAATGGTAAGATCTATCTGCATTGAAGCTTTGGAATCTAAATGACAAATCACTAAATCCGGGTTTAACACTTCAAATCCAGTCAGATACTTGCCTATATCGCCGGCCTTAAACTCGGTAGAGTTCTCAACCGTGATACTTACTTTTTCGTTCTCGAACTCTTCTACTATTTGCTTGAACCTCACTTGCTTGAGGTTCAAGATAATGTTGGTCACGTCTTCCTTTACACCGGGCACTGACGAGAACTCGTGCTCCACCCCCGCGATGCGGACGGTGTTGACAGCATAGCCCTCAAGCGATGAAAGAAGAATGCGGCGCAAGGCGTTGCCAATGGTGACGCCGAAGCCAGGCTCGAGCGGACGGAATTCGAACTTGCCGAACTTGTCCGTAGCCTCCAACATTACGACTTTATCGGGTTTTTGAAATGCTAATATCGCCATTAATTCAATGATTTTATTATTTAGAGTACAACTCAACGATTAACTGTTCCTTGATGTTTTCGGGAATGTCAGCACGTTCGGGCTTGTGCAGGTACTTGCCGCCCTTGATGTTCTCATCCCACTCGAGCCAGGGATACTTGCTGTGGTTGAAGCCTGCAAGGGCAGCCTCGATTACCTCGAGCGACTTGGACTTCTCGCGAACGGCAACTATCTGGCCGGGCTTGACGGAGAATGAAGGAATGTTAACCACCTTGCCGTCTACGGTGATGTGCTTGTGGCCCACGAGCTGGCGGGCAGCTGCGCGGGTCGGGGCGATGCCGAGGCGGAACACAACGTTGTCGAGGCGGCTCTCGAGGTTCTGGAGCAGCACCTCGCCGGTGATGCCGTCAGCCTTGGCTGCCTTCTCAAACATATTGCGGAACTGGCGTTCGAGCACGCCGTATGTATATTTGGCCTTTTGCTTCTCTGCCAGCATGACGCCGTACTCGGAGGTCTTCCTGCGACGGTTGTTGCCATGCTGTCCGGGAGGGAAGTTCCTCCGGGACAAAACTTTGTCTGCGCCGAAGATGGGCTCACCAAAACGACGCGCAATCTTTGATTTCGGTCCTATATACCTTGCCATAATATCTTATTTCCTTTAATAACGTTTGTTCTTTGACTATACTCTTCTTCTCTTCGGTGGGCGGCAGCCATTGTGCGGCAGCGGGGTAACGTCTACAATCTCCGTAACCTCAATGCCGGCACCATGGATGGCACGGATTGCGGACTCACGTCCGTTGCCCGGCCCCTTTACGTATGCCTTCACCTTGCGCAGGCCAAGGTCGTAAGCCACCTTTGCGCAGTCCTCTGCGGCCATCTGTGCGGCGTATGGGGTGTTCTTCTTCGAACCGCGGAATCCCATCTTGCCGGCCGAAGACCAAGAGATAACCTGGCCCTCGCTGTTAGCCAAAGACACGATTATGTTGTTAAACGAGCTATGCACGTGAAGTTGTCCCATAGCATCTACCTTCACGTTCCTTTTCTTTGAAGCGACTGTTTTCTTTGCCATAATTCCTAATTTCTAAATCAAAAATCCTAATTACTTAGTGGCCTTCTTCTTGTTTGCAACAGTCTTCTTCTTTCCCTTGCGGGTGCGAGCATTATTCTTTGTGCTCTGGCCACGCACCGGAAGACCGAGGCGATGACGGATGCCACGATAGCAGCCAATGTCCATGAGGCGCTTGATGTTCAACTGGATCTCGGAACGGAGATCACCTTCAACTTTGTACTCAGCGCCGATAACTTCACGGATTTTGGCAGCCTGGTCGTCCGTCCACTCGCTGACCTTCAGGTCGCGGCTGACGCCTGCCTTATCCAATATCTTTGCTGAACTACTTCGACCTATTCCGTAGATGTAGGTCAATGCGATTTCGCCACGCTTGTTCTGGGGCAAATCTACTCCAACAATTCTTATTGCCATTTGTTAAATGAATAAATAGATAATGTTTAAAAACCAATTAACCCTGACGCAACTTGTACTTGGGGTTTTTCTTGTTGATAACGAACAGGCGACCCTTGCGACGCACTATCTTGCAGTCGGGGGTGCGCTTCTTCAATGATGCTCTTGTCTTCATATTTTGCGAAATGTTTTATTTGTACCTAAACACAATTCTGCCCTTCGTGAGGTCGTATGGGCTCATTTCGACCTTAACCTTGTCGCCGGGAAGAATCTTGATGTAGTGCATCCTCATCTTTCCGGAAATGTGGGCTATGATCTGCACGCCATTCTCAAGTTCCACACGGAACATTGCGTTCGAGAGAGACTCGATGATTGTCCCGTCTTGCTCTATTGCGGATTGTTTTGCCATTGTTTAATTTAATTTGCCTTCTACTCGTTCTATTTCCTCAAAAGAAGATAAAATGTCTGCCCTGCCGTTGCGCACGGCGATGGTGTGCTCGAAATGCGCGGCAGGCTTGCCGTCGATAGTCCTTATCGACCAACGGTCGGGCAAAAGCCCGATGGCCTTGTCGCCCATGGTAACCATTGGCTCGATTGCCAGGCACATCCCGCTCTTGAGCAGCACGCCGCGGCCGCGAGTGCCATAATTCGGCACCTTCGGGTCTTCGTGCATATCGCGGCCTATGCCGTGGCCGGTAAGCTCGCGCACCACCCCATACCCGAAGCCCTGGCAATAGTCCTGCACGGCTGCGCCAATGTCGCTTACGTGGTGGCCGGCCATGGCCGCCTCGATGCCCTTGTAAAGCGACTCCTTAGTCACCTTGAGGAGCTGGCGGACATCATCAGAGACTTCGCCGACACAGAAGGTGTAGCACGAATCGCCGTTGAAGCCGTCAAGCAACACCCCACAATCGACCGATACAATGTCGCCATCGTTGAGGACGGCTGCGTCAGACGGAATGCCATGCACGACGACCTCGTTGACCGAGGTGCAGATGTTGGCTGGGAATGGCGCACCAAACGGATTGGGAAAGCCTTTGAAGGTTGGTTCTCCGCCATTGTCACGGATGAACTCGCCGGCAACCTTATCCAAATGGCCGGTAGTGACACCCGGCCTGATGTGTTTCGCCAATTCGCCAAGCGTCCTGCCCACGAGCAGGTTCGCTTGGCGCATAAGCTCTATTTCGTCTTCAGTCTTCAGAAATATGTTCATCTGCTAAGCAGCAATCAATATGCGGACACGCCGCCACGGCCATGGATTCGCCCGGAATTAAGCAGGCCATCGTAATGGCGCATGAGCAAGTGGCTCTCGATTTGCTGGAGTGTGTCGAGCACGACACCAATCATAATCAGGAGCGAAGTACCGCCAAAGAACTGCGAAAAGGCATCCTGCACATTGAGCAGTCCGGCTAAGGCTGGCATAATGGCGATGAAGGCAATGAACAAAGACCCCGGGAAAGTGATGCGCGACATCACTGTGTCGATATACTCGGCGGTGTCCTTGCCAGGCTTAACGCCAGGGATGAAACCATTGTTGCGCTTCATGTCCTCTGCCATCTGCGTCGGGTTCATCGTTATCGCAGTATAGAAATAAGTGAAAGCGATGATGAGCACCGCAAACACAACGTTATACAGCAAGCTGCGGTGATCCAACAGCGAACGCATAAACCAGCTCGAATTCTCCGGTGCGGAATACTGCACGATGGCAAGCGGGATGAACATCAGTGCCTGTGCGAAAATGATAGGCATGACGTTTGCCGCAAACAACTTAAGCGGGATGTACTGGCGTGCGCCACCATACTGCTTGTTGCCGACGATGCGCTTGGCATACTGCACAGGTATCTTGCGCGTTCCTTGTATGAGGATGATGGACGCGCAGACAACCGCATAGAGAATGATAATCTCGATAAGGAACATCACGAGACCACCGCCTGTGATGGCAGTGAAGCGCGAGCCGACCTCCTGTATGAACGCTTGGGGAAGGCGCGCGATGATGCCAATCATAATAATCAAGGAAACTCCGTTGCCTATGCCTTTGTCCGTGATGCGCTCACCCAGCCAAAGGATGAACATACTTCCCGCAGCGAGGATGATGGTGGCAGGGATGAGGAATACAGACCAGGAAATGCCTGTTGCCAAAGCACTTCCGGCCTGCATCTTAAGATTGATGAGGTAACTCGGGGCCTGGAATAGCAAGATTGCCACCGTGAGCCACCGAGTGTACATACTAATCTTTTTGCGCCCGCTTTCCCCCTCACGCTGCATCTTCTGGAAGTAAGGTACAGCGACAGCAAGAAGCTGCATGACGATAGAAGCTGAGATATAAGGCATTATGCCCAACGCAAATATCGATGCGTTGGAGAATGCGCCACCAGAGAACATATCCAGAAGCGACATGAGGCCGCCCTGTGTTTGCGACTGTAGTTTATCCAACATGGCAGGATTGATGCCCGGGAGGACAACAAACGAGCCGAAACGGTAAATAGCCGTAAAGAGAAGAGTGATTAGTATGCGCTGGCGCAAGTCCTCAATCTTCCAAATGTTCCGTAGTGTCTCAATTAACTTCTTCATTTCCTTAGATTATTGTTGCGTTACCTCCTACTGCCTTGATGGCCTCTTCCGCAGTCTTAGAGAATGCGTTTGCTTCAACGTCGATTTTAGCTGTTAATTCACCCTTTCCGAGTATCTTGACAAGCTTCTTGCCGTTGGTGATGCCCGCAGCAACAAGCTCTGCCATGCCAATCTTGGTCAGCGACTTCTCCTCTGCTAGCTGCTGCAGAGTAGACAAGTTAACGGCCAGGTATTCCTTGTGGTTGATGTTCTTGAAACCAAACTTAGGAACTCGGCGCTGCAAAGGCATCTGGCCACCCTCGAAGCCTATCTTCCTCTTGTAGCCAGAATGAGCCTTGGCACCCTTATGCCCGCGGGTGGACGTGCCGCCCAGTCCCGAACCGGGGCCGCGGCCAATCCTGCGGCGCGAGTGTGTTGAGCCGGCTGCAGGTTTTAAATTATGTAGTTTCATAAACTAAATCGTTTTTAAAATTAAGAAATCAGTCTACTATGGTCACCAGGTGATGCACCTTGCGAATCATGCCGCGGATAGAGGGCGTGTCCTCCTTCTCAACCACCTGCGAAATCTTGTGCAAGCCAAGAGAAAGGAGCGTGGCCTTCTGGTCGGCGGGAGCGCCTATGCGGCTCTTTATCTGCTTTATCTTTATCGTTGCCATGAGTTTACTCTCCTTATCCTCTAAATACTTTTTCCATGCTAATGCCACGGGTGCCCGCGATTGTGTAGGCATCGCGCACCAAGCTGAGGGCGAGAATCGTGGCCTTTACAAGGTTGTGGGGGTTGGAAGAACCCTTTGACTTTGCAAGGACATCCTTCACTCCGACACTCTCAAGCACGGCGCGCATGGCACCGCCGGCCACAAGCCCGGTACCGGGAGCTGCCGGGCGAAGAACTACGTGGGCACCGCCGAAACGAGCCTCAATCTCGTGAGGCACAGTTCCCTTAAGCAGGGAGACCTTAACCAAGTTCTTCTTCGCAGACTCCACACCCTTGGCAATGGCGGCCGTCACTTCGCCCGCCTTCCCAAGGCCGCAGCCGATGACACCGTTGCCGTCGCCAACAACGACAATGGCTGCAAACGTAAAGGTGCGTCCTCCTTTTGTCACCTTGGTGACACGGTTTATAGCAACTAACCTGTCTTTTAACTCAACGTCACTATTAACTCTAACTTTGTTCATTGCCATAATCGTTTAAAAATTAAGTCCACCATTACGTGCAGCGTCGGCAAGCTGCTTAACACGGCCATGGTAAAGATAGCCATTGCGGTCGAAAACCACAGCCGTAACGCCAGCCTCAAGCGCCTTCTTTGCTATCAACTCGCCAACTTTCTCGGCCTGCTGTACCTTCGGCATGGCCTCGAGTCCGAGGGAAGAGGCAGACACGATGGTCTTACCCTCCTCGTCGTTGATTACCTGGACGTAAATCTGTTTGTTGCTGCGGAATACACTCATGCGCGGACGCTCGGGCGTACCAAACACCTTCTTGCGAATTCTGTATTTAATCTTAATTCGTCTTTCTATCTTTGCTGTTGTCATAATCGTACTAATTAAAAAGGTTACTTAGCAGAAGCTGTCTTGCCAGACTTCCTGCGGATGACTTCACCCTGGAACAATACACCTTTTCCTTTGTAAGGCTCAGGCATACGGAAAGAACGAATTTTTGCACAGATAAGCCCAAGAAGAGCCTTGTCGCAAGATTCGAGGATTACGAACGGGTTCTGGTTCCTCTCAGACTTTGTCTCCACCTTAACCTCCTTAGGAAGCATGATGAATATTGGGTGGGTATAGCCCAAAGAAAATTCGAGGAGATTGCCTTGGTTGGACACGCGGTAGCCCACACCCACAAGTTCGAGCACCTTCTTGTAGCCCTCGCTCACGCCAACGACCATATTGTTGACAAGTGCGCGGTAGAGGCCATGGAAAGCCTGCTTCTGCTTGTAGTTGACCGGACTGTTCTCGTCTACCTCGAAAGTAATGTGGCCGTCAGCAATCTTCACGATGATAGAGCGGTCTACCTTCTGCGAAAGCTCGCCCTTGGGGCCTTTCACGTTCACAACGCCGTCGTTAAGGGTCACCGTCACTCCGGCAGGGATGCTAATTGGTAATTTTCCTATTCTTGACATTTTGAATCCTCCCAATCAATAAACATAACAAAGGACTTCACCGCCAATCTTGAGCGTGGCGGCCTCCTTGTCTGTCATCACACCCTTGGACGTGGACAAGATGGCGATACCCAATCCGTTAATAACTCTCGGCATGTCCTTGTAGCCGGTGTACTTGCGGAGACCCGGCGTGGACACTCTCTTAAGGCACTTGATTGCATTTGCCTTGGTGGCAGGGTCGTACTTCAAGGCAACCTTAATCGTACCCTGCGGGCCATCCTCGACGAACTTGTAGTTCAGGATGTAACCTTTCTCGAAGAGGATCTTGGTGATTTCCTTCTTCAAGTTTGAGGCAGGAACCTCAACGACACGGTGGTGAGCCATGATTGCGTTCCTTAACCTCGTCAGATAATCTGCTATTGGATCTGTCATAAAAATGTTTAATTAATCGGGACTACCCCGACAATATTAAAAACTATTGGAATTGTTCATGCCTATTACCAGCTTGCCTTCTTCACGCCGGGAATCAATCCCTTGGAAGCCATCTCGCGGAACTGAATGCGGGAAAGGCCGAACTGGCGCATATACCCACGCGGCCTACCTGTGATCTTGCAGCGATTGTGCAGGCGGATAGGATTGGCGTTCTTTGGTATGCTCTGCAACTTGCGGGCTGCCTCATAAGCTTCAGCGGGATCGTTGCTGGTAGCAATGATTTTCTTAAGGGCGGCACGCTTCTCGGCGTAACGGGCCACAAGCTTGGCACGCTTCACCTCGCGGGCTTTCATCGATTCTTTTGCCATATCTATCAGTTGTTTTTAGCGTTCTTGAAAGGCAGGCCGAAAGCCTTGAGCAGGGCATATCCCTCTTCGTCGGTCTTTGCCGAAGTCACGAAGGTGATATTCATGCCTTGGATGCGGTCCACTGTGTCGATGTTTATCTCGGGGAAGATAATCTGCTCGTCAATGCCCAGGGTGTAGTTTCCCTGTCCGTCGAACTTGCTCTCAATGCCCTTGAAGTCGCGGATACGCGGCAGGGCAACCCTGATGAGCTTCTCGAGGAACTCGTACATACGGTCGCGGCGCAACGTAACCATAACGCCAATAGGCATCTTCTTGCGGAGCTTGAAGTTGGCAATGTCCTTTTTTGAGTATGTGGCCACTGCTTTCTGACCGGTAATAGCAGTTATCTCGTTGATGGCCACGTCGATAATCTTCTTATCCTGCGTGGCAGCGCCGAGACCTTGGTTGATTACAATCTTCTTCAACGCAGGAATCTGCATCGACGAAGTGTAGTTGAACTGCTTCATGAGGGCAGGGGCAATCTGCTCCTGGTAAGTATTCTTTAACTGTGATGTGTTCATTACTTAATTTCCTCCCCAGACTTTTTAGCGATACGAACTTTCTTCCCGTCCTCAGTCCTCTTGTAATTGATGCGGGTCGGCTCACCGGTCTTGGGGTCAACCAAGCTAAGGTTAGACAGGTGGATGGGAGCCTCCTGCCTAACAAAGCCACCCTGAGGATTCTTTGCCGAAGGCTTCGTGCTCTTGGTCACCATGTTTACACCTTCAACAATGGCACGGCCTTCAGAAACGAGCACCTTAAGCACCTTGTGGGGGGCGGGGTACTTTCCATTGGCGCCTCTCTTGTCCTTGTCGTTACCGGCAAGCACCAGCACCATGTCGTCTTTCTTTATCTTGAACTTATTCATTTCTTGTCGCTTTATATAGTTAAAGTACCTCAGGTGCCAAGGAAACAACTTTCATGTTGACAGCGCGCAACTCGCGGGCAACGGGGCCGAAGATACGGCTGCCGCGAATTTCGCCGGCATTGTTGAGCAAAACGCAAGCGTTGTCGTCGAAGCGGATGTACGAACCGTCAGCACGACGGATTTCCTTCTTTGTGCGCACAACCAAAGCCTTAGACACGGCACCCTTTTTCAAATCGCTTGAAGGTATGACGTTCTTGACAGCAACCACAATGACGTCACCTACAGAGGCATAACGACGGCCGGTACCGCCAAGCACCCTAATGCAAAGCGCCTCACGCGCTCCGCTGTTATCGCATACCGTAAGTCTTGTTTCTGTCTGTATCATAATTACTTAGCTTTTTCAACTATTTGAACTAACCTCCATCTCTTAGTCTTGCTCAAAGGACGGGTTTCCATGATGAGCACAGTATCGCCCATGTTGGCCTCTTCCTTCTCGTCATGGACATGGTACTTCTTTGTCTTCTGGACAAATTTACCATAAATGGGGTGCTTCTCCTTGAACTTGGACGCAACGACGATGGTTTTCTGCATCTTGTTGCTCACCACGACACCCTGTCTTGTCTTTCTTAAATTTCTTTCCATCTGGCCTTATTCTTTATTAAGTTCCCTTAGGCGGAGTACTGTCTTCATTCGCGCAATGTTACGACGTGTCGTCCTTATCTCTGATGGATTCTCAAGAGGACTTATCGAGTGGTTGAGCTTCAGCTGATTGTACTTGGCAATCTCCGACTGCAACCTCTCGGCCAAATCCTTAGTCTCCAGCTCTCTAACTTCTTTAATTTTCATAATCAAGCGTTTTTATCGTAATCACGTCTAACAATAAACTTAGTCTTGACGGGGAGCTTCTGCGCTGCGAGGCGGAGTGCCTCCTTAGCAACGTCGAACGAAACGCCCTCTACCTCAAACAAAATGCGCCCCGGGGTCACAGGTGCCACCCATCCGGCGGGGTCACCCTTACCTTTACCCATTCGCACGTCAGCAGGCTTGCGGGTGATGGGCTTGTCCGGGAAGATACGGATCCACACCTGACCCTCACGCTGCATATAGCGGTTGACAGCCACACGCGCTGCCTCTATCTGGCGGCTGTCGAGCCATTTTGCCTCAAGCGTCTTGATTCCGAAAGAGCCAAAGGCGAGCTGTGTGCCCCTATGGGCAAAGCCCTTGTTGCCGCGGCCATCTTGAGGTCTTCTATATTTTACTCTCTTAGGTTGTAACATGATAGCTTCTTTCTTTAAAAAGTTTACTTAATCTTCTTGTTACGGAACTTCCTGCCACCAGAGTTACCACCCGAACGGCCATTGCCGCGCTCCTGGGTGAAGTTGGGCGAAACGTCCTGCTTGCCATACAACTCGCCGCGGCAAATCCAAACCTTGATGCCAAGCAAGCCGACCTTGGTCAGAGCCTCGGCCTGGCAATAGTCGATGTCTGCGCGGAAGGTGTGCAACGGTGTACGACCCTCCTTGAACATTTCCTTGCGGGCCATTTCGGCACCGTTAAGGCGTCCCGTAATCTGAACCTTGATGCCCTCGGCACCGGCACGCATTGCGTTTGCAATGGCCATCTTGATGGCACGGCGGTATGCTATCTTGCCTTCCACCTGGCGTGCGATGTTGTTGCCAACAATCGTTGCGTCGAGCTCGGGTTTCTTAACCTCGAAGATGTTTATCTGTATCTCCTTGTCGTAGAGTTTCTTCAACTCTTCCTTCAGCTTGTCAACGTCCTGGCCACCCTTACCAATGACCACGCCCGGACGGGCGGTGCAAATAGTGATGGTGACCAGCTTCAGGGTACGCTCGATGACAATGCGCGACACACTTGCGTTAGCGAGGCGCTCGTTGAGGTACTTGCGAATCTTCATGTCCTCTACGATGTTGTCACCGAAGTCCTTGCCTCCAAACCAATTGGAATCCCAGCCACGAACGATGCCGAGTCGGTTGCTTATCGGATTAACTTTCTGTCCCATTCTACTATTTATTTGTCATTAGTTTTAGTGTCGACGAACAGGGTGACATGGTTCGAACGCTTGCGAATCCTGTAACCGCGACCCTGGGGTGCCGGCCTCATTCGTTTCAAAGTTACGCCCTCGTCTACAAAGATGCGGGTGATGAAGAGTTCGCCTGCCTCTGCCTTGCGGTCGTTCTTTGCTTCCCAGTTGGCAATGGCAGAGCGGAGGAGTTTCTCCACATCGTATGCAGCAGCCTTCTTCGAGAACCTAAGCACAGCCAAGGCACGGTTAACCTCCATGCCGCGCACCATGTCCACTACATAGCGCATCTTTCGCGGAGAAGAAGGAACGCCCTTGAGCTTGGCGAAATATTGTGTTTTGCGGGCTGCCTTTCTTTCTTCAGCCTTAATATGTTTTCTTGCTCCCATTATTACCTAATTCTTAATGTTTCCTTTCCCCGTTACTTCTTGTTGCCGGCGTGGCCTCCGAAGCGGCGAGTGAGAGAGAACTCACCGAGCTTGTGGCCCACCATGTTTTCAGTGATGTAAACAGGAATGAACTTGTTTCCGTTATGAACTGCAACAGTATGCCCTACGAAGTCAGGGGATATCATTGAAGCCCTGGCCCAGGTCTTTACCACGCTCTTCTTGCCGCTTTCGTTCATGGCAAGTATTTTCTTCTCGAGCGCCACGTTGATGTAAGGGCCTTTTTTTAATGAACGACTCATAATTTACACTTAGTTTACTTTGTTACTTCTTGTTGGCTCTCTCGATTATGTACTTGTTCGAAAGCTTCTTCGGCGAGCGTGTCTTGAGACCCTTAGCATACAAGCCCTTGCGCGAACGCGGGTGGCCACCAGACTGGCGACCCTCGCCACCGCCCATCGGGTGGTCGTGCGGGTTCATCACAACGCCGCGGTTGTGCGGACGGCGACCCAACCAGCGCGAGCGGCCGGCCTTACCGGACTGCTCGAGGGCATGGTCGGAATTGCCCACGCTTCCCACAGTGGCCTTGCAGGCACTGAGAATCTGGCGTGTCTCACCAGAGGGAAGCTTGATGACGCAATAGTTGCCATCGCGCGAAGTCAACTGAGCGAAATTACCAGCCGAACGGACGAGCAATGCGCCCTGGCCGGGGCGAAGCTCGATGTTGTGTACCACGGTACCAACAGGGATGTTGGCGAGGGGCAGGCAGTTGCCAATCTCTGGCGCTGCTTGTGCTCCTGACATAACGGTCGCGCCAACCTCAAGTCCATTGGGAGCAATGATATAACGCTTTTCGCCATCAGCGTAGAACAACAGGGCGATGCGAGCCGAACGGTTCGGATCGTACTCTATTGTCTTTACGACTGCTGGCACACCATCTTTCTCCCGCTTGAAGTCGATCAGACGATACTTCCTCTTGTGGCCGCCGCCCCTATAGCGGACGGTCATCTTACCGGTGTTGTTTCGACCACCGGTCGAGCGCTTGCCGCGAACGAGAGATTTCTCTGGCACGGATGCAGTAATTTCCTCGAACGTGCCAATAACCTTGTGTCTTTGTCCCGGAGTTACCGGTTTAAACTTACGTACTGCCATTTGTTATTGAATGTTGCTGTAAAAATCGATGGTATCACCCTCCTTGAGAGTGACGATTGCCTTCTTGAACGCATTGCGCTGGCCTTTCACAAGACCAGACTTCGTGTAGCGCTGCTTGCGCTTGCCCGAATAGCGCATCGTATTCACATCGAGCACCGTAACGTTGTACAGGGCCTCGATTTCATTCTTTATCTCAATCTTGTTTGCCTCCGGGCGAACGATGAAGCCATAGCGCGGAGTAGCCACCTTGGTTATCTGCTTGCCCATGTTCTTACCGGCTTTCGGGGTGTAAGTCCTGTCAACAGAAGACTTGTCCGTAATCCTGGTCATCTTCTCAGTGACCAGCGGTTTGATTATAAATGCCATGTTGCGCTGTCTCCTTTATTTGTTTAAGATACCGTCAATAGCCTTGAGCGAGTTTTCTGTGATGACAAGCACATCCGCATTCAACACCTTGTATGTATTGAGCGAGGATGCAAGCATAACTTCGGTACGCTGCAAGTTTCGAGCCGACAAATATACGTTTTTATTCACATCCGGCAAAAGATAAAGAGCCTTTTTGCCGTCAATTTGCAGATTTTTAGTAATATTTACGAACTCTTTAGTCTTAGGAGCCTCCATTTCAAAGTCTTCAACAACAAGGATGGCATTTTCCAAAGCCTTGTAGGACAATGCGCTCTTGCGGGCGAGTGCCTTCACTTTCTTGTTGAGCTTGAAGCCGTAGTCGCGGGGTTTCGGGCCGAAAACACGTCCGCCGCCTACGAGCAGCGGAGAGTTGATGTCGCCGCGGCGAGCGCCGCCGCCGCCCTTCTGGCGCCCGAGCTTGCGGGTAGAGCCGGAAATCTCGCTCCTCTCCTTCGACTTAGCCGTACCCTGGCGCTGGTTGGCCAAGTACTGCTTAACATCAAGATAGATTACGTGGTCGTTAGGCTCGATGCCGAAAATGCTATCGTTCAGCGTAACCTTCCTGCCGGTGTCCTGGCCATTTATATTTAATACGCTAATTTCCATTACTTCTTGATTAAAACGGTTGAACCATTAAATCCGGCCACACTTCCTTTGACAAGGATGAGGTTATGCTCCGGTATCACTTTCAAAACTCTGAGATTCTGGGTGGTCACCCTCTCGTTTCCCATGTGGCCGGCCATGCGCAGACCCTTGAACACCTTTGCGGGATAAGAGCAGGCACCGATTGAACCCGGCCTGCGGGCGCGGTCGTCCTGACCGTGGGTGTCCTGTCCGACGCCGCCGAAACCGTGGCGCTTCATTACACCCTGGAAGCCCTTACCCTTCGACGTGCCGACAACATCTACGAACGCGGCATCGCTGAAGATGTCCACGGTGATGGTGTCGCCGAGGTTGTGCTCCTCGTCAAACTTGAACTCGGCCAAGTGGCGCTTAGGTGTTGTCCCGGCCTTTTTGAACACGCCCATCATAGGCTTGGTCGTGTTCTTCTCCTTTGCCTCGGCAAAGCCCAGCTGAACGGCTGCATAGCCGTCCTTCTCTACGGTCTTCACCTGTGTGACAACACAAGGACCAGCTTCGATAACAGTGCACGGCACATTCTTACCGTCGGCACTGAAAACGGATGTCATTCCGATTTTTCTTCCAATTAATCCTGGCATTTCAAATTATGTTTAATGAAATAATGTGATGCTTACTATACCTTGATTTCCACTTCTACGCCGCTGGGCAATTCGAGCTTCATCAGAGCGTCAACGGTCTTTGCCGTAGAGCTGTAGATGTCGATGAGGCGCTTGTAGTCCGAAAGCTGGAACTGCTCGCGCGCCTTCTTGTTTACGAACGTACTGCGGTTTACAGTGTAAATGCGCTTGTGCGTTGGCAATGGAATCGGGCCGCTCACGATTGCGCCGGTGGCCTTCACTGCCTTAACGATCTTCTCTGCCGACTTGTCCACGAGTTTGTGGTCGTAGGACTTCAGCTTGATTCTGATCTTCTGACTCATTCCTAAATTTGTTTTTTGTTTGTTAATGTTATTTTGTGGTATTGTAGCGGCGCTGCTTAAGAGTCATTCGCTAAACAGCGCCGCCTGAAAGTCGCCTTCTGGTTTTACACAAGGTCTGCGCGACCCTTCACCTCCTCGAGCACAGCCTTTGCTATCGTGCTCGAAAGCGGTGCATGGTGGTCATACTCCATGGAGCTGGTGGCGCGGCCGGAAGTGATGGTGCGCAATGCGGTAACGTAGCCGAACATCTCCGACAGCGGGACCATTGCCTTGATGACACGGGCGCCGCTGCGGGCCTCGTCCATGCCTTCCACCTGGCCACGACGCTTGTTCAAGTCGCCAATCACGTCGCCCATGTTCTCTTCAGGAGTGATTACCTCAAGCTTCATTATTGGCTCCATCAGCACGGGGCCGGCCTTCACGCAGCCGTTCTTGTAGGCGTTGATGGCTGCAAGCTCAAACGAAAGCTGGTCGGAGTCCACCGGGTGGAACGAGCCGTCGAGCAGGGTCACCTTCATGCTGTCCATCGGATAGCCGCCGAGCACGCCGTTCTTCATAGCGTTCTCGAAGCCTTTCTGCACTGAGGGGATGAACTCCTTGGGGATGTTGCCACCCTTGACCTCGTTGACGAACTGCAGTCCGCCTTCCTTGAAGTCCTCGTCCACCGGACCGATGTTCACGATGATGTCGGCAAACTTACCACGGCCACCGCTCTGCTTCTTGTAAACCTCGCGCAGGTTGACGGTCTTGGTGATGGCCTCCTTGTAGTTCACCTGAGGCTT
>CALUMB010000037.1 GCA_944321645.1 uncultured Prevotella sp.
GAGGGTGGGGCTCGAACCCACGACATTCAGAACCACAATCTGACGCTCTAACCAACTGAACTACATCCACCGTGTTTTGTTTGTTGCTTGAAAGCGAGTGCAAAGGTACGCGATTTATTTGGATTGACAAAATAAATCGCGTACTTTTTTATCATAAATCGTTATTTTGCCGGTTGCGCCGGAGCTTTTGGCGCTGCTGCGGGCGTTGCGGGCTGCGAGCCTTCGGCTGCGGGAGCGGCTTCCTTAGTCTGGCTGGCTCCGAAGCCGGGGAGGTTGTTGGGGTTTGTGGTCGGGTTTTCCACGCCTTCCATCACCGACCTGTCGGTTTCGGCCTGCGGCGCAACATAGGCGCAGACGATGCTGACCACAACCATTGCCACGGCAAGGCCCCATGTGGCTTTCTCGATGAATTCGGTGGTCTTGCGCACGCCGCCTATCTGGTTGTACGACGCGAAATTGGAGGCAAGGCCGCCGCCTTTGGACTCTTGCATGAGCACGATGGCAATCATGAGCACCGCCACAATGCAAATGATAATTACTAATAATGTGTACATTTTTTCTTGTTATTTTTTGTTGTTATTTATTATAAGTTTGTTCAGAAACCGTATTTGGTCTGCAAAGTAAGCATTTTTTTTTGGATAATTCAAGCTTAATCGCTGAATAATTTCCAAAGCCTTTGAATATTGCCCCTGTTTTATGTATATGCGGGCCAATGTTTCGGTGAAATAGCCTTCGTCCTCGTCTTTGTTGGCCGTGGCCTCTATCTCCGGCACGAACTGCGGAGTTTCGTTCAGCACAATCTTTCCGTTGTCGTTCTTGAGGAAGTCGTCTATCAGGCTTTGCCCCTTAAGCTGCGGTGCGTCTTGCGTGTCGGGCGTGTCGTCTTCCTCCTCGCTTTCGAGCAGGTAGGCCACGTAGTCCACTGCGGCGTCGGCCGGTGTGGGCTTCCGTTTCTTCTTTTCCTTCTTGCCGTCTTCCTCTTCCTTTGGGATTGAGTCGAGGAAATTGTCTATCAGCGATATGGTGCGGTTGTCTTGCTCCTCCTTTGTCTTGCGCGGCTGTTCTGCCTTTTGAGGCTTTATTTGGTAGTGTGCCGCTTCGACGAGGTTGAATATCACCGTCCTGTCGGTGATGTACACCGCCGCCCTGCGCAGCTCTTCGTCGAACGATGGGTCGTGGAGCAGGTAGAGGTTTTGTAGTAGTAGCAGCCTTGCCGTCTGGAAATAAGGGTACAGGGCCAACATAGACCGCAGCTCATAGAGTGTGTCCCTGTCGAGTTGTTCCGGGTGTTTTATCAGCTCTGCTATTTCCATTGCGCTTGTAGTGGGTCGTTGTGTGGTTGTCGTGGCGTTACCAGTTGGCCACGGTTGCGTTGAATATCTGGTCGGTTATCTCTTCCACCATTTGCGTGACGAGTTCCTCCTGCACTGCGTTCAGGGTCTGTGTGTTGTCGTAGGTGGCCGATGCTGTGAACTGCCGCTCGAAGTCCTCGGTGTGCTTGGCGTTGTTCGTGAACCTGACGTTGACGGTCATCGACAGTTCGGTCTGCGAGGAGTAGCCTTCGCTCGACACCGACTTGTTGCGTTGCTCGTAGCGCGTGATTTCGCCCTCTATCTTCATGTCGCCGTTGCGCCTTACCTGTATGAGCCTCGTGTGGTTGGCGTAGAGGTCTTTCAGCTGGTTGTTGAAGATGCTGGCCATCGGCCCCCACACGTAGCTGGCGCGTATGGGGAAGTCGGCAATCTCTATGGTCTTTGTCTTAGAATAGTCGATGCTCGCGCCGTTGAACTTGTAGGAGACGGAGCACGACAGCAGTGCCAGGCACAGCGCACACGTTGCCATTGCGGCAACGTGCGGCCTGCGGCTTGCGAGTTTGCGGACGAGGTTTAGTGGCGAAAAGTCTTTTTTCATTCGTTTGCTTGTGCGTTATGTCGCGTTTTGCGGCCATGCGCGGCCGCCCCCGGCTTCATTCGAGCCCGTATTGCTTTATCCTGCGGTATAGCGTGCGGTCTGATATGCCCAGCTCCCGGGCTGCCTTTTTGCGGTTGCCGCCGTTGCGTTCAAGTGCCTTTTCGAGCATCTGTCGGCTTATGGTGTCGAGGTTGAGCGTCTCCGGCTCTACGTATTCCTCGGCTATAGCGTCTTCGGCGGCGTGCTTGGGCTGCTGCTCGATGTAGATGCGGCGCGGTGCTATGGCCGTGGTCGCCACGGGCGCTTGTTCCAGCTGGCTGCCTGCGTCCGCCAGCCCGGCCTTTGCGTCTTCAAACTGCTTTTTGAGCGTGGCCATGTCGCGGCGCAGGTCGTTCACGTTGCCGCGCAGTTCAAACAGTATCTTGTATAGTATCTCGCGCTCCGACTCGAAGCTGCGCTCGCCGGTGGCGCCCACTGGGGCGAGCTGCGTGCTCTCTTGGTCTTGTGGGATGAACTTTTCCAGCGTGGCGGCGCTGATTGTCCGCTCCGGGCTTAGTATGGAAATCTGCTCCGTTATGTTCTTGAGCTGTCGGACGTTGCCCGGCCATTTGTATTTCAGGAGCATCTGCTTTGCGTCGTCGGCCAGCGTCACCTTTTCCATCCTGTATTTCTCCGCCATCTGCATGGCGAACAGGCGGAACAGCAGCACGATGTCTTCGCCGCGCTCGCGCAGCGGCGGCATCTGTATGGGGATGGAGTTGAGGCGGTAGTACAAGTCCTCGCGGAAGCGGCCTTCGCTTATGGCCCTGCGTATGTTTACGTTGGTGGCGGCCACTATTCTCACGTCGGTCTTTTTCACTTCAGTGGCTCCCACGGGGATGTATTCGCCCGTTTCGAGCACGCGCAGCAGCCTTGCCTGCGTGGCCAGGGGCAACTCGCCCACTTCGTCGAGGAAGAGCGTTCCCTTGTTGGCCACCCCGAAATAGCCCGGGCTGTCGTTTATGGCCCCTGTGAACGAGCCTTTGACGTGGCCGAACAGCTCGCTGTCTATCGTTCCCTCGGGTATCGAGCCGCAGTTTATGGCGAAGTATTTCTCGCGCCGGCGCGGCGAGTTGTCGTGTATCACGCGCGGTATGATTTCCTTGCCCACGCCGCTTTCTCCGATGATGAGCACGCTAAGGTCGGTCGGCGCCACCTGCAAGGCGACGTCGAGCACATGGTTAAGCGCATCGCAGTTGCCCACGATGTTGTATCTTTGCTTGACGCTTTGTAGTTCCGAAACTTTCATCATGTCGTGCATCGACTGCCCGTACAATGGCGGCGGGGCTGCCGCTGCCTGCCGCATGGGGCTAATCTCCTGCAAAGGTACATATTTTATCCGACATACGGCCTTGCGGTTTCGCTTTTTTATTTTTCGTTTGCAGTTTGGCCTTTGCAGCCATTCTTGGTTGCAGGCGCAAGGCTTTTGGCGCATCATTGCGCGGAAACCCCGTCGCGGCTGGCCCTTCGCCTTTGGTGGCGAGGCTCCAAGGGCGGCCGGTGCGCCTTATTCCTTTGCGTCCTTGCAGCTGCTTTCCCTCACCTTCAGGCTTGTGGGAATCACCTTTTTTACCTGTTTCTTGTTGCCGCGTATGTGGCCTATGAGAATCTGGCAGGCCGTTTCGCCCATCAGGTGGCTTTGGTCTTCGATGGTGGAAAGCCTCGGCGAGACGTGTTCGGCATACTCCACGTTGCTGAAGCCGATGAGCGCTACGTCGCCGGGCATCCTCAGTCCGGCCCTCATTATGGTCTTCATGGCCGCGAAGAGCAGCGTGTCGTTTAGCGCGAGTATGGCGTCGGGGCGTTCGGGCAGTGCGAGCAGCCGCTCCGTGGCGAGCGTGGCCCCTTCGGCGTTGATGTCGGTGTAGCCCACGTATTCCGGCCTTACGGGCAGCCGGTAGTCGTGCAGGGCCTCGATGTAGCCGTGCTTGCGGTCGGTCACCATCTTCAGGCTGTTCGGCCCGCACAGTATGGCTATGCGGCGGCAGCCTTGCTTTATGAGGTGGACGGTGGCCTTGTAGGCTGCGTCGGCGCTGTCGGCCGTTACGCACGAGTGGGTCTTCGTGGGTATGTCGCGCGCCACGAACACCACCGGCATCCCGTCGGCGGCGAGCGAGTCGAAGTGTGAGAAGTCGGTGGTTTCCTGCGTTACGCTGGCTATGATGCCTGCCACGTGCAGGCGGCGCATGCTGCTCACGTTTGCCCGCTCCTCCTCGTACCTCTCGTGCGAGTTCATGCTTATCACGGCGTATCCCTCTTTTGCCGCCGTGTGTTCTATGCCGTCGAGCACCGACGAGTAGAACAGCGTGACGGCGTGCGGCACTATCACGCCAATGAGCGGCAGCTGTCCGCTGCGCAGGCTGTCGGCTATGAAGTTTTTGGAGTAGTTCATTTCCTCGGCGGCCTGCTGCACCATGTCGCGCGTTGCCTGGCTGATGGATGGGTTTCCTTTCAGCGCACGGCTTACGGTGGCGATGCTCAGGCCGAGTTTCGCGGCGATGTCCTTGAGCGATGCGTGTTTGTTTTGTGGCATAGACGTTGTGGCTGAGTGTTGAAAAGTTGATAGTCGGTGGCCGCGTGTCGTGTCGCGGCTCATGGCGGTGGCAGGCGGGTGGGGTGGTGCCGGGCGTTGCGTTGCGCCTCTGGGCGTTTCCCCCTTTGCTTTTGGCCGCCAGGTTCCAGCCTGCCTGTGGAGCCTGGGGCGTTGTCTTGCGGGTTGCGCTGTCGGCGCAGGGCCATTCGCGGGGGCCTGCGCCGACAGCTGGCGTTTGGCGTGCCGGGCCTTATTCTGCCTTGGCCTCGGCGCTGGCGGCACCCTCTTCGGCGCGGTCGTCAACGTTGTCGCCTTCGGTGGGGCGCAACGATTCGTCGAAGTCGGATATACCGTTTGCAATCAGTATGTTATACCATTGCAGCAGTTTCTTTATGTCGCTGTTGTGTACCCGCTCGCGGTCGAAGTTCGGCAGCACCTTTGCGAAGTATTCGCGCAGCTCTTCCGGCGCAGCCTTGCGGTAGTCGATGGAAGCCTGCTTGCCGCCCTCAAGCTCTTTGAGCGACGTGAGCACTGTGTGCAGTGGCACGTCGTCGGTGTCGGTGTACATAGCGATGTCGGCCAGCGACGTCACTTTGTCTGTGGCGAAAGCCGGCATCCGCCGCTTTGTTTCGTCGAGCGATTCCACTATGAGGCTGTTCTTTGCCCTTGAAACGAGTTTGTAGAGTCCCGGTTTGCCCGAGATTGCTAAAATGGTCTGTAGCATTTGTCGTTATTTCAGTTTGTTGATAATTGATTCTATTTGCCGGTCGACGTCGAGCCGCCCGTCGTTCACGATGGTGAAGTCGGCCCTTCGCTCCACCTCCTCCTGTGCCATTTGCCTTGCCATCCATTCGGCGGCCTTGGCTTCGGATATGCCGTCGCGCTCCATCACGCGGCTTATCCTTACCTCGCGCGGGGCCACCACGGCTATGGTCTTGTCTACGAGCCGGTCGAAGCCCGACTCGAACAGTATTGCACACTCCATCCACTCTGCCCCGCTCTGCTCGAAGTCGGCGGCCACGGCGGGGTGGACGATTGCGTCTATGGCCTTGGCGTTGGCCTCCGAGGCGAGCAGGAATGCTGCCACCTTGGCCTTGTCGAGCCGCTGGCCGTCGTATGTGCCGGGGCCTATCAGTGCCGTAAGCTCTTGGCGCAGCCGCTCCGACGTGCGCATCAGCCGCTTGGCCGCGCTGTCGCAGTCGTAGACGGCTATGCCGCGCTCGGCGAGCCTTGCGCACACGTAGCTCTTGCCGCTGCCTATCCCACCGGTTATGGCTGTCTTCATGTCATTCCTCCTCAATCAGGTAGTCGGCCTGCGTGATGTTGAGCTTGGGCTTCGATATGCCTTCAGGCACCGACACCAAGCGGAGCGTACACTTGTCAGACGGGTTTTTCTTTATGTCGTTGTAGTCGGCCACTACGGTGAAGTATTCAGGCTTGAGCCTCCTGAACTGGCTGACGCCGGTGACGAAGCTCACCGTAACTTTCGATGGGAACGTGCGCAGCACCTTGCCTTCGGGCATGTTTATGCCCTTGATGGGTATGTCGCCTATGCTTTCCTCGGTGAGCACGTCGGTGTGGAAGGCCACCCTTACTTTCTCCGGCACGGCCTTCACGCCCCTTATCTTTTGCAGCCTGCACTCCACGCGGAGCGTGTCGCGGAAGTTAGCGTAGTTGAGCGGCTCGGTGTAGACGGCATTTATGCTGTCCAGCTTCTGCTGCGAGGCGTAGACGCTCACGCTGTCGGGGAAGTAGTCTACGTGGGAGATGAAGTAGAGGTGCTCCGGGATTACCCTCCCGGCCCACTTCACCGGCACCCTCTTGCTTAGCCCGTAGTTGAAGAACAACTCGAGCTTTTCGGGCTTCGAGCTTACTATCTTGGTAGAGGCCGACAGCTGCTGGTATATCAGCCGCTGCAGTTCGGCAGCGGCCACGGCGCTGTAGCCGTCGCCCTTGGCGTAGGTCTTGAAGTTGATGGAGAGCGGGCGCGGGCCTTCGCCGTAGAGGTAGCTTATGAGCATGAGGCCCTTGTCGCGCAGCACCACCCGCAGGGTGTCGTGCTCGTCGGAGGTGAGCACGACGTTCTTTGGCACGTTCACTATTTGCACGGGGATTTCCACTTCTTGCTCGTAGGTCTCGTTGAGCGCCATCATGAGCCAGAAGATTCCCGACAGGGCGAGGAAAAACAAAAACGTCAGAAAGTTCTTGTTCACCGAACTGAAAAAGAACTTCCTGACCGTTTGCCTTATGTCGCGCCGCCTGTCCATTTACTTTGCGGTCTGCGTGCTGGCGGGATCCTTGAACACGTAGTTCCTGTCCACGCGCACGGTCACGCCTTTGGCTATTTCAACCTCGAGGATGTTGGCGGCAAGGTCTATCCTCTTTACGGTGCCGTAAAGCCCGCCGCCGGTCATCACCTGCGACCCTTCGGTGAGCGAGTTCTGGAATTTCTGTATTTCCTTCTGTCGTTTCTGCTGTGGCCTTATCATAAAGAAGTACAACACGACGAACATGAGTATCAGGAAGATGAAGCCCATGCTGCCTCCGCCTTGCTGCTGTGCGGCCAGGATGATTGTTCCCATAATTGCTTTTCTTGTTCTTTGTTATTGTTGGTTTTGTTCGTTTTCTCCTTCTTCGGCGGCGCCGCCATCTTCGCCTTCGGCCTGCAGGCTTGCCGTGTCTGGGGCTTGCTGCTGCCGGGCGTTGCGCTGCTTAGGCTCGTCCATGTGCTTGAGCAGTCGGCCCGAGGCTATCAGGTGGCGCGCTATGGCGTCGAGCATTCCGTTGATGTAGCCGCCGCTGCGCGACGTGCTGTAGAGCTTGGCGATGTCCACGAACTCGTTGATGGTGACGCTCACTGGTATGGTGGGGAACGTCATGATTTCCGCTATGGCTATCTGCATTATCACCACGTCCATGTAGGCCAGGCGGCTGAAGTCCCAGTTGCGCGACGCCTCGCTCATGAACCGCTGGTACTCGTCGGCGTTCATTATCGTGGCGCGGAACAGCTTGCGGGCGTACTCGCGGTCTTCCTCGCTGTCGTACTCCGGCAGCAGTTCCTGCTTGGAGCCGTTTTTCTCGTCGAACCGCTTGATGGTCTTCAGCACGAACGTGTCCACAATCTCCTTGTCGTCGTTCCAGTAGAGGCTCTGCTCTTCGAGCAGTGCGTCGAGGTCTTCGTTTTCCTGTATGAGCGTGCGGTATATCTTGCGCCACACCTCGCGGTCGGCGGCGTATGAGTCCTCGGCGTCGGCCATATAGTCGTTGTAGGTCTGGCTTTCGGTTATTTGCTTGAACAGCTTCTTCACGAACTCGGTCTCGTCTTCCCAAGGCTTCTTCTTGGTCTCGAGGAACTCGTTCAGGGCCTTGTTGCCTTCGAGCTGCAGCGCGAACCTGTTGTAGGCAAACTTCTGCGACGGCATCTCCTTGCCCTCGCGGCGCGCCCTTGCCTGTGCCACCTCGAGGTGCTGGCGTGCCACTTTCGTGACGCTCACTATCAGCGACAGCAGGTAGTTGTACAGGTCGTAAGCCTTCGACAGGCTGAAGAACAGCTCTTTTTCGGCCGAGTCTATGTTTTTGCTGCCGTTCTGATAGTACGCATAGGTTAGCTGGACTATCTTTACCCTAATTATCTCGCGGTTTATCATACGTCATTAATAAAATATGTAAGATATGCTCGTCGTGGCGCGGTCTGGCGCTCCTGCCTTTCCGCCGCACGAGTGCAAATTTATATAAAAATCCTTTAGGGTGCAAGCTTTCCGCCGTATAATTGAGTTTTTTTATGAATAAAAACCGCATGGGCGGCGTTCCGGCGCTGTCTGGCTGCCCGGCAGGCGGGCAGCTGTGTGCGCCGCCAGGCGGCAGCGCAAGGGGGCGTGGGCAAGTGGCGGCGGCGGTGGCAGGGGCGCGTCTTTTAACATTCAGGAAGTGCCGGAGTGTTAAATCCGGTGGCGCGAAAGGCTCCATATTCCGCATATTCCCGGCGAAACCCGGCGTGGGCGCAAATGTCGCCAAAATGGGTGTGCAGCCATAACGCCTTGGCATAGTGCGGCTTGCTGGCCTTGTGGGCCTGGCTGTGCAATGGATTGGCCGCGCTTTTTGCGGAAAATGGCCTGGAAAGTGCGCTTTTTCTGGTGAAAATGGCTCGCGGAACGGGTCGTTTTGGTTTGCTAAACGTGCCGTTTCGCGTTCTAAAACGTGCCGTATTGCATTGCGAAGCGGCACGTTTTGTAAAACGGATGGCGGCAAACGGCCTTTTTGCCCGCCACGGGCGGCCTCCCGTTTCCTATTTCGGCACTTTCAGCCGTGTTAAATTCCGTGCCGCCAAATGCTAAAAAACGATAAACGGCTGCTGCGGCCCGCAGCAGCCGTCGCCGCCGCGCGGCGGCAATGCCCGGCGCTGCCCGGGGCGGTTGGCTTCGCGCCCATGTGGTTAAAAATGCTTATATCGGGCAACAAATGCCGCAAATGCTTGCCTGTTTGGCCAAAAACACGTAACTTTGCACCGCTTTTTCAGGCACATGGAAAGAAAGCTTCGTGTGATGGTGAATTAAGCACGACAGACAAACTTAATTTAGAGTAACACTTAATTGAAATGAAAGAGATTAGAATCGAAGGCGTTAAGCGCACCGAGACAGGAAAGAAGGCAACGAAGCAGTTGCGCAGGGAAGGACTCGTTCCGTGTAATGTGTATGGCGAGAAGAAGGGCGAGGACGGCCTGCCCGTGGCCCTCTCGTTTGCCGTTCCCGCAAAGGAGCTGCGCAAAATCATCTACACCCCGCACATCTACGTGGTGAACCTCGTGATAGACGGCGAGAGCCACACGGCAGTGATGAGGGAGCAGCAGTTCCACCCGGTGACCGACGCCGTGCTCCACGTAGACTTCTATGAGGTGAACGAGGAGAAGCCGCTCACGATAGGCATCCCCGTGAAGCTCAACGGACTGGCACAGGGTGTGCGCGACGGTGGCCGCATCAACCTCTCCATCCGCAAGATTAACGTGCGCGCCCCATACCAGGTTATACCCGAGCACCTCGACATCGACGTCACCAACCTGCGCCTCGGCAAGAGCATCCGCGTTGGCGACCTGAGCTTCGAGGGCCTCGAGCTTGTCACCCCGGCCGACGTGGTGGTTTGCTCCGTGAAGGCAACGCGCGCGTCCAAGTCTGCCGCAGCCGCCGAAGCAGCTAACAGCTAATGGACAAGTACTTGATAGTGGGCTTGGGGAATGTCGGCCAAGAGTACGACATGACCCGCCACAACACCGGTTTCATGGTATTGGACGCTTTTGCCGAGGCGTCCAATATTGTTTTTGCCGACCGCCGCTACGGCTTCGTGGGCGAGGGCAGCCTGCGCGGGCGCAAGCTCGTGCTGCTCAAGCCCTCCACCTTCATGAACCTTAGCGGCAACGCCGTGCGCTATTGGCTCGCCAAGGAGAAGATAGACATCGGGCGGATGCTCGTGGTGGTGGACGACCTGGCCCTGCCGCTCGGCTCGCTCCGCCTGAAGCCCTCGGGCAGCAACGCCGGCCACAACGGCCTTGGCAACATACAGTCGGTGCTCGGCACCGACCGCTACTGCCGCCTGCGCGTGGGCATCGGCAACGACTTCCCGCGCGGCATGCAGGTGGAGTGGGTGCTCGGGCGCTTCTCCGCCGACGAGCTGGCCGTGCTCCGGCCCCGCATCGACACGGCGTGCGAGATGATAAAGAGCTTCGTGCTCGCCGGGGCCGACGTTACGATGAACCTCTATAACAAGAAGAAGTGATGGCAGACGAGGCAAGGATAGACAAGTGGCTCTGGGCGGCCCGCGTGTTCAAGACGCGCTCGCTGGCCGCCGACGCCTGCAAGAACGGGCGCGTGACGCTGGGCGGCGTGGCCGTGAAGCCCTCGCGCATGGTGAAGGTGGGCGAGACGGTGAGCGTGAGGAAGCCGCCGGTGACGTATTCGTACAAGGTGCTGAGCGCCATCGAGCAGAGGGTGGGGGCGAAGATGCTCGCGCAGGTCTACGAGAACGTGACCGCCCCCGACCAGTACGAGCTGCTGGAAATGACGCGCATAAGCGGTTTCGTAGACCGCGCCCGGGGAACGGGCCGCCCCACCAAGAAGGAGCGGCGCTCGCTCGACGCCTTTATCGGCCCGTCGCTCGAAGGGGCCGACGGCTGGGAAGACGACGACGACTTCTGACCACCGGCCGCGCCGGCAAGGCGGACACGCGCCGCCCGACAAGACCAAACAACCTACACACATTCCATAAACACCCATGCACATTACGAAATCTTTAAAGACTTTTGCCGTGGCCGTGGCAGCAGTGCCAATGCTCGCCTCGTGCCTTAGCGACGGCAACTCCTACGCCGGGATATTCGGCATAGGGGCCAACTCCGGCAAGCCCGTGTATGCAAACACGGCCTACTCGTTCGTTTCGTTCGGCTCCTACCGCTCGTGGCACATCGAGCAGACGGCGGGCGGCGACTGGTGCCGGCTCGACATGACGAAGGGGTCGGGCGGAGCCTATTTCAGCATCCCGGCGTGGTTCGACCTCAACACCACGGGCAAGGCTCGCAACGTGATCTACATCGTGCGCGACGACCAGGACGGCGACGACGTTTACGGCACCTTCTCATTCGTGCAGCGGGCCACCCGCATCGACGGGAGCCTCGGCTCGGCGGCGCTCGTGACGGGCATCGAGGGCGACGACGGCTCTTCGGTGGCTGTCGAGTACGACACGCTCTGCCGCCCGGTCGACGTGACGATAAAGAAGGACGGCGCGGTGTTGCGCCACGTAAGCGTGGAGTACACCTACGACGACAACGGCTACTACCTGGCCGCAGGCGGCATGACGGCCGACTGCGACTTCGACTACCGCCCGAGGCGGCTCACGTCGGAGACCGACACCGTGGGCTACTACGAGCAGGGCTACATCACGGACATGACGTGGGATGCCTTCAACGTGGAGGAACGCAAGTCCGGCGGCGAGCGCATTGCGCAGGCGCTGCTCTTCACAACGGGCAGCATACGCAACCTCGACCCCGACAGCGAACAGTCGGCTGACAGCCTGCGCTACCGCCACTACGAGGCCGACGGCACCGTATATGGCGAAGACCTGAAGCTCTCCTACAGCAAAAACAGCAACCGCCTGCAGTCCGTCGACGCTAACCAGCTGCTGCTCGGCATCGAGGAGTGCAGCCCGTATATGCTCATCTCGCTCTTCCCCGAGGCCCGCAACAGCTACCTCATCTCCGAGGCCGCCGCAGCCGACGGCAAGATAGCCGTGGCCACCACGCTCAACGCCGACGGCAGCGTGGCCACTATGGCCGTCACCAACAAACAGGGGCAGACCGTAAACTACACGTTCACCTACTCATCCGAGCTGCCCTGATGGTCAACATTGCAATATTCGTGTCCGGCAACGGCACAAACTGCGAGAACATCATACGCCACTTTGCCGGCAGCGGCGTGGCGCGGGTGGCCCTCGTGCTGAGCAGCCGCGCCGACGCCTTCGCCCTTGTCAGGGCAGGGAGGCTCGGCGTGCCTACGGTAGTGGTGCCTAAGGCCGACTTCAACGACGAGCCGAAGCTCACGGGGCTGCTGTCGGCACACGCCATCGACTTCATCGTGCTGGCCGGCTTCCTGCTCATGGTGCCGCCGTTCCTCACCTCGCGCTACCCGCGCCGCATCGTCAACATCCACCCCGCGCTGTTGCCAAAGTATGGCGGCAAGGGGATGTACGGGCACCACGTCCACGAGGCGGTGCGCGCATCGGGCGACAGCGAGACTGGCATCACCGTCCACTACGTCAGCAACGTGTGCGACGGGGGCGAGATAATCTTCCAGGCCGCCACGCCCGTGCTGCCCAACGACACGCCCGACGACATTGCAGCCTCTGTCCACCGCCTCGAGCAGCGGTACTTCCCCGAGGTGATAGAGCGCGTGGTCAGCGAGCAGTTCGGCGGCGGCGAGGGGTGACCGGGGCGGCCAGCGCCGCTCCACGCGCCGGTCCCATTGCGCAGTATGCCCGCGAACGGGGCATTGCGGCGGCACACCGTTTGTGTGCTTTTGCAATGCCCGGTTCGCGGGCATACTGCATTTGCCGTGGCCTTGCGCCCGGGCTGTGGCGCGTAGCGGGCTATTCCGCCGACAGGTAGCTGTCGGCTTGCGCCGCCGCGTCGCGCCCTCCGGCCATCGCCCGCACCACCAGCGACGCGCCGGAGGCCGCGTCGCCCGCCACGAACACGTTGGGGGCGAATTGCGGCAGGCGCGGCTTCAGGAAGCCCATGGCCAAGAGCACCATGTCTGCCTTTATCACTTCGGGCTTGCCCGCAGGCTCCATCACTGGCCGTCCGCCTTCGGGGTTGGGCTTCCACGCTATCTCCTGCACTTCGGCTCCCGTCACCTTGCCGTCCTTGCCCACAAAGCGCAGCGTGTTGACGTTCCACCGGCGCGTGCAGCCTTCCTCGTGGCTGGACGTCGTCTTTAGCGTCCGCGGCCATTCGGGCCATGGGTGCTGCGGGTCGTCGGGGCCTTCGGCAGGCTTGGGCATAATCTCTATTTGCGTCACGCTGCGGCATCCCTGGCGGTGTGCAGTGCCTATGCAGTCGCTCCCGGTGTCGCCCCCGCCAATCACGAGCACGTCCTTTCCCCTTGCGTCCACCCGCTCCCCGCGTGGGAACTCCGCGCCGGCAAGCACCCTGTTCTGCTGCGCCAGCAAGTCGAGGGCGAAGTGTATGCCCTTCAGGTCGCGGCCCGGTATGGCGAGGTCGCGCGCTTCGGGCGTGCCGGTGGCCACTATGTAGGCGTCGAACCCTTCGGGCAGGTGCTCCAGGTCTACCTCTGTGTTGAAGCGGAAGCCGATGCCTTCGGCCCGCAAGATGTCGAGGCGGCGGTCTATTACGGCCTTGTTCAGCTTAAAGTTCGGTATGCCGTAGCGCAGCAGTCCGCCCGCGTTCTCGTTCCGCTCGAACACCGTCACGGCATATCCCTTTAGGTTGAGCCGGTTGGCGGCCACCAGGCCGGCCGGCCCGGAGCCTACCACGGCCACGCTCCCCTGCCGCCGTTGGGGCTTGTGTATGCGCACGTAGTTTTCGGCAAAGGCGTGTTCCGTTATGGCGGCCTCGTCCTCCCGGTTGGTCGTCGGCTCGTGCATGGCGAGGTTCAGCACGCAGGCTTTCTCGCAAAGCGCGGGGCATACGCGCCCGGTGAACTCCGGGAAGTCGTTGGTTGAGTTGAGCAGGCGGTACGCCAGCTCCCAGTCGCCGCGGCTAAGGGCGTCGTTCCATTCCGGCGGGCGGTTGCCAAGGGGGCAAGCCCAGTGGCAGAACGGCACTCCGCAATCCATGCAGCGCGATGCCTGCAGGCGGCGGTCGCCGGAGTTTAGCGTCTGTTCCACTTCGCCGAAATCGTGGATTCTGTCGTGTACGGGGCGGTATCCCGCCTCCTTGCGGCGTATAGTCAGAAAAGCTTTTGAGTCTCCCATATTGAAATCTTGAGTTACGAATTACGAGTTTTTGAGTTGCTTAGAGTGCGTCAGTAGTCGCGTTGCATATCCGCAATCTTCTGTTGCAGCTTCCTTACCTGCTCTTCCTGCAAGACGCGCTTGTACTCTATCGGCACTACTTGGATGAAGTCCTCCACGTAGCGCGGCCAGTCGTCGAGCATTTGTCGGGCGAGCTTCGAGCCGGTGTAGAGGTAGTGCTGGCGTATCAGCTCGTGCAGCTCCTTGCGGTAGGAGCTTTCCTCCACGAGGTTTATCTCCACCATGTCCATGTTGCAGAAGTAGTCGAAGTTGCGGTTCCTGTCCCACACGTAGGCCACTCCGCCGCTCATGCCGGCTGCGAAGTTGCGCCCGGTCTCCCCGAGCACCACCACGCGCCCCCCGGTCATGTACTCGCAGCAGTGGTCTCCCACGCCTTCCACCACGGCTATGGCGCCGGAGTTGCGCACGGCGAAACGCTCGCCAACCTTGCCGTTGACGTAAAGCTCGCCCGACGTCGCCCCGTACAGGCCCGTGTTGCCTGCAATGGTGTTGTCCTCGGCGTTGAAGTTGCTGCGCACTGGCGGCAGTATGGCTATGCGCCCGCCGCTAAGCCCCTTGGCGAAGTAGTCGTTGGCCTCGCCTTCGAGCTTGAAGTTGACGCCTTTTGCGAGGAACGCGCCGAAGCTTTGCCCTGCGCTTCCCTTGAACTTGACGTTGACGGTGGAGTCTGGCAAGCCCTCTCCGCCGTACCTTGAGGCGACGAGTCCGCTGAGCATGGCGCCCACGGCGCGGTCGGTGTTCTTTATGGCGTAGTCGAGGTTTGCCTCTTCTTGCCTTTCGATGGCGCACCGGGCGGAGCCTATTATTTGCCGGTCGAGCGTCGCGCCCGGCTCGTGCGGCAGCCCGGCTGTGTGGCAGAGCGGGCCTTGGGCGGCTTCCCGGCGGAGCAGGCAGGCGAAGTCCAGCGCCTGCGCCTTGCTCCCCTTGGGCGCTTGCTTGCGTACAATCAGTTCGGTGTGGCCCACGATGTCGTCGAGCTTCTTGTAGCCCATCTCGGCCAGGTAGCCGCGCACCTCCTCGGCCAGGAACGTGAAGTAGTTGACAAGGTACTGGCTCCTGCCCCTGAAGTTGCGGCGAAGCTCCGGGTTTTGCGTGGCCACTCCCATCGGGCAAGTGTTCAGGTTGCACTTGCGCATCATAACGCATCCGAGCACGATGAGCAGTGCCGTGCCGAAGCCGAACTCCTCGGCCCCGAGCAATGCCATGAGTATTATGTCGCGCCCGGTCTTCAACTGGCCGTCCACTTGCAGGCGCACGCCGGCCCGCAGCCCGTTTTTCACGAGTGTCTGCTGTGCCTCGCTGAGCCCTATCTCAGGCGGTATGCCCGCAAAGCGCATGCTCGACGCAGGGCTTGCGCCCGTGCCTCCCTCGGCTCCGGATATTACGATGAGGTCTGCCTTGGCCTTGGCCACACCGGCGGCAATCGTTCCCACGCCGCTCTCTGCCACTAACTTGACGCTGATGGCCGCCTTCGGGTTGACGTTTCTGAGGTCGAAGATGAGCTGCGCCAAGTCTTCTATCGAGTAGATGTCGTGGTGTGGCGGCGGCGAGATGAGCGAGATGCCGGGTATGGAGTGGCGCGTCTTGGCTATCACCCCGTCCACCTTGAAGCCCGGCAGCTGGCCGCCCTCGCCGGGCTTTGCGCCCTGGGCGACCTTAATCTGTATCTCCTCGGCGTTCACCAGGTATTCCGCCGTCACTCCGAAGCGGCCCGAGGCCACCTGCTTTGTCTTGCTGGAGAGCGACACGCCGTCAACTTCGGCGTGGAAGCGCTCGCTGTCTTCGCCGCCCTCGCCCGTGTTCGAGCGCGTGCCGAGCTTGTTCATTGCCAGGCAGATGGCCTCGTGGGCTTCCTTGCTTAGTGCGCCGAAGCTCATTGCCCCAGCCACGAAGTGCTTCACGATGGAGCTTGCAGGCTCCACCTCGTCGATGCTTATCGGCGCCGAGGCGCGCTTGAAGTCGAAGAAGTCGCGTATGAAGATGGGGCCGCCGTTGCCGTCGGCCAGCCTTGCGAACTCCTTGTACTTTGCGTAGTCGCCCGTCCTTGTGGCGAGTTGCAGCGTCGCTATGGTCTCCGGGTTCCACGCGTGGCGTATGCCGTCCTTGCGGTAGTGGAACTGCCCGAGGTTTGGCAGGAAGTCGGTGCAGGCGTCGTCGGCGAATCCCGCGTCGTGCATGGCAATGGCGTCGCGGGCTATCGTCTCCAGCCCAATGCCTCCAATTGTGGACGTCTCGGTGCCGAAGTATGCCTTGAGCAGGCTCTCCGACAGTCCGACGGCCTCGAAAATCTTCGCCCCCCGGTAGGAGCGTATGGTCGATATGCCCATCTTGGCCATGATTTTCAGCAGGGCTTTCTTCATGGCGGCTATGTAGTTGGCCTCGGCTGTCTCGTAGTTCTCCTGCACCTTCTTGCGCTTCACGAGGTCGTCGAGCACGGCGAACACCATGTATGGGCATAGCGCCGACGCGCCGTAGCCCAGCAGCAGGGCGGCGTGCATAGGCTCGCGTATCTCGCCGCTCTCCACCACCAGCGCCGTCTGCACGCGCTTGCCCGCCGCTATGAGGTAGTGGTGTACGGCGCTGACGGCCAGCAGCGAGGGTATGGCGGCGTGCTCCCGGTCTATGCCCCGGTCGGAGAGTATGATGTAGTTGCAGCCTTCGTCCACGCAGCGGGCGGCCTCCTTGCACAGGCGGTCGATGGCGGAGCGCAGCCCGTCTTCGCCCTTGGCGCACTCGAAGAGCATGGGCAGCTTCACCGTGTCGAAGCCCTTGTAGCGTATGTTGCACAGTATGTCGAGCTGCGTGTTGTTGAGTATGGGGTGGGGCAGGCGCACCATCTTGCAGTTTGACGCGTCGGGGCGCAGTATGCCCGACCCCACGCGGCCGATGTATTCCGACAGCGACATAACGAGGCTCTCGCGTATGGAGTCGATGGCGGGGTTGGTCACTTGGGCGAACTGCTGTCGGAAGTAGTTGAACAGCGGCTGCGGGCGGTCGCTTAGCACGGCCAGCGGCGTGTCGTTGCCCATGGCCGCCGTAGGCTCCTGGCCGTTCACGCACATGGGGATGATGGTGCCCTCCACGTCTTCGGCCCCGAAGCCGAACATAAGCTCGCGCCTGGCGAGGTCCGGCACGGCGTTTTCCACCTTGCGCCCGCTCTTGAGCTTCTCTAGCTGTATGCGGTTGTCCGACAGCCATTGGCGGTAGGGATGCTCGGCGGCAAGCCTTGCCTTGATCTCGCCGTCGTGGTAAATCCTGCCCTCCTGCGTGTCGACGAGCAGCAGCTTGCCCGGCTGCAGGCGGCCCTTGGCGGCTATCTCCGACGGGTCGAAGTCCATCACGCCCACCTCCGAGGCCACCACCATCGTGCCGTTCTTCGTCACCGTGTAGCGGGCGGGGCGCAGGCCGTTGCGGTCGAGCATTCCGCCCGCGTAGCGGCCGTCGCTGAAGAGCAGCGCCGCCGGGCCGTCCCACGGTTCCATCAGTATGGAGTGGTATTCGTAGAATGCCTTTAGGTCTTCGGAGATGGGGTTCTTGTCGTTGAAGCTCTCCGGCACCATCAGCGCCATGGCGTGCGGCAGCGACAAGCCCGACATGACGAAAAACTCCAGCACGTTGTCGAGGCTGGCCGAGTCGCTCATGCCCGGCTGCACGATGGGCGAGATGTCCCTGGCGTCGCCTATTAGCTCCGACGAGAGCACGCTCTCCCGCGCCTGCATCCACCCCCGGTTGCCCCGTATGGTGTTTATCTCGCCGTTGTGGGCCAGCAGGCGGAAGGGCTGCGCCAGGCTCCACGTGGGGAAGGTGTTGGTGGAGAAGCGCGAGTGTACCAAGGCCAGCCCGCTGGTGAAGTACTTGTTGGTGAGGTCGGGGAAGTACTGGCGCAGCTGCAGGCTTGACAGCATGCCTTTATATACAATGGTTCGCGAGGATAGCGAGCACACGTAGAAGTCCCTGCACTCCACCCTGCGCTCTATGCGCTTGCGGATGAGGTAGAGCGTGCGCTCCAGCTGCGGCGCACGGTCGTCGCCCACGCCGGTTACGAACACCTGCTTTATGTCAGGCTCGCTCTCGAGCGCCGCCCTGCCAAGGCAGGCGGGGTTGGTGGGCACGCTGCGCAGGTGGGTGAGCGAAAGCCCCTCGCGCTCAATCTCCTCTATCATCACGCTCAGTATGTCTTGCTGCCTGGCCGCGTCCTTGGGCAGGAAGACAAGCCCCGTGCCATACCGTCCCTTCTCCGGCACGGGTATTCCTTGCAGGAGTATGAACTCGTGCGGTATCTGCAGCATTATGCCCGCGCCGTCGCCGGTCTTGTTGTCGGCTCCCTCGGCCCCGCGGTGGCGCATGTTTTCGAGCACCTTCAGTGCGTTCTCCACCAGCTCGTGGCTCTTGTTGCCGTGGATGTTCACCACCATGCCAACGCCGCAGGCGTCGTGCTCGTAGTCTGCATTATACAATCCTTTTCCCATATTTAGCTACATTTTAGTTGCAAATTGTGTGTATTGTTTATCAAAGTGCTTGCAAAAGTACGAAATTACTTTCTTTTTGCGCAATTATTGTGCGCGAAATTGTCAAGTTTTTCACGCGCCCTGCCACCGTGCTTACAGCTGGTCGGGAAATGGCTGCCGCCCGTGGCGTGTTTGTAAGCATTTTGCCTGATATTGCTTTCTGATTGAAACTTTGTCGCGTTTTCTTGAAAAATTTTCCCTGATGGCGTTGTGGCGGCACGCCAAATGCCGTGGGGCCTACTGTGGCGCAGCCCCCCGTCGATGGCGGGCGCAGGCCGCCTGTCGCGATGGGTTGGCGCGTTAAACGGTGTTAACGGGCAGGCACCGCTTGCTGACGTGCGGCGCATCGCTTTCCGAAACGTGCCGTTTCGCGCCCTGAAATGGCCTGTTTCGCGCCCTAAAACGCGCCGTTTTGGAACGTAAAACGGCACGTTTCGCAACGTGCTGTAAGTCAATCGGTTACGGGAGTGCACCCGAACCTCCTCGTTTTACATACGTTAACACATCCGGGCTTTGCCCGCAATGCCGCGCCAAGCCTTGGCGCGGCATTTTCATCCACGGCCGCAGCCCGCCTTGCAATCGCAGAAAAGGGGTGCGCACCGGCTTCGCAGCCGACACGCACCCCCGCTTTGCAGCAAAAGTAAATACGAAATGTTACCTGATGAACAACAGTTCGCGGTATTTTGGCAGCGTCCACAGCTCGTCGGCCACGATAAG
This sequence comes from uncultured Prevotella sp., assembly GCA_944321645.1. Classification (GTDB taxonomy): domain Bacteria; phylum Bacteroidota; class Bacteroidia; order Bacteroidales; family Bacteroidaceae; genus Prevotella. The sequence goes on from CALUMB010000037.1 coordinate 19,240, forward strand.
CTCCAGCTTGTCTATCTGGCGGCGTATCACTGCCATCTTAGGCTCTACGGTGTCGTGGTAGGCAATGGCCTTCTCGCGCTCGCCTACGATCTTGTTCGCCACCTTGCGTGCGCTTACGAGTTCCTCAACGCCCGTCTCAATTGCCTTGGTGCGCACGGCAATCTCCTCTATCAGCGTCAGGTTGCGGGCGCACAGCTCGCCAGCCTTCTCGGCGGGGAATATCTGGCGCATGGCCTGCACGTTCCTGGCCAGCCGGCTCTGGTAGTGGGTGGCCACCGGCACGATGTGGTTCATGGCGATGTCGCCCACCACGCGCGCCTCTATCTGTATGCGCTTGGTGTAGGTGTCCCACTTAACCTCGTTGCGGGCTTCGAGTTCCTTGCGCGTCATGACGCCCAGCGACTCGAACATCCGCACGGAGTCGTCGGCCAGGTAGCTGTCGAATATCACCGGGCAGCTCGTCTGGCAGTCGAGTCCGCGCCTGCGGGCCTCTTCCACCCACTCGGCGGAGTAGCCGTTGCCGTCGAAGCGTATCGGCTTCGACGCCTTGATGTCGTCGCGCAGCACGCTCACGATGGCGTCGGTTGTGTCGATGCCCTGCCCGGCGAGCGCGTCCACCCGCCGCTTGAAGTCGGCCAGCGCCTCTGCCACGGCGGCGTTGAGCGCAATCATCGCGCTGGCGCAGTTGGCCTCGCTGCCCACGGCGCGGAACTCGAAGCGGTTGCCCGTGAAGGCGAAGGGGCTGGTGCGGTTGCGGTCGGTGTTGTCGATGAGCAGTTCGGGAATCTCGGGTATGTCGAGCTTCATGCCCTGCTTGCCGCCCATTCCGGCGAGCGCCCCGTCGCCGGAGTTCTCGATGTGTTCGAGTATTTCGTCCAGCTGCTTGCCGAGGAACGACGAGATGATGGCGGGCGGTGCCTCGTTGGCGCCCAGTCGGTGGGCGTTGGTGGCGCTCATGATGCTGGCCTTGAGCAGTCCGTTGTGCTTGTATACGGCCATGAGCGTCTCTACCACGAAGGTGACGAAGCGCAGGTTCTCCTGCGGCGTCTTGCCCGGGGCGTGCAGCAGTGCGCCGGTGTCGGCGGAGAGGCTCCAGTTGTTGTGCTTGCCCGAGCCGTTGATCCCGGCGAAGGGCTTCTCGTGCAGCAGCACGCGGAAGCCGTGGCGGCGGGCCACTTTCTTCATAAGCGACATGAGCAGCATGTTGTGGTCTACGGCCAGGTTGCACTCTTCGTACACCGGGGCAATCTCAAACTGGTTGGGCGCCACCTCGTTGTGGCGCGTCTTGCAGGGTATTGCCAGCTCCAGGGCCTGTATCTCGAGGTCTTTCATGAAGGCCTGCACGCGGTCTGGTATGGTGCCGAAGTAGTGGTCGTCCATCTGCTGGTTCTTGGCCGAGTCGTGGCCCATGAGCGTGCGCCCGGTGAGCACGAGGTCGGGGCGGGCGGAGTAGAGGCCCTCGTCGACGAGGAAGTACTCCTGCTCCCAGCCGAGGTTGCACACCACCTTCTTTACCGCCGGGTCGAAGTAGCGGCACACGTCGGTGGCGGCCACGCTCACGGCGTGGAGCGCGCGCAGCAGCGGGGCCTTGTAGTCGAGCGACTCGCCCGTGTAGGAGATGAATATCGTGGGGATGCAGAGCGTGTCGTCTATGATGAACACGGGCGAGGTGGGGTCCCAGGCCGAGTAGCCGCGTGCCTCGAACGTGTTGCGTATGCCGCCGTTGGGGAACGAGCTGGCGTCTGGCTCCTGCTGCACGAGCAGCTTGCCGGAGAACTCCTCTATGACGCCGCCCTTGCCGTCGTGCTCTATGAAGGCGTCGTGCTTCTCGGCGGTGCCTTCCGTGAGCGGCTGGAACCAGTGGGTGTAGTGCGTGGCCCCCATCTCCACCGCCCACTGCCTCATGCCCTCTGCCACGGCGTCGGCCATGGAGCGGTCGAGGCTCGCGCCGTTGTCCATCACGTCCACCAGCGCCTCGTAGACCGGCGCGGGCAGGTATTTGTACATCTTGGCGCGGTTGAACACTTTCTTTCCGAAATACTCCGCGGGGCGCTCGGCTGGCGTGTCCACCTGCACGGGCTTTTTGTTGAAGGCGGCTTCAACCACCCTGAATCTTAAACTATCCATAAGCTATAAAATGTTTTGTTGTTTGCTTTGTGTGCTAAACCCACTTGCGCAGGCGGTCCATCGCCTCGGCGCAGTCTTCGTGGGTGCCGAAGGCCGTGAGCCTCACGTAGCCCTCGCCGCTCGGGCCGAAGCCCGCGCCGGGCGTGCATACCACGTGGGCGTTGTAGAGCATGCTCTCGAAAAAGCGCCAGCTGCCCTCGCCGTCGGGCACCTTGAGCCACACGTAGGGCGCGTCCTCGCCGCCGAACACGTCGAGGCCGAGGCTGGCGAGCGTGGTGCGTATAGTCCGTGCGTTGTCCATGTAGTAGGCAATGGACTCCTTCACCTGCCGCTTGCCTTCGGGCGAGTAGGTGGCCTCGGCGGCGCGCTGGCTGATGTAGCTCGTGCCGTTGAACTTTGTGCACTGCCGCCTGTACCACAACTGGTTGAGGGAGACGCGCCTGCCGTCGAGCGCTGAGGCCGTGACCTCCTTTGGCACCACCGTGTAGCCGCACCTCACGCCCGTGAACCCGGCGGTCTTCGAGTAGCTGTGGAACTCGATGGCCACCTTCTTGGCGCCCTTTATCTCGTATATCGAGTGCGGGATGTCGGGGTTTTGGATGTACGCCTCGTAGGCCGCGTCGTAGAATATGAGCGTGTCGTTCTGCAGCGCGTAGTCCACCCATTCCCGCAGCCCGTCTTTCGAGATGGTGGTTCCCGTGGGGTTGTTGGGGTAGCAGAGGTATATTATGTCCACGCGCCTTTCTGGCACCTGCGGCACGAAGCCGTTTTCGGCCGTGCAGGGCATGTATACCACGTTGCTCCACCGCCCGTCCTTCATTTCGCCGGCGCGGCCTATCATCGCGTTTGAGTCGATGTAGACGGGGTAGATGGGGTCGGTCACGCCTATGCTGTTGTCCCAGCGCACCAGTTCCTGTATGTTGCCCGTGTCGCTCTTGGCCCCGTCGTTGACGAAAATCTCCGACGGCTCGAAGTGGATGCCGCGCGGCAGGAAGTCGTTCTTCACTATGGCCTCGCGCAGGAACATATACCCCTGCTCCGGGCCGTACCCCCTGAAGCCGTCTTTCGTGGCCATCTCGTCCACGGCCTTGTGCATTGCTTCCGTCACTGCGTGGCAGAGCGGTAGCGTTACGTCGCCAATGCCGAGGCTGATTGGGTTGGCCGCAGGGTGCGACACCTTGAAGGCGTTCACCTTCTTGGCCACGTCGGCGAACAGGTAGTTGTTCGGTAATTTCAGGAAATGTTCGTTTACTAATGCCATGTCGTCTCTTGTTTATGTTGTCGTTTTGATGTAGTTCTTATAGTCCGGCGGGCAGTTCGGCCTCCCCCTCGAAGGCAAACTCGGCCGGGCCGGTAAGGTACACGTGGTTGTCGCGCACGCTCCATTCCACGTAGAGCGCCCCGCCGTCCATCTCTACCACTGTGCGCCGCCCGCTGCGGCCCGTGACTGCTGCGGCCACGGCGGTGGCGCAAGCCCCCGTGCCGCAGGCCATGGTTATGCCGCTGCCGCGCTCCCACACCCTCGTGCGTATGCCCCCGCCGCCCGACAGGCTGGCGAACTCGATGTTGCACCGCTGGGGAAAGAGTGGGCTTCGCTCAAGCTCCGCCCCCAGGCGGGCCACGTCGGCGGCGTCGGCGTCGTCGGTGAATATCACGAAGTGTGGGTTGCCCATCGACACGAACGTGCCGCGCAGCCGCTGCCCGCAGGCGCACACCTCGCCATCCACCATGGAGCCGTCGGCCGTGGCCAGCAGGGCTTTGTCGGCGAGGCGCGGCTCAAGCATGTCTACGGTGACGCTCCTCACGGCGCCGTCGCCGCCTACGTCCAGCTTCAGCGTCTTCACGCCCGACAGGGTGAGCAGCCTTATGGACGTCTTGTCGGTCAGCCCCTTCTCGTACACATACTTGCCTATGCAGCGCGAGGCGTTGCCGCACATGGTGGCCTCGGAGCCGTCGGCGTTGAATATGCGCATGGTGAAGTCGGCCTCCGGCACGTCCGACCGCCCTATCAGCACAAGGCCGTCGCCGCCTATCCCCGTGTGGCGGTCGCTCCACCTGCGGGCCAGCTCGGCCGGGTGGGGTATGCCGGCGAGCGATGTGTCTACGTAGATGTAGTCGTTGCCGGCCCCGTGCATCTTGGTGAACTTTATCTTGCTTGCCATGTCTCGCCTTTCTTTGTCATGTTTTCAGTATTCTAAGG
>CALUMB010000038.1 GCA_944321645.1 uncultured Prevotella sp.
TGGGCAACTCGGTGATTCTTAGCAACACGTTCAACGACGGTACGACCATTGCCACGGTGGCCGACATGGGCGACCTCATCTTCCGCGGCAACGTGGACGAGACTGAAGTGGGCGGGCTTAAGCCCGGGATGCCGATGAAGATTACCGTGGGGGCGATGCAGAACCTTGCGCTCGACGCCACGCTGGAGTACATCTCGCCTAAGGCCGTGGAGAACAACGGGGCCAACCAGTTTGAGATTAAGGCGGCGGTGAGCCTCGACGGCGGCGGCACGATGCGCTCGGGCTACAGCGCCAACGCCGAGATTGTGCTCGAAAAGGCCGCTGGCGTGCTCACCGTGCCGGAGAGCGCGATAGAGTTCGTGGGCGACACAACCTTTGTCTACGTGGCCAAGGGCGAGGGCAAGCACAGGGAATACGAACGCCGGAGGGTGCAGACCGGGCTTAGCGACGGCGTGAACATACAGGTGAAAGACGGCCTTACGGGGCGCGAGACGGTGCGCGGCCCGCAGCTCGTGGCTGCCGACGACGAATAATGACAAGCAAGACCATGACCAAGCGCAATACTTTTTTCGTGTTGGCGGCGTTAGCCTTGCTGCCCGCCAGGGGGGGGGCGCAGGCCGCGCCAGGCTGTGGTGACGGCGGCGAGTGGACGCTGCGCCGCTGCATCGACTATGCCGTAGAGCACAACATTGGAGTGAAGCAGAGCGAGAACCGCCGCCGCCAACAGGACATACAGCTTAGCACCGACCGCAACAGCCGCCTGCCGGGGGTGGACGCCTCGGTGGGGCAGAACTTCTCCTTCGGCCGGGGGCTGACCGAAGACAACACTTACACCAACACAAACACCGCCAGCACGTCGTTCTCTATCGGCGCGAGCGTGCCGCTGTTTACGGGCATGAGGATTGCGAACAGCATAAAGCTGAGCCGGCTCAACCTCGAAGCCGCCACCGCCGACCTTGAAAAGGCCAAGGACGACGTGAGGGTGCAGGTGGCCGAGGCATACGTGCAGGCTCTCTACGACATGGAGATTGCCGACGTGGCACGCCGCCAGGTGGCCATAGACTCTATGCAGGCCGTGCGCCTTGAGGTCATGGCGGGGCAGGGCAAGGCCGCTCCCGCCGACTTGTCGCAGCAGCTGGCCGCGCTGGCGCAGAGCAGGCTGACGGCCACGCAGGCCGAGGGCAACCGCCGCCTGTCGATGCTTGCGCTCTCGCAGCTGCTCGAATTGCCCTCGCCGGAGGGCTTTGCCATCGTGCGCCCCGACTCGCTTGCCGTGCCGCCGGAGGGCGGCCTGCCTTCGCCGGATGCCGTGTATGCCGAGGCGCTGGGGCTTAAGCCGGAGGTGAAGGCCGAGCGGCTGAGGCTGGAGGGGGCGGCCCTGGGCGTGAAGGTGGCGCAGTCGGCCTACTACCCGCAGCTGTCGCTCACGGCGGGGCTTGGCACAAACTACTACAAGACGTCGGGATTCAAGGCGGCAAGCTTCTCCGACCAGCTCCGCAACAACTTCAGCCAGTATGTCGGCTTGAGCCTTAACGTGCCGCTGTTCAACCGCCTGCAGACGCGCAACAGCGTGCGCTCGGCCCGCTTGGAGCGCGAAAACCAGCTCCTTGCGCTCGACAATGTGAAGAAGCAACTGTACAAAGAGATTCAGACGGCCTGCCTCAACGCTGTGGCCGCGCGGGCAAAATATGCCAGCAGCCGTGCGGCGTTGCGCAGCAGCGGCGACGCTTTCAGCCTGGCCAAGGCCAAGTATGAGGCGGGCAAGGCCGGCATAACGGAGTTTAACGAGGCAAGGAACAACTACATGAAGGCGCAGGGCGACCTCGCCCAGGCACGCTACGAGTGGCTTTACCAGACGGCTCTCGTAGACTTTTACAGGGGGAAGCCAATCTCCCTTTGAGCTTTTGCGGGGCTGCCGGGCGCAGCCTGCGCTCCCGTTCCCGTTCCCCGTTCCATTTCCCTGATGCCATGAGGCGAGCCGTTTCCGCGCGTAGCGGAGGCGGCCCGCCTCATTTCTTTTTGTGTCGGTTGGCGCGTTGCTCGCGGTATTTTGCCTTCTGGCGGGCCGAGCCGCTGCCGTGCGCTCCCGTGATGTATTTCTTTTTCTTGGCCTTTGTCTTTACCTTGCCTTTGTCGTCGCCGTCTTGGCGAGGCTTGCGGAACACGAGTCCGCCGTTGGCGATTATCTCGTCGATGTCCATGGAATGTTTTTTTAAGTTACGAATTTTGGGTTTTGGGTTTTGGGTCGTCGCGCGGGGCGCGACCGTGGGTTGCTTAATCACAAATTGTGCGGGTACCCGGTGCGGCCGGCTTTGGCGCGGGTTGAGGCTTGCGCGGGTCTGGGTGCGGGCCGCGCAAGCCTGCCTCCAATTTTTTATGCGAAAATCTTAAGCTCCCAATCGTGCGCGGCGCGACAACCCAAAATCCCAAATCCAAAGTTCCAAATTCATCAGTGGTGGAACAGGCGAACGCCGGTGAAGGCCATGGCTATGCCATACTTGTCGCAGGTCTCTATCACGTTGTCGTCGCGCACGGAGCCTCCGGCCTGGGCGATGTACTCCACGCCGCTCTTGTGGGCGCGCTCGATGTTGTCGCCGAAGGGGAAGAAGGCGTCGCTGCCCAGTGCAACGCCCTTTAGGCGGGCTATCCACTCTTTCTTTTCCTCGGGGGTGAGCGCTTCGGGCTTCTCCTTGAACAGCGTCTGCCAAGTGCCGTCGCGCAGCACGTCGTCGTGCTCATCGCCGATGTAGACGTCGATGGTGTTGTCGCGGTCGGCGCGGCGTATGCCGTCTACGAAGGGCAGGCCCATCACCTTGGGGTGCTGGCGCAGCCACCAGATGTCGGCCTTGTTGCCGGCCAGCCGGGTGCAGTGTATGCGGCTCTGCTGCCCTGCGCCTATGCCTATGGCCTGGCCGTCCTTCACGTAGCACACCGAGTTGCTCTGCGTGTACTTGAGCGTGATGAGCGATATGATGAGGTCGCGCATGGCCTCAGGGGTGAATGTCTTGTTCTTTGTGGGTATGTTCTCGAAGAGCTTCGGGTCGTCGAGGCGCACGTTGTTGCGCCCTTGCTCGAACGTCACGCCGAACACCTGCTTGCGCTCGATAGGCTCCGGCTCGTATGTGGGGTCGATTTTAATCACGTTGTACGTTCCCTTGCGCTTGGCCTTCAGTATTTCGAGTGCCCCGGGGGTGTAGCCGGGCGCAATCACGCCGTCGCTCACCTCGCGCTTGAGCAGCGTGGCGGTGGCCTCGTCGCAGGTGTCGCTAAGGGCCACGAAGTCGCCGTAGGAACTCATGCGGTCGGCGCCGCGTGCGCGTGCGTAGGCGCAGGCTATGGGCGACAGCTCCACCTTTACGTCGTCTACGAAGTAGACCTTCTTCAGCGTGTCGCTGAGCGGCAGGCCGACGGCGGCCCCGGCGGGCGACACGTGCTTGAACGAGGCTGCCGAGGGCAGCCCGGTGGCGGCCTTAAGCTCCCTTACGAGCTGCCAGCTGTTGAGCGCGTCGAGGAAGTTGATGTAGCCCGGCCGGCCGTTGAGCACTTCGATGGGCAGTTCGCCCTCGGCCATGAATATGCGCGAGGGCTTTTGGTTTGGATTGCATCCGTACTTTAGTTCTAACTCTTTCATCTTTATCTCTTTTGCTGTTTCTTTCCGCTATGGTTGCCGCCCCCGGCGTCGCGCCTGCCTGGCGTGGCGCGTCGGGCGGCGTGGCAAAGTTAATATAATTATGCGAATATCCCAAGGCCGTGGCGCGTTTCGTGGTGCCGTGCAGGCTGTCGGCGTGCGGCGGTTATGTTTTTTTAGTATTTCGGTGCGCCGATTTTAACACGCCCGCAGGTGGCCAAATAGGATTTCAGAGGCGGCTTTGGGGCGGGGCGGAAGGGTGGTTTTGCCGCCTTGCTTTCCAAAACGTGCCGTTTCGTGAGGCGAAACGGCACGTTTCAGGATGCGGAACGGGTCGTTTCGCAAGCCGAAACGGCTCTCGTTGCAGCCCGTTTTCGCCATAAAACCATGCTTTTTTGCCCAATTCCGGCCTGAAATTTGGGTTTTTCGGTTGCACGTTTAGCCGGGTCTGTCGCGTAAGTGCCACTGTGCCAGTCTGTTGCGGCTGCACGCCCATTTTCGCGTTATTTGCGGCCAATTGCCCGTTTTGCGCAGGATGGCGCGGAAAACGAGGCCGTTTGCGCCGCCGGTTTTAACATTTCAGCTCGGTCGGGATGTTGCATTTATGTGAAAATCAAGCGTCTTTTTGCCATTTTCCCATTGGTTTGCATTACCTTTGCACCGCCCAAAAGCGCCATGGCCTGCGCCGCCCTGCATACGGGAGCGGCTGCGGTGGGTTGGCAACGGGCATAGTAAATTGTTTTGATATGGAAAAACTCAACCACGAGCTGTTGAAGCTCTGCGAGGCGATAGAGAACGCCGTGGTGCGCAAGCCGGTGAAGATGCTTGCCCTCGACAAGCTCGGCAGGCTCGTCACCGGCAAGGAGAAGCCCAGCCGCGAGACGCTCGACAGGCTGTCGCTCCTGGCCGGCTTCCAGGATTGGGAGTCGTTCAGCAACGCCCTGCACGGCGATGCCGACGCCGCCGCAAACTACGGCCAGGAGCAGGGCGGCAAGGTCGGCGAAGGCAAGGCCGGGTAGCGGCGTGCGGCTGGAGGGCGCAAGCAGCCCCGCATCCGCACGCGCTTGCCCTGAAAGGCGGCCTGTGCCATTTCCTAAAAAAACGGGCAGGCTTCCCGGCCATGCCGCCGCCCCGCCTTTTGCGGGTGTGGCTTGCAGCCGGGAAGCCTGCCGTATGTTTGCGGGCGCAGGCCCGGTGGCGTTATGCCTGGGTGGTGGAGTTCGGCCTCTTCTCCTTGATGCGGGCCTTCTTGCCGGTGAGCTTGCGCAGGTAGTAGAGCTTTGCGCGGCGCACCTTGCCAATCTTGTTCACCTCGATGCTGTCGATGTTGGGCGACTCGAGCGGGAAAATGCGCTCTACGCCAACCGTGCCAGACATCTTGCGCACGGTGAAGCGCTTCTTCTCGCCGTGGCCGCTAATCTTGATGACCACGCCGCGATAGAGCTGGATGCGCTCCTTGGCTCCCTCGATAATTTTGTAAGCGACGGTAACAGTGTCTCCTGCCTTGAACTTAGGATGCTGTTTGCCGGTTGCAAATGCTTCCTCAGCAACTTTAATTAAATCCATTTCTCGTTATAATTAAATTTGTTTTATCGTTCCGGCGCAACATATCAGGCAACTCGTTACTTCCTGACAGCGATTACGCGGGAAAGCGGTTGCAAAGTTACTACAATTTGGCGGAACTGGCAATTTTGGCTTTCTTTTTTTTGCCCGTTAGCCGCTTTTTGACTAATTTTGTGCCACATACGGGCCTGCCGGCCGCCTCGCGGGGCGCAGCGGCAGGCAAAGTTTTTCAGAATATGCGAAATTTCAGGCTATTGTTTGCGCTGCCCCTGTGGGCCATGGCGGCAGGGGCGGCGGCGCAGGAGGCTGCCCCGGTGGTGACGGAGCGCACGCGGCTGCTCGTAGACAGCCGCTACGACGCGGCCCCAGACTCTGCCATGGCGGCGTTCATGGCTCCATACGCCAAGGTGGTTGACAGCATAATGAGCCCGGTGGTGGGGCGCACGGCCATGCCCCTGGCGGCCTACCGCCCCGAAAGCCCGCTCTCTAACCTGCTGGCCGACATACTGCTCGATGCCGGGGCCGGCTATGGCGAAAGCCCGCAGCTGGCCGTCTACAACATGGGCGGCATCAGGGCGTCGCTGCCCGGGGGCGACGTGACCTACGGCAACGTGCTCGAGGTGGCGCCGTTTGAAAACAAGATATGCTTCCTCACCCTCACGGGCGAGAGCCTCTTGCAGCTCTTCCGCGAGATGGCCATGGTGGGCGGCGAGGGCGTGAGCCGGGGCGTGGAGCTTAGGGTGACGCGCGGCGGCGAGCTGGTGGGCGCACGCCTCGGCGGGCGCGAGATAGACCCGGCCGCATCATACCGCGTGGCCACCATCGACTACCTGGCCGAGGGCAACGACAGGCTGGAGGCGTTTAAGCAGAAGAGCTGCCTCAACTCGCCGCGGGCCAAGGAGAACGACACGCGCTACATCATCTCGGCGTACTTCAGGAAGATGGCCGCCGAGGGCAAGGCCGTGGAGGCAAAGGTGGAAGGAAGGATAATCGTGGAGTGAAACTTTAGTGGGATGAAAGCAAGACTGTTTATAATATGTGTTGCCCTGGCCGCCTCGATGGCCGCCGCCGCGCAGCGCAAGATAGTGATAATGTACACTAACGACACGCACAGCGCGGTGGAGCCGATGGGCGAAAACCTGGCCGACACGCTCGTGGCAGGGCGCGGCGGGTACATCAGGCGGGCCGAGCTGCTGCGCCGCGAGCGGGCGAAGGAGCCTGGGCTGCTGCTCTTCGACAGCGGCGACTTCTCGCAGGGGTCGCCCTACTACACGCTCTTCAAGGGCGACGTGGAGGTGGGGCTGATGAACATGATGCGCTACGATGCCGCCGCGATAGGCAACCACGAGTTCGACTTCGGGCTGGACAACCTGGCGCGGCTCGTGCGCAAGGCGCAGTTCCCGGTGGTGTGCGCCAACTACGACTTCGCCGGCACGCCGCTCGAGGGGCTTGTCAAGCCTTACGTGGTGATTGTGCGCCACGGCGTCAGGGTGGGCGTGTTCGGCCTGTCGCCGAGGCTCGAGGGGCTTGTGGCAGGCGAAAACTATGAGGGGGTGGGGTTTTCCGACCCCATTGAGGCGGCAAACCGCGTGGCGCGCAAGCTGAAGGAGGACGAAGGCTGCGACGTGGTGGTGTGCCTGTCGCACCTCGGCTGGGCGATGGCCAAGCCCGACATTGACGACAGCACGCTCGTGGCCGCCACGCGCGACGTAGACCTCGTGCTCGGCGGGCACTCGCACTCGTATTTCGAGAAGGTGGCCTACGTGCGCAACGCCGAGGGGCGCGAGGTGCCTGTAGACCAGAACGGGCGCCACGGCATCTACGTGGGCCGCATCGAGATGGCTATTCAAAGTAGAAGGTGAGCACGAACATCTTGGAGTGGCCTGCCGTCACCGAGTTGGCGTAAGCCTTCATGTTGGGGTCGCGCAGGTTGTTGGCGTGGTCGCGGTCGAGCGCGTCGGTCAGGCTGTAGCAGAACTTTATCTCGGGTATTAGCTTGAAGAACCGCAGGTAAAGGTCGCACCCTATGCCCACCTCCACGAACGTGTCGTAGCGCTTCAGGCGCACGTAGTCGTTCTCTTCGCCCGAAAGGTTTATCATAGGGTTTACGCCCGCCATGATGTAGGGGCGGTAGTTGTTGAAGCGCGGCGCGCTGAACTTCAGGTCCACCGGCAGCGAGATGTAAGTGTTTTTCATGTCCTGCGTCTCGCGGTGTGGCCGCCCCTGCTCGTCTCTCTGGCTCAGGTTTATGAAGCGCAGGTGCTTCGCCCCGAAGTGCATCGTTGGCGTGAAGCGCAGCGAGAGGTTGGCGTGCAGGCGCAGGTCGGCCACCACGCCAACGCTGAATCCGGGGTTCCAGTTGTCGGCGTCGCACAGTATGGTCTGCTCCTGCTGCGTGCCGTCGGCGGCGGTGACGGTCTGCGGCCCCACGTTCTGCAGCTCGATGTCTTGCAGGTGGACGCCCACGAGTATGCCGAAGTGCAGCGGTCGCAGGTCTATGTACGGCTTGTTCTGCGCGATGCGCTCCTGTGCCGTGGCTGCCAGCGCGACGGCCAGCGACGCGGCGAGGGCCAGAAGTTTTTTCGGTAGCATATATTTCTTATAACGCAAAATCCCCCGCCTTATTATGTTTTGTGCGCCAACAATTCCGCCGTGGGGCTTGGCGTGCGTCGGCGCGGCCAAAAAATAAAAACGGTTTCTTAAATTTTCTGCGTAAAAAGTTGGTACGTTCCGAATTAATTATTACTTTTGCATACCAAATTTTAGGTATTAACGTTTTAAATAATAAGAATTATGGCTTACGTAATTAGTGACGACTGCATCGCTTGCGGAACTTGCATCGATGAGTGCCCGGCTGGAGCTATCTCCGAGGGCGAGAAGTATTCTATCAATCCCGACGTCTGCACGGAGTGCGGAACCTGCGCCGATGTTTGCCCCTCAGAGGCAATCCACCTCGGATAATCGGGTCGGTTTTGGTAAAGAAAAGAGGGCTTCCTGTGCGGGAGTCCTCTTTTTTAGTGCCCGTTTGGCTTGCGCGGCCTTCGCGGCGCGTGCTCCGTTGCGCTTGCGGCGCGGCTCCGGCTTGTGCGCCTGCGGCGGCCTCCGGGCTGCCCCGGCGGCGCGGTCAAGCCTCGATGCTTAGCATAATCTCGTGCTCGCGGGCCATGCGGCGCAGGTTGAGTATGGCGTAGCGCATCCGCCCGAGCGACGTGTTGATGCTCACGCCCGTTATGTCGGCTATCTCCTTGAACGACAGTTGCTGGTAGAAGCGCATGTACACCACCTCGCGCTGCGGCGCGGGCAGCGCGTCCATCATGCGGCGCACGTCGGCAAGCACCTGCTCGTTTATAAGCTCGCTCTCGCGGCAGGTGTCCATCACGGCCATGGTCTTTAGGTTGCTCAGGTCGTTGTCCTCGGTAGGCTCGACTATTCGCTCGCTCTTGGCCTGCCTGTACCAGTCCATTATCACGTTGTGGGCAATGCGCGTAATCCAATACGAAAACTTGCCGGAGTCGGTGTATTTGCCCTCCTGCAGCTTCATTATCACCTTGACGAACGTGTCTTGGAATATGTCGTTGGCCGTTTCGTGGTCTCTCACCACGAACATGATGTATGTGAAGAGCTTGGATTGGTTGCGAGACAATAGCTCGTCGAAAGCCCTGTTGTTGCCTTTGGCGTATAGTAAGGCCAACTCTTCGTCGGTCATACTGTCGAAATTGCTCATGCTTTTGTTGCCTTTTGTTTATTGCGTAAACGTTTTCCGATAGGCGTCAGGGTTTTTTGTTTCTGTTATTGTCTTGCTTGTTGTTTTATATTGCAAAAGTAACCAAAATATTTTTTACGGCAAAATAATAGGGCGGAAAATTAAAAAGGTAAAAACGTAAATGGGTAAAAAGGTAAACAAACGGCGCGGAGGCATAGCTTGTCAGCGCCATTGCCGTATGCCGCTGGCCAGGCAGTGGCTGCCCGTTTGCGGCTTGTTTGGCTGCGGTACGCCCGTTGTTGGCCTGTCGGTTGCGGCTCTGGCCGCGCGGACTGCGCCCAAATGGCATTGCGCCGGTGCCGCCGTGCCGTTTGTTTACCTTTTCGGTTTTTTACAATTTTACCTTTAAGTAGTTTCTTGTTCCGAGCCCGATTTTCTCCGCGTGGGCGAGGCACGTCTTGTATTCGGCGTTGGGGTTGGCGTTGTCGAAGTGGTCGTGGTGGTCGTGGAAGTCCGGGTCGGCAAGCTCGTCGGCCAGCAGGCTGCCCGGCATCGGCGCCTGTTCGAGGCAGGCGTCCACGCAGGCTTGGTCGAGGGCGAGCGGGTCGAACGACGCGAACATCCCCACGTCGGGTATGATTGGCGCGTCGTTGCCCGAGTGGCAGTCGCACATGGGCGACACGTCGCACACGAGCGAGATGTGGAAGCACGGCCTGCCGTCCACCACGGCCTTTGTGTATTCGGCCATGCGGCAGTTCAAGTCCTTCACGGCGGAGTAGTCCTTGAAGGCTATGGCGTCGAAGTTGCAGGCTCCGATGCACCTCCCGCAGCCCACGCAGTTGGCGGCGTTGATAGACATCTTGCGGCTCTCGCTGTCGAACAGCAGCCCGTCGTTGGCGCATTCGGCCATGCAGCGCTTGCAGCCTCGGCACTTTTGCGGGTCGATTTGCGGCTGCCCGCTGCAGTGCTGGTCTTTCTTCCCGGCGCGAGAGCCGCAGCCCATGCCGATGTTTTTAATCGCACCGCCGAATCCGGTCATCTCGTGGCCCTTGAAGTGCGTGAGCGAAATGAGCACGTCGGCGTCCATCACGGCCCGCCCTATGCGCGCCTCCTTGATGTATTCGCCGCCCGGCACAGGCACGGCCACGTCGTCGGTGCCCTTCAGCCCGTCGCCTATTATCACCGGGCAGCCCACGCTTAGCGGCGTGAAGCCGTTCTCCCAGGCGCAGTACAGGTGGTCGATGGCGTTCTTGCGGCTGCCGGGGTAGAGCGTGTTGCAGTCCGTGAGGAACGGCTTGCCGCCCAGTTCCTTCACCACGTCGGCCACGGCCTTGGCGTAGTTCGGGCGCAGGAAGCTCATGTTGCCAAGCTCGCCGAAGTGCATCTTTATCGCGACGAACTTGCCGTCCATGTCGATGCCGGCTATTCCGGCAGCCTTGATCAGCCTCTTGAGCTTGTGTGCGGGGCCTTCGTCGGTCTTGCATCGAAAGTCGGTGAAGTACACTTTCGATGGTGTCTTAGCATTTGTTTCGTCCATTTTTCTTTCTCCTTAGTTCTCCTTGTTGGGTGTGTATTTGTTTAGTCTGTGTGCTTTGCCCTTGCGCCAGAGCCTGTATGCCACGTAGGCGGCTATCGAGGCGGTGGTCAGCGCCTCCGACGCGGCGAGGGCGAGCCAGATGCCCGCGTGGCCCATCAGCCTCGGCATGGCGAGGAACGACGGCACGAGGAACACGCATCCGCGCAGCAGCGCGAAGGCCATTGCGGGGCGGATGCGCTCGATGCTCTGGAAATAGCCTATGAAAGTGATGTTGACCACGTAGAACACGAACGCGGCGGCGAAGTACGGGAAGCCGTAGACGGCGATGTCGGCGGCGCGGCTCCCGAGCCTGATGAACAGCCCCGTGAGCACTTCCGGGGCGAAGGCGAAGGCCGACGTGATTACGAGTCCGCCGCCGATGGCCGTGCCTATGGCGATGCGCAGCGTCTCCCTGATGCGCCCCCAGAGGCCAAGCCCGAAGTTGTAGCTTATTATCGGCTGCGCCGACTGGGCTATCGCGTTGCCCACCATGAAGATGAACGGCGTGTAGTAGCACGCTATCCCGAACGCGCCCACGCCGTCGTCGCCGAGGTGGTGCATGAACACGTAGTTGCCAACGAACGTGAGCACGGCCAGCGTCAGCTCGCCGATGAGGCCCGGCGAGCCTATGCGGCACTGGTAGCCCACGTTGCGCAGCGAGTACAGCAGGCTGCGGCGGCTCCACTTGGGCAGCAGCAGGCGCAGCGTGCGTGCGCGGAACAGCAGGTAGCCCATGGCCATCAGCCCTCCGAGTGCCAGGCTTATGGCCGTGGCGAAGGCCGCCCCCATCACGCCCCATCCCAGCGGGAAGATGAAGATTATGTCGAGCACGGCGTTGGCCACGGCCGTCACCGCGCTGCACGCCATGGCGTATTTGGGCGAGCCGTCGAGGCGGATGACGAACAGCGCGATGGCTTCCCACGCCTGGAACACCAGCGCGGGCGTGAACCACAGCGTGTAGTCCACCACCAGCGGCAGCAGGCGTTCCGACGAGCCGAGCGCGAGCGCGGTCTGGCGGGGGAAGAGCATTATCACGATTGTGGGCAGCAGCGTGGCCACCGTGGCCAGCGCCATGGCCTGCGTCACGTTTAGCCGCGCCGCCTTCACCCTGCCTCGGGCCAGGTGGATGGAGGCCACCACCGAGCATCCCGCGCCGATCATGAGGCCCAGGCCGGTGGCGATGGTGAACACCGGCACGTAGATGTTGATGGCGGCGATGCCGTCGCTGCCCGCGCCGTGGCCCACGCAGATGCCGTCGATGGCCGTCACGGCCGACATACAGAGCATGCCCAGCAGCGTGGGGATGAAGTAGCGGCGGAACAGTTTGAACACGTTCACTGTTCCGAGGTCGATGGAGTCTTTTTCGAGTCTTTCCATTTTGTCGTTTGGTTGCCGTGGGCTGGCATTGCAAAAGCCGGGTAAGCTGATTGGTTTTACCCAGTCATCTTATCCGG
Organism: uncultured Prevotella sp.; assembly: GCA_944321645.1. Taxonomy (GTDB): domain Bacteria; phylum Bacteroidota; class Bacteroidia; order Bacteroidales; family Bacteroidaceae; genus Prevotella. The sequence continues at coordinate 11,925 of CALUMB010000038.1, forward strand.
CTTTCCAGCCCTCCGATGAGGATTACAAAACGCCTTTGTCCGTAATGTGGGCGCAAAGTTAGGACTATTGCGCCGAATAACCAAACCGTTTAGCATGGTTTAACACTATGCCTCCGCCCCTTCCGCCCGCCGCAGGCCGCTCCGCCGGCACTGGGCTTTCAGTCGCCTGCCAAGGCTTCCGCCAGCCGGTCGAGGGCTTCGTCGGCGTTGCGGCTCTCGTTCAGCAGTGCGACGAACTTGCTGCCTATGATTGCCCCCGCCGCGTTGGCCTGCGAGCTTTCGAGCGTCTGGCGGTTTGATATGCCGAAGCCGACCATCCTCGGGTTGCGCAGGCCCATGGCGCCGACGCGGCGGAAGTATTCCAGCTTCTCCCCGTCGAATAGCTTCTGCGCGCCGGTGGTTGCCGCCGACGACACCATGTAGATGAACCCGTCGGTGTGTTCGTCGATGGAGCGTATGCGCTCTTCGCTCGTTTCGGGCGTGATGAGCATTATTATGCGCACGTCGTGCCGGTCGGCCACGGGCTTCACCGTCTCCATGTAGTCCCTGAACGGCAGGTCCGGTATTATCGCCCCGGCCACGCCGCTCTCCACGCAGCTTTGGCAGAACCGCTCAATGCCGTATTGCATGATGGGGTTGAGGTAGCCCATGAGCACCAGCGGCATGGTTATCTCGTCCTTTACGGCCTTCAGCTGTGCGAAGAGCCTGGCGAGTGTCATTCCGCCCCGCAGGGCTTTCGTTGCCGCGTCCTGTATCACCGGGCCGTCGGCCATTGGGTCGCTGAATGGAATTCCCACCTCCACAATGTCTATTCCGTGGCGCTGCATGGCCCGCAGGGTGTCTGCCGTGCCGTCGGCGGTGGGGCATCCGGCGCAGAAGTATAGCGAGAGCAGCTTCCTGCCGCGTGCGTTGTCGAACAGTTCGTTTATTTTATTCATAGCCTGTTGGTTTTGTTTCCGTGTATGTTTGCGCCTCTGCCAGCTTGCGCAGCCGCGCGATGAATTTGCCCACGAGTGCCGCGTCCTTCACGCCCGGCGCCGTCTCGAAGCGCGAGTTTATGTCTACCCCGGCCAGCCTTGGGTGGGTCAGCGAGGCTATGCGCCCCTCGTCGCCCGGCCCGATGCCGCCGCTTAGCATGAACGGCAGGCTGCCTCCGTATGCGCCGAGCGCGGCCCAGTCGAACTGCCTGCCGCTGCCGCCCGCCCCTTGGCAGCGCGTGTCGAAGAGCAGCAGGTCGGCGCAGCCTTCGTAGTCGGCGCACCGCGCCATGTCATCGGGGCTGCCCACGCTTACCGTCTTCACTATCCGTATGCCCGGCCCGGCGGCGGCGTCGAGCGTGCGGCGCAGGTCGCGCAGCGCGGCGGGCGGCTCGTTGCCGTGCAGTTGCACTATGTCGAGGCCGAAGCCGGCCACCCGCGCCACTATTTCCCGTGCGGGCGCGTCTACGAACACGCCCGCTTTCTTCACCCCGCCGGGCAGCTTGCCTACCGCCGGCGGCGCGGCCTTTGCCACATAGCGCGGCGAAGGCGGGTAGAAGATAAGCCCTATCCAGTCGGCACCGGCAGCCGCCACGTCGGCAATGTTGGCGGGCTGTGTCATCCCGCACACCTTTATTATCATGGCGTGTGCGCTTCCGGCGCGTCTATTCCGTGGATGAAGCGGCCGAGGGCGGCTCCCGGCTCGCCGCACTTCATAAAGCTCTCGCCTATCAGGAAGCCGCTGAAGCCCGCCCGGCGCAGCTCCCTCACGGTGGCGGGCGACGAGATGCCGCTCTCGCTCACCTTTATCGCACCCTCCGGCAGCAGCGCGGCCAGGCGGAAAGAGTTGTCCACCGAGGTCTCGAACGTGCTGAGGTTGCGGTTGTTCACCCCGCACATATCGGGGCCGAGCGCGGCATATTCAAGTTCCCTCTCGTCGTGCATCTCCAGCAGCACCTCCATGCCGAGCGAGTGGGCGAGGGCGATGAGGCCCGCACACTCCGCCTTGCCGAGGCACGCTGCGATGAGCAGCACGGCCGACGCGCCGCACAGCCGCGCCCGGAGCAGCTGGTAGCTGTCTGTCACGAAGTTCTTGTACAGTATGGGGAGCGTCACGCCCGACTGCCTCGCGCGGCACACGAACTCGTCGCGCCCGCCGAAGAACTTCTCGTCGGTGAGTATGCTTATGGCCGCAGCCCCGTGCCTTTGGTAGTCTATCGGTATGGCGTCGGGGCTGCCGTCGGCGTTTATCCAGCCCTTTGAAGGCGACTTCCGCTTAAACTCGGCTATTATCCCCGTGCCGGAGCGTGCCAGTGCCTGCGCCATTGATGGCGGCTCGTCGCGGCACTCGCGCTCCACGGTGAGCCACAGTTCGCGCTCGCCGTACATCTGCTTCAGCCGCTCGGTCTCCCTGCGCTTGTGCGCCACTATTTCTTCGAGTATGTCTTTCATCTTGTTGTCATGAGTTTAGTTCTGCGAATTTCCTGAACGTTTGCAGCGCCCGCCCGCTGTCTATCGACTCGCGGGCTATGTCCACGCACTCGGCAATGCCCTTCCGCCCGCGCTCCAGCACCTGTATGCCGAAGGCCGCGTTGGCCAGCACGATGTCCTTCTGCGCGGGCAGTGCCTCGTTCCGCAGCACGTTGTCGAATATCTCGGCGGCCTCTTCCTCGGTGGCCCCGGCGGCCAGCTCTTCCGGCTTGGCGCGGCCCAGGCCCAGGTCTGCGGGCGAGAATACGCGCTCGTAGTCGTTGGTGTCCACCTTGAAGTCGCCCGTGAGCGAAATCTCGTCGTAGCCGTCGAGGCTGTTCACTATGCCGAAGTCGATGCCTATGCGGCGGTACACGTTGTCGTACAGTCGCATCTGGTCGAGGTTTGCCACGCCGAGCAGCTGGCACTGCGGCTTGGCCGGGTTCACTATCGGGCCGAGCAGGTTGAAGCAGGTGGGGAAGCTCAGCGACTTGCGTATCGGCCCTACGAACTTCATCGCCTTTGCGAAGAGCTGCGCGTGCAGGTAAACGATGCCGCACTCGTTGAGGCTTCGGTTGAGCTTTGCCACGTCGTCGGTGAAGCGTATGCCGTGGCGTGCCATCACGTTAGACGCCCCGCTGGCGCTCGTGGCGGCGTAGTTGCCGTGCTTGGCCACCTTGTAGCCCGCCCCGGCTATGACGAAGCAGGCCGTGGTGGATATGTTGAACGTGTTCTTGCGGTCGCCTCCCGTGCCTACCACGTCGATGTATCGGTCGCAGTCGAGCGGCACGGCGATGCCCGTTTCCAGTATCCCGTCGCGGAAGCCGAGCAGCTCGTCCACGGTCACCCCGCGCATCTGCAGGCCCGTGAGCAGGGCTGTTATTTGCTCCGCGGGGTATTCCGACCGCGTTATGCCTATCAGTATGTCCTTTGTTTCCTCTCGCGTCAGCTCTTCGTGGTTGAGCATCCGGTCGAGCGTCTCTTTCATGTCGCGTTTCATGTCGTGTGCGTTTGTTTGTTTTCCGTTGAATGGTTGCCTGTGGGCGCGTGTCATCCCGCGAGCCAGTTCTCCACGATGGTGCGCCCGGCGGGCGTGAGCACGCTTTCGGGGTGGAACTGTATGCCGTGTATGTCGTAGCTCTTGTGGCGCAGGGCCATTATCAGCCCGTCGTCGCTCTCGGCCGTCACCTCGAGGCATCCGGGCAGCCCCTCGCGGCTCACCGCCCACGAGTGGTATCGGCCCATGGCTATGCGGCGCGGCAGCCGGGCGAAGATGTAGTCGGTGCCGAGCAGCGTTCCCTCGGTGGCCACGCCGTGGCACACCTCGTCGAGGTTTGCCAGCCGCGCCCCGAAGGCTTCGGCTATGGCCTGGTGGCCGAGGCACACGCCGAGCATTGGCTTGCGCCCGGCGTATGCCTCGATGGCCTCGGGCATCAGCCCTGCCTCGCTCGGTATGCCGGGGCCGGGGCTGAGTATCAGCTTGTCGAACGGTTGGAGCTGCCCAATGGCGAAGCGGTCGTTGCGCATCACGCTTACTTCGGCCCCAAGCTCGCGCACGAGGTGGGCGAGGTTGTAGGTGAACGAGTCGTAGTTGTCTATTATGGCTATCTTCATTGTCGTGCTTTGTCTTTTAACGTTTTTATGTTAACGCCAGCCGCTTTGCGCCCCGTTGCCTAACGCCTTGTGCCACAGCGCGTTGCGATATGGGTCGTTTTGCGTCCTGAAACGTGCCGTTTTGGCTTGCGAAACAGGCCGTTTTGCGCCTTGGAACGGCACGTTTTGCGGCGTGTCTCCGTGCTTGTGTTAATGCGTGGGCGCAGGCGGCGGTTTTTAGTTGCATATATTCAACTAATCCGCGCGGCCTTTGGCCCCCCTGGGCCTACAGCCTTTCGGCCATGGCAATGGCCTTGCGCAGTGCGCCGAGCTTGTTGTCCACCTCCTGCAGCTCGCGCTCCACGTCGCTGCGTGCCACTATGCCGCCGCCCGCCTGTAGCCACAGCTCGCCGCCGCGCGAGACGAAGGTGCGGATGGTTATGGCCTGGTTTACGTCGCCGCCAAGCCCTATGAAGCCTATGCAGCCGCCGTAGGCGCCGCGGCAGTGAGGCTCCAGCTCGCTTATTATCTGCATCGCCCGCACCTTTGGCGCACCGGAGAGCGTGCCTGCAGGAAATGTGTCGAAGAACGCCTTTACGGGGTCGGCCCCGTCGTCGAGCGTGCCGCTGACGCGCGACACGAGGTGTATCACGTGCGAGTATTGCTGCAAGTCCTTGAAGAACTCCACCCCCACGCCGTGGCAGTTGCGGCTCAGGTCGTTGCGTGCCAGGTCCACCAGCATCACGTGCTCGGCGTTCTCCTTCGGGTCTTCCGCCAGCGCGGCGGCGGCCTTGCGGTCGGCCTCGGCCTCGCCGGTGCGCCTTGCGGTGCCGGCTATGGGGTCTATGTAGGCTCGGCGGCCGCAGATGCGGCAGTGGGTTTCGGGCGAGGACCCCATCAGGCGGAAGCCGCCGAAGTCGAAGTAGAACAGGTATGGCGAGGGGTTCACGCTGCGCAGTGCGCGGTAGAGGCAGAAGTCGTCGCCCTCGTATGGCTGCACGAAGCGGCGCGAGAGCACCACCTGGAACACGTCGCCGCGCAGGCAGTGGGCTATGCCGCGCTTTATGTTCTGCCGGTGCTGGTCGTCGGTGAGCGTGGGCTTAGGCTCGCCCGTGGCGCGGAAGCCGTAGCCGTGGGCGCAGTCTTTGTTCATGCGCTTCAGCAGCCGGTCGATGTCGGCCTCGCCGCCGAGCGTGGCTATTGTCATGGTGTCGTCGAAGTGGTCGAAGGCCACTATGTTCTTGTAGAGCGTGTACATCATGTCGGGGGCGTCGTCGCGCTCTGCCGTGGCGTCCTTCACGGCGATGCCCTCGGTGTATCTCACGGCGTTGAACGACGTGTAGCCGTAGAGGCCGCACAGCCCCGCGCCCTCGCCGCCCACGGCGAAGCGGTCCATGAACTCGCGCAGGGCGTGCTCCGGGCGGTAGCTCTCGCCCATGGCCCTCTCCTCGCGGCTGCCGTCGGGCAGCGACATGGCGCACTTGCCGTGGGCCACGGCAATGGTGGCCAGCGGCTCGGTGCAGATGAACGAGCGGCTGTTGGCGCGGTCGTGGTAGTCGGAGCTTTCCATCAGTGCGCTCATGGGGTGGAGGTCGCGCAGCCGCAGGTATGCCCCCACGGGCGTGTGGAGGTCGGCCATCACGGTTCGCGCCTTTGCTGTGTATTCGTATTTCATGTGTCTGTAGCTATAAATCAAAATTCCTGACTCGCAATGCCAAGCTCAAAACTCGCCATACTCCCCCGCCATGGCCTTGTTGGCCAGGTAGGTCTCCACGTCCTTGTCGCCGCGCCCGCTCACCGTGAGCACCACCACGTCGCCCCGGTTGAACTTCATCTTGCCCAGCGCGGCAATGGCGTGTGCGCTCTCCAAGGCCGGGATTATGCCCTCGGTGCGCGTCAGTTCGTAGGCGGCCCTGACGGCCTCGTCGTCGTTTATGGAGTAGACGGTGGCCCGCTTCTTAACGGCCATGTTTGCGTGCATGGGGCCAACGCCGGGGTAGTCAAGCCCGGCGGAGATGCTTTCGGCCTCCATTATCTGCCCGTCGGGCGTCTGCATGACTAGCGTCTTCGAGCCGTGCAGTATGCCCACTCGCCCGGCGTGTATGGTGGCGGCGGTGTGGCCGCTGTCGGCTCCCAGCCCCCCGGCCTCGGCCAGCACTATCTTCACGCGCTCGTCGTCTATGTAGTGGTATATGGTCCCGGCGGCGTTGCTGCCCCCGCCCACGCAGGCCACGAGGTAGTCGGGGTGGTCGCGCCCCACCTTCTCCTGCAACTGCTGCTTTATTTCCTTCGATATTACGCTCTGCAGCCGCGCCACTATGTCGGGGTAGGGGTGCGGGCCCACGGTCGAGCCTATTATGTAGAACGTGTCCTGCGGGTGGCAGCACCAGTCGCGTATGGCCTCGTTGGTGGCGTCCTTCAGCGTCTTGTTGCCGGTGTGCACGGCCCTTACCTCAGCGCCGAGCATCTTCATGCGCTCCACGTTGACGTGCTGCCGCTCCACGTCGAGTGCGCCCTGGTAGACCACGCATGGCATATCCATCAGTGCGCACACCGTGGCCATGGCCACGCCGTGCTGCCCCGCGCCCGTCTCGGCTATGATGCGGCGCTTGCCCATCTTCTTGGCGAGGAGGATTTGCCCCACGGTGTTGTTTATCTTGTGCGCCCCGGTGTGGTTGAGGTCTTCGCGCTTGAGGTACAGCTCGCAGCCGTAGCGCTCGCTCATGCGGGCCGCGCGGTAGAGCGGCGAGGGGCGGCCAACGTAGTCGCGCAGCAGTTCCATGTATTCCCGCTGGAACTCTTCCGACTCTATTATGCCGAGGTATTGCTCGCGCAGTGCCTCCACTGCGGCGTAGAGTATTTCGGGAACGTAGGCCCCGCCAAACTCTCCGTAGTATCCGTTTTGGTCTACAAGGTACGACTTCTTCGTGCTATTGTTGTTTGATTTTGTTGCCATTGCTGCTTGTTTTTGGTGTGGTGGGAAAATAAAAGAGGCCCGCCGCGGATGCGACGAGCCTCTTTGCTTTATCGTTAACGATGGTGTACGGCTCCTATCCCCGCGATTTCCAGAATCTCGAGTTGCGCCACCACCAAATGTTGTTTAGACGTTTCATAATCGTTGTTGTTTCGTTGTTACGGTTGCAAAGTTATATATTTATTTTTATTTCGCAAACAATTTGATGTAAAAATTCGGCTAAAAGTGAGAAATGTGTAGGTAAATGCGGTTTTTATGCAACGCTTTGTGCAGCCCGGGCCGCACGTGGCGGCTTTCCGGGCGCAACGGGTCTCGCCTTTTGGCCATATATAATATAGGTATTAGGCGGCAGTGCCGGAGCTTGAAAAGGCTTTGCAACATACAGTAACGCCGCAGTAACGGCCATGTAAAGCCAACTTCACGCAGGCGTTGCAAGGTCGTAATGCCGTTGTGCGAACTTTGCACCCGGAAACAAACAGTATACATAATTACGGATGAAGCGAGTAAGAAGGGCTGCCTCGATGGCGGCATTGATGTTTTTGGTGGGAACGGGTGCATACGGCGTTGAGCCTGGCGCCGACGTAGACGTGAAGGGCTGCATCAGGGACAGGAACTCAAAGGAGTCTCTCATTGGCGCCACCATCAAGGTGGTGGGCAGCAACATCGCCACCGTGTCTGACATGGAAGGCAACTTCAAGCTGTCGGGGCTTTCCGACGGCGTTTACGACATCGAGGTGAAGTACGTTGGCTACAAGACCGCGGTTAAGCGGCAGGTGAAGGTGGTGGACAACACCGTGACCACCCTCGACTTCGAGATGGAGTCTGACGAGAACAGGCTTTCCGACGTGGTTGTGGTGTCGAAGGCCAACCGCGAGTCGGAGAACGTCACGCTCATGGAGCAGAAGGCCGCCGTGATAGCCGTGCAGTCGGTTGGCGCACAGGAGCTTTCGCGCAAGGGCGTGGGCGACGCCGAGATAGCCGTGACGAAGATTTCGGGCATATCGAAGCAGGAAGGCGTGAAGAACGTGTTCGTGCGAGGGCTGGGCGACCGCTACAACATAACGACGCTCAACCGCTTCCCGATACCCTCGGAAGACCCGGAGTACAAGAACATTGCCCTCGACTTCTTCTCCACGGACATCATTCAGTCTATCGACGTTAACAAGGCTTTCCACAGCGACGTGCCGTCTGACGTGGCCGGGGCCGACATCAACATATCGTCGAAGGAGCTTACAGGCGACGGCAAGCTCAACGTCAGCGTCTCCGGGGGGCTGAACACGCAGACCGCCGGCGCCGACTTCCTCAAGCTCGACGGGGCCAACGCATTCGGCTTTGCCAACAAGACGCAGCCCGGGGCAAGCCTCGGCGCCTACAGCTTCGAGAACTCGCTCGACCCGTCGAAGAGCAATTTCCAGATGGATCAGTCGTACTCCATCTCCGGCGGCAAGCGTTTCTACATAGGCTCCAACCCGCTCAAGTTCTTCGCCGTGCTCACCCACAGCAAGAACTACACCCACTACGAGGAGGAGGTGCGCAACTCCATCACCTCGGGCGACCTCTCGCAAGACATGACCGGCGACATATCGAACGTGGAGACGAGCCAGATAGCCATGGCAAACCTAAGCTACACCCACGAGCGCAAGCACAACGTGGCCTACAACTTTACGATGGTGCACTCGTCGAAGTCGTCGGTGGGCGACTACCTGGGCATGGATGCCGACTACCAGTCGTCCGACACCTACGAGGGGTTCATGCGCCGCCAGCAGACCAACGACAACATACTGTTCGTAAACCAGCTCATATCTAAGTGGCAGCTTTCAAGCAAGCTCGACCTCAACGCGGGCGTGGCCTACAACATAATAAAGGGCAGCGAGCCCGACCGCCGCATCAACAACCTCGTGAAGACCGACGAAGGCTATGTGCCGCAGAAGGGTACGGGCATACAGCAGCGATACTTCTCCGAACTTGACGAGAAGGACTTCAACGCACGCGCCTCGCTCACATACAAGCTAAAAGACCGCTTCGAGGGCAACTCTAACGTGCGCCTCGGCTACATGGGCCGCTTCGTCGACGACAGCTTCGAGGCTGTGGAATATGATATGTCGGTGGTGAGGCAGCGCGAGTTCGACATTGCCAACGTGAGCTTCGACAACTACTACAACCAGGCAAACTACGAGGCCGGCCTGTTCACGCTCGACCGCAAGCTCGACGAGTACGGGGTTAAGAAAAATATACACTCTGCATACGCCGACGCCACATACCAGTTTACGGAAAAGTTCATTGCCAACCTCGGCGTGAAGTACGACGACGTGTTGCTGAAGGTTAACTACAACGTAAACCAGGGCGACACCAAGGGTGAGCGCAAGATAGACAAGTCTTATTTCCTGCCAAGCCTAAACTTGCGCTACAACATAACCGAGAAGCACGCCCTGCGCCTCGCCGCGAGCAAGACTTACACCCTGCCGCAGGCCAAGGAGATTTCTCCCTTCCGCTACATCAGCGTGAGCTTCAACAGCCAGGGCAACCCCGACCTGAAGCCGTCTGACGACTACAACATCGACCTTAAGTGGGACTTCTACCTCTCGCCCTCGGAGATTTTCTCCATCACTGGCTTCTACAAATACATCAAGGACCCCATCTCGCGCATAGAGGTGGCCAGCGCCGGCGGATTCCTCTCTTACGAGAACATTGCCGACCACGCAACCGTGGCGGGCGTGGAGCTGGAGCTTAAGAAAAACATCTTCTCGCGCAACCTCGCCGACGGCGGACTCTCGCGCCTCACCTTCGGCCTGAACGGTGCTTACACCTACACAAACGCTAAGGTTGGCCTGGCCACCGACCCCTCAGGCTCGCAGCTCGAAGGCGCGGCTCCATGGCTCGCAAACGCCGACGTGACCTACCAGCTGAACAAGGGTACGAACTCGTTCACGGGCGCACTCGTGTTCAATTACTTCTCCGACCGCCTCTACACCATAGGCACGCAGGGCTTCCAAGACATAATGGAAAACGGGATGCCCACGCTCGACTTCGTGGCTTCGGCCAAGCTTGGCGGCCACTTCTCCCTGAGCCTCAAGGCAGCCAACCTGCTCAACTCTGCCCACCAGCTCACCCGCAAGGGCAACGCCACCGGCCAGGAAGTGGTGCTCAGCAAGTACAGGAAGGGCATGGACTTCAGCATAGGGCTTGCTTACAGCTTGTAAATTCCAAATATCACAATAAGAACAACAACTTATTTTAACAACAACGACATGAGAAAATTCTTTCTTACGGCAATGGCTTTCGCAGCCATTGCGAGTGTTCCGGCACTCACATCGTGCAGCGACGACGAGACTGAAGGTGATGGTGGCAACGGCGGGGGCGGCGGAAGCCTGCCCGGGGCAACCGTGATGCTCCAAGGCACGCTCGCCAAGGACTCCACGCTCGACGCTGGAAACAATTACATACTGTCTGGCTCGCTCGTCGTTCCCGACGGGGTGACGCTCACCATACCAGCAGGCACTACCATCAAGGCCAACGAGGGCTTTGGCAACTACGTGCTCGTGGAGCGCGGCGGAAAGATAATGGCGAACGGAACTGCCGACAAGCCAATCGTGTTTACGGCCAACGCCGACAACGCTTCGGCTGGCTATTGGGGCGGACTCATCATCAACGGGCGCGCTCCCATCTCCGGCGCATCTGAAGGAACGACCGGCCTTACCGAGATTAACAACGACTACGTTTACGGCGGGACCGACGCTGCCGACAACAGCGGTGTGCTCAACTACGTGGAACTTCTCTACACCGGTGCGCGCAACACCGCCGACATTGAGCACAACGGACTCACGCTCAACGCCGTGGGCAACGGTACCCAGATTAGCAACATCTACATTGCCGAGGGTGCCGACGACGCAATCGAGTTCTTCGGCGGCTCCGTGAACGTGAGCAACCTGCTTGCAGTAAACTGCGACGACGATATGTTCGACTTCACCCAGGGCTACAACGGAACGCTGTCCAACTGCTACGGCGTGTGGGAAGGCTCGTTCACCAGCACCGAGGAAGACCCGCGCGGCGTTGAGGCCGACGGCAACCTCGACGGCAAAGGCGAAGACCACGTACACCAGTCGGACTTC
>CALUMB010000039.1 GCA_944321645.1 uncultured Prevotella sp.
GCAGCGGCTGCGGGCTGGAGGCCACGGAAGCGTAGGGCAGGCAAGCCTGCGGAAGGCCGAGGCAACCGGCAAGGAAGGCGTGGAGCAGCGGCATCCACCGCGCCAAGCCCACCTCGCGGCAAGCCTGCCCGAAGGCGGCAGGCTGCACTTGGCCACAAAGGCGGCGGCAGGAAACGGCCATGTCGCACAGCTGGCGCAGCCCTATGCCGCGCCCAAGGGCGTGTTTGAGGATGTGAGCCGACTGCAACAGCAGGTTGAGCGGCGGCGACGGCACGCTGGCGCAAAAGCCGGGCGAGACCGCCGTCAGCTCCATGGGGCAGAAGCCCCACTCTTGCTCAAGCCGCCTTACGCCGCGCCGGGAGTGGCTGAGGTCAACAAGCCGCGAGTGGTGCTCAACGGTTACGCCGTGCCACCGGTAGGTCACGCTGCCGTCGGCATCCCACGCGAGCCTCACGCCACGCCCAGCAATGCAGCGGGCGGCAGACTCAAACTCGGCCTTAGAGGCAAAATAGAGGTCGATGTCGCCGCACTCGCGCAACAGCGGGAAGGGGTAGAAGGCGGCAACGCCCTGCCCCTTTTGCAATATGGGGTGAAGCCCGCAGCCCGAAAACAGCGCAAGAAGGCTGCCCAAGGCATTGTTCATCTGCCCGTTGCTGCGCTCTATGCCGTCGGTGGCAGCAGTCCACCGCAAGAGAAGCGGCTCTGGCGGCAGCAAGCCGTCTGCCAGGTGGTGCAGCCCGCGGAAGGCAACGCCAGCCACGGTCTGGCGGAGCGAAAGCCGGTAGACCCTCTCCCACACCTCGCCCGGAAGCGGGAATAGTGAAAGAGGCTCTACGCCGCGCTCCCACAGCCCGGCGCGCAAAAGAGCCAGCAAGGCGTGACGCGCTTGCGCGTCGGCTGCACAATACCTATCCATGCTTGATGCGCCTTAGCAGTCCGTCGGCCTCCCATTGCGCCAGCAGCCGCCCCAAGTCGGCAAGTGCCGTGTCGGCATCTACGGCGTAGGCTTGGCACAGCCAGTCGGCAAGTTCGCCCATCGTAGCCCCGGAGGTGCCTATGCGCTCCCAAATGCGGGCCGCCGTTTGGTTGAGGCTGTAGACGTCGCACAGGTTTGTGCTGCCGTCGACGGCATCCACCAACATATATTGGCTACCTATCTTCCTGAGCATCAGGTCTTGCCTCCGCTCAAAAACATCGCTTGCCATGCCGCAGTGTCAGAACTTTTTGCCCACTACGATGGACGCAATGGTGAGGAACACGATTTTGAAGTCGAGCCAGAGCGAACGGTTGCGCAGGTACTCAAGATCCATGCGCAGGCGTTCGAGCATCTTTTCCATCGTGTCGGTGTAGCCGTTGTAGAGCGTGGCCGGCGAGAACAGCCCCGGCCGCAGCTGGTAGAGCAGCTCGTAGTCGGGGCTTACCGACTTGATGCGGTCGACAAAATACTTGCGCTCCGGCCTCGGCCCTACGAAGCTCATCTCGCCCTTGAGCACGTTCCAGAACTGCGGCAGCTCGTCGAGATGGTGCTCGCGCAGGAAGCGGCCCACCCGCGTGAGCCTCTTGTCGCCCTTCTTGCACAAGGCCGGAGTGCCGTCGGACTCCGACTCTACGGTCATGGAGCGCAGCTTGTACAACGTGAACGGCTTTCCGCCATAGCCGATTCGCTCTTGCTTGAAAATGGCGGGGCCGCCGTCTTCGAGCTTAATGAGCAGGCAAATAACCAAAAACGCCGGCGACGTAAGAACCAGGCAGACCAAGCTGCACACAATATCCAGGAACCTCTTAAGTCCGCAGGCCATAGGCGACATTCCGCCATAGTTTGTAGAATAATCATTTCCCATCAACTCAATTCTTAACGTTTTCGTAATTGCACTTGTTCTTTTCATCTCTTTTCTCTTTTTTCTTCTTAACCTAATTTTTTATCGTAAATTTCCAAACATTTTTCTATCATCCGCTCTTTGGTGAACATTTCGCCGTAGCGCCGGCTCGCCCCGGCGGAATACTTCGCGTAGGTCTGGCCGTCCTTGGTTATGGCCATTATGGCGCGGGCCAGCTCGCGGGCGTTGCCCGGCTCTACGTTAAGGCCGGAGACGCCGTGGGCGTTTACGTAAGCCACGCCCGACTGCGGTATGCGCGTGGCCACCACGGGCTTGCCGCACGACATGGCCTCTATCTGCACTATGCCGAAGGCTTCGGTCTTTTGCACGCTGCTAAGGCAGAACACATCGCAGGCGCCATAGTAGGCGGGCAGGTCGCTGTCGGCTATGCGGCCAAGCAGCTCCACCTTCCCGCGCAGTCCGAGGCTGTCTATCTCGCGCTGCAGGTCGGCCTTGAGCTCCCCCGTGCCACCGATGAGCACCACGAAGCCGTCGCCGAGGTATTGCGCAGCCTCAACGAGGAAGCGGTAGCCCTTGTAGGCCACGAGGCGGCCCAGCGAGAACACGATCTTGCGGCCGCCATACCTTGCCTTGATGCGGGCCGCAGCCTGCGGCGCAGGCTGCATGGGCGACACGCCGATTGGCAGGCACACGCACTTGTGCTGCACTGCCCGGAGGAAAGGCGACTCCTTTAGGTAGACGGGAGTGGTGCCTATCACGAGGTCCGCCCGCCCGAGCAGCCACTCCTGCAGCGGGAGGTAGAACTTTAGCAGGTGCTTTTGCTTCTGTATGTCGCTGTGCCAGTGGACAACGACGCGGCCCTTGTAGCCGGAAAGAAACAAGGCCAGCCCTGCCATAGGGTCGGGGTGGTGGATGTGGATGATGTCGTAGCGGGGCGCGATTGCCCTCAACGTTGACACCATCGACGGCGCAATCATCGTGGCGTAGGCTTTCAGCCAGGTGTGGCAGCCAATGAGCCGTGCGCAACCGTTGACGCTGAAAGACCGCCACCCGCCACCGCCTGACGCGCACAGCATATCGCAGTGTATGCCGCGCTCCGAAAGTCCTACCATCAGGTCGTATGCCACTTTCTCCACGCCGCCACGCAATGGGTAGAACTTTCCTAATTGTAAAACGTTCAGTTGCCTTCTCATAAGTCCAGGAAGGGGTTGGTTGTATTGATATAATTTTTTTTGAATATCCGCAAAGCTACTGTTCAAAGGAGTTATAAGAAGTTATCGCTCCATTGCGTTCCAATAGGAAGTTAGAGGACAGTTGCATATTTGCAAGTACGGGCTGTATGCGGATATTGGATCCATTTAAGAACTTTCCGAAAAGTCCGTTTCCATCTTTCGCCCACAGGCGCCGTTCACCGCAGTAGGCGGTCGAACAGTTCGGCCCACGTGTGGGTGGTGGTGCCGGCAGGCTCTGGCTGCGGCACAGGCGACAAGAAAGAGCCGTCGCCGGAAACGAGCCGCTTCATAAGCTCCTTAAGCCCCTCGGCATCGTCGTAGGCAAAGAAGGCCGCCCGCCGGCAACCGGCAGCGGTCTCGTGGGCGTAAGGGAAGTCGGCAAGCAGCATCGGCTTGTCGAACTCGGCAAACTCGCTGATGGGCAGCCCCCACGTCTCCACCTTCGACGGGAACACCAGGCATTGGGCCTGGGCGTAGGCCCGATAGAGCCGCTGCCTGTCCATGAAGCCGGCAAAGACGAGCGAGCCGGTGCCTCCCCACTTGCGGCGGAGCCACCGCGTGTATTTGTTTTCGTAGCCAGAGACGGTAAGCACCACCTTAAACCTGCCGCGGCCTATCTCCGCCTCAAGCAAGGCGGCGGCACGGCACAGCAGCTCGAAATTCTTGTGTATGTCGCCGTATGACGGGTAGATGAACGTAAAGGTGTCCGACGCCACCTTGCACGCGCCGCCGCGCACAGCCGGGGAAGGCGGCGCGGGCAAGGCCACTATGAGTTTGTCGGGGGGCAGGCGGAACAGCCTCGAAAACTGTTGGCGGAGCCACTGCTGCTGCACCACCACGCGATAGTTCTTGTGCAGGTTCACCTTATAAATATATAGCGAAAACCAGGCGAAACAAACTATGCGGTAGTTTAGCAACAGCTCGCGCCACTTCCACGGGTAGAACGGGAAGGGGTTGTGGCAGTACACCGCCCTGCGCTCCGCCTTTACGTTTGGCGTGGTGTCGTGGAGCGAGAGCCACAGGTAGACGGGCGAAAGCCGCCTCGACACCTTGCGCATAGTGACATACTCGCACCACAGGCGCAGGAGCCAACTCCTTACCGTCCACGGCATCTCGATATACTCGATGCCCGGATAGTCGGCAAGCTGCCTATTGTGTACCAAGGCCACCACCCGGTAGCCGCCGCCCCGCGCAAGCGACGAAAGGTAGCCGAGGCAGTCGCGCAGGATGGTGAGCGTGCCGCCCTTGCGCAGGTTAACCGCCGAAACCACTATTGTCTTCGCCTTTCCCCCGCCAGCGTGCTGAATGTGCTTATCCATTTCTTCATTATTTCGTCTTCGTTGAAACGCAAGGCCGACTCGCGGGCCTTTGCTCCCATGCGCCTGCGCAGCGGCTCGTCGGCCATGAGCTGCGCGAGCCTCTGCGCCAGCCCTTCCACGTCGCCCTCGGCCACAATGAACCCGTCGCTGCCGTCGGTCACTATGTCGCGCGGGCCGCACTTGCACCCGAAGGCCACGATGGGCAGCCCGCAGGCCTGGGCTTCGAGCAACACCATGGGCAAGCCCTCGTAGCGAGAGGTCATGGCCATGATGGAAGCGCCGGAGTATGCCTTGCCTATCTCTTTGGTGGGGCGGCGCAGCTCGACGCGCCCCACCAGCCCGTAGCAGTCGATGCGCTCCTGGAGGAGGGGGCGTTCTTCGCCGTCGCCTATTATGTCGAGCGTCCAGTCGGGGAATTCCGGAGCCAGCAGGTGCCAAGCGTCCACCAGCCGCTCAAATCCCTTTTGGTGGGTGAAACGCCCCACGGCAACCACCTTCCGGCTCTCCGGGGAGGCCGCAGCCGCGCCAACGCCGCACACGGCGTTTGGAATGACCTCGATGTTGGGCAGGCCGCCCCAATAGCCCTTGTCCTCTTCGGTTAGCACAACGAAGCGGTCGAACCGCCTCACGGTCTTCTCGTCCTGCCGGCTGCGCCACCAGTCGGCCAGCCTCCACAGCCCCTTGCGCCCGTATTGCAGGCGCTTGAACTTCGAGAAGTGTATTTCAAGCAGCTTTGCGCTCCCGTCGTTTATGTCGGGAATGAAGCCCGCGTCGTTGTTGAACATCGAGACGGTCACGTCGGGCCGTTCTTCCATGAGCACGGCCCTGAGCCGCGCCTTGTGGCGGGCCTGCTTCGCAGGGTAGCGCAACAGCTTGTCGAGGAAAGGTTTCCCGTTGTTGTCGTCGTAGTTTATGCCGAGGTCGATGGTGCGGATTGCCTCCTCCATAGGGAAGAAAGGCGGCTGCCCGCGCTGGTCGGTCGTGACCACCACCACCTCGAAGCCGTGCCTTGCCAAGTAGTTGGCCTTGCTGGCCAGCACGCGCTCCATGCCGCCCGAATGGCAGGTGCCTGCTATGCAATATACAATTTTCATAATCTAATATGAATGCCCGCATTTAGCCAAAACAGGTGAAAATATGGAAGCCAACGAGCATACATCCTCTAACTTCCTATTGGAACGAAGTGGGGAGCGATAACTCCTTATAATTCCTTTGAACAGTAGCTTTGCAGATATGTCCTCTAACTTCTTAGCGGAACGCAGTGGAGCGATAACTTCTTATAACTCCTTTAACTCCTTGTTGATAGGAGCTTTGCGGATATTCAATAATCTAATCCGGCTTTATCTTGCGTTGTGCCGGCCTGCCCGCGCTGGTCGCAAGCGTCGCTTTCAGCGGCATCCAACAGGAAAAACGGGGCGAACGCCGGGAAAATGTCAGTAGACACCTTGAACCAAATGACGAGGTTGGCAACCAGCAGTAGCAGGAACAAGTCGCCATAATGCGGGAAACGCCTCCGGCAGATTCCCGTAATGGTCAGAAACACCCCCGTTATGGCCGCCAGGCCGATAAGGCCGAAATAGAATATGAAGCGCAGGTAGCCCACGTCCGTTCCCATATAGAAGCCGGAAACCACGCGCCCCGTGAAGTACGGGTCTGTGTAAACAGGGTTGGCAAAATAGCCGTCGCCTATTATCCAGGTCTTCAGCGTTTCGGGAAACACGTACATCCCGCGCAGCTTGTTGTTTGAGGCCACATCCCAGCTGCCCTCCTCCACAAGGCTGAAAAAGCCCTCGAAGGCAAAGCGGAAATCGTGGCGGAAGTTTGCGTCGGCATTGTAAAAATAGATTACGAGCGGCACGGCCAACACCAGCAGCCCCCCAAGCCATGCCGCAAGCCTGTTGTACTCTTTCGGTATGCGGAATGTGTAAAACCTTGACTTATAGGCAAAATAGGCGATGCCTATCACAAGACCGATGGTGGTGGTGCGGGCAATCATGTTGCCCACCACGCCAATCCACAGGAAACACAGCAGGTAGACGGGCAGCAAGCGGCGGCTCTCGTCTTCCCGCAGCCGCGTGATGAACACGGCGATAATTATCAGTACGGCGGAAAAGCGGCTGCCCGCCACGTCCAACGCCGCGCCTATGCCATACAAGCGGTTGACCCTCTCCACAAACAGGTTGTTGCCTAATATGGAATGGGCAAACTGCCTCACAGCGGGAACCGAGTCGATGAGCAAGGCCAGCGCACACTGCGCAACGCACACCGCAACGAGGTAATTGCCCACTATGCGGATGGAGGCGCTGCCGTGAACCTTTCGGATGCACGATACAACGGCGTAGGCCCCGCCTATCCACACCCACATCGACACAATGTAGGTGGCGTATGCGTAATCGCGGGTGTTGTTGTAAACTGCCGAGGCAAAGCCAATGAGCGAAACCAAAGCCGCCACCAGCGACAGCCTCACGGCATCCTTGCCAAACTCTCCGAGCCGCCCACGGCTGATGTTGTACAGATAGATGCCAAGCCCCAAGGCTGCCATCAGCATCTTTGTGTTCGTTCCCGGCAGCCACTTTACGCCAAGAGGGAAGAAATAAAGGCTGGTGAGCACCACCATGGCCGCCATTAAAGTACACTTAACAATGCCTGTTGCCATATACCATTCCGTAAACGACCTTCACGAGCAAGAAATTGTAGAGCCACACATACCAGTACTGCCCACGCGCCGCCATATATTGCAACAGGCGGCTCCTTAGCGACACAGACTTGTTTTGCATGATAAAACGGTTTGCTTCGGGAAACCATTCCCGCCACAGTCGGTACGACTCCCTGTCGTCTGTTATCAAAAACGGGAACTTCGCCTCCAGCTGAAAAAACGCCAGCTCCCTTTCCATCTGCCCGCCGAAACTCTGCCTCACAAACTCGATGGTGCGCTCCACGTTATGGCGCAGGTCGCCGAGGTGCTTCCCGGCAGCCGGGCCGCCCAGCCGTGTAAAGGCTGCGTCGTTTGTGCGCACATAGTGGTAGAGGGCTTCGTTCAGGTAAAACACTTTCCCGGCCACGGCAAACAGCCGCATCATCGCCATGTCCTCCCCCATGCCGTGTCCGGCAGGGAAGGCTATTCCGTTTGCCGTGTACAGCCCGCGCCGCGCCAGCTTGTTCCACACATTGTATTTCATGCCCCCGCAGAGCATCGCCTTAAGGGCTTCCAGTGGAGTGTCATAGCAAGGCTGCCTCATATAGCGTTCGCCGCCCGCCATCGAAAGATACCAGTCGCACCACACAATGTCGGCATCGTGCGCCCTTGCGGCGCAATACATCCGCTCCAAGGCGTTTTGTTCAAGGAAGTCGTCACTGTCGCAGTGGAACACATACTCGCCGCTCGCCGCGCCCAGCCCGGTGTTACGTGCGGCAGGCAGGCCCATGTTTTGCGTGTGGCGCAACACCTTTACCTGTGCCTTGCGCTCCGGGTGCCGCTCCAGGCAACGCTCCACAACGGCCATGCTGCCGTCAGGGGTGGCATCGTCAACAAATATAAACTCCACGCCTTCACGCATGGTCTGGCCAAATAGCGACTCGGCGCAACGCCCCACGAAACGCTCGACCCTATAAACAGGAACGACAACCGAAATGGCTACTTCTTGTGACATTGGGAAATCCACTCAAATTAGTCGACAAACTTTTTTCTTTCAAAATGCCCGGTGTGTAGTAACACGCGCTTTATCACGGCGCGATAATAAGAATGAATCATGCGCCCAAAAGACAAGTTCTTGCGTATCGTGCCTTCGTATGCAGAAGAAATCACAGTGCCAAAGTCTCGCCTGTTCTGGTCTGCCACATGAGGATATATGCCATAAAGGCTTATGCCTTGCCCCCTGATGTTATACCAATCGTCGGCAAGATATTTTCTCTCCATGTTTAGTATTATTCTTGCTGCCTTTTGGTTTATAAGGTAAGCTTGCGCACACACAGCCTCGCGGACGTAGGCCAAGCGAATGTTTTTCCATCGCCTCTTGCGCGTAAACCAATAATCGCCCGACAATAAGACAATTGCGGCATCCTGCGTCCGCAAAAAGTCTGCGGCTTCAGAAACCACGCCTTTAATATCGGCATCTTGCCATACAAGGTCGTCTTCGACTATCAGGGCCACTTCGCCACCGTTTTCAAGCATTTCCCCGCAACATTTGCGATGCGAGAGCGCACAGCCAATTTCGGCATTTCCCATCTTTCGGCCATATATGCCATAGGTTTCCCTTTGGTTCCATAACTTGCCTATCCGTTCGTCAGACAGTTGCCTGCCATCTACGCCTTCTACAAAATGCGCCTCCAAAAAACCTTTGTATGGCTTGAACAAGTCCTCCATGTAAGCTTTTCTGTCGGTTGACTTCTTGAGGTTGATTATGTATGCCTTCATCTGCGGGATTATTATTTTTTTGGGATGTTCTATAAAATTCTGATTCAATCGTAAAGGCGTTTGGTGCATTCTGACAAAACGTCATCCAAGAAACAAAGGTCGGAGTGGTTGAACTTCCTGGCAAACCACCGATCGGAATGCCTCATGCCGTCCAAGTCGCCGGGTGACAATGACTGCAACTTCCCGTCCACCCATTTTATGTATCGCTTGCATCCAGCAAACTCGTCGGACAGCGAAAAGACTCGCTCCCTGAAAGCCGAGTTCCAGCACAACGTCTGCATGACCAGCTCGTCGGGGCAATAGGTGTGGCTGAAATGGCGGCGCAAATAGTCTTCGCGGTAGAGCAGGTAGCCGACAAACTCATGGGTGACGCTGCACCATTGCGCCCCCTTCTTCACATCACAGTCGATGCGGCGGCAACCGACAAGGTCTTGCGCCAGGACAAACATCTTGCGCAACAGCCTCTTGGCCGGATTGCGGCTGTTGAAATTCCTCGAAAAGAGGAAATAGTGCCTGCTGCGCCAGTTCAATTCCTCTTCCGTTGCGTTTTGGGCAAAGCCTATGAACTCCGTTCCGGCATGGGCTTGGCAGTAGGCGTGGATATAGTCTTGCGACTTTATCGGCAAGTCCACCCCCGACAGCAAGTGATAGTAGGCATACGACCCTTTCATGTGAGCCGCTCCAAACAATGCCAGCTCCACTTCCACAAGGCTGAAGTCGCCCCACCTCGCGTCGATTCGGCAGGGAAGGATAAACAAACCGGCCTTGCGGGTTTTTATGTCTCTTCCGTCAAACGGTGCCTTCCGGTCTATGTGGACGTAGATGTCGTTCCGCTCGTCGTCCAAAGCCCCAACCAAACGTTTCAATATTTCAGGCTCGTTGTGCGCGATGATTAAGTAGGCGTGTCTCATAGTTGCAATGTAAGTTCCCCTGCCTCTGCCAAGAGTTTTTTCAACGTAGCGATGTGGGCATCGGACATTTTGTAGCTGGCCTTGTGTACATTGCATAGCTTAAGGGCATCCAGAAACGTCATCGACATGAAATTGTCAAGTATCGTTTGTGTGGCATAGTGCGGCAGGCAATCGTTTACTATCCGGCAGTTAAGTTCCGGGTGCTTGGCCGTAAGCTCGTTGAACAGGATTTGGAAGAAAAAATAATGTGGCAGGCTATCGTTTACCGTCCAGTAATCATAGAGCATATCACACATAACGGCTATTGTTTCGTTGCCACGCTTGCCATACACTAAGCTATTGAGCACTCTCACCTTGAAGCCTTTGTACCATCCCCAATAATGAATAAAGTTGTCTTCCCAACATTTTTTAAAAGGTTCGTTGTCGTCGCGCTGGAACATGAAGAAGCCCTGCGTAAAATACTTTTCGGGCAGCGGCCCAGTGAGCAGCAGCGTGGCGTCTATCCACACGCCGCCGTATGTGGCCAGCAGCACGCAGCGGAGCAGGTCGGCAAAATGGGCCTTCAAAAACATTGTCCGCTTCTGCAATATTCCTTCCGGGAAGTCGATGTAGTCTGCAAGGTTTTCGTCAGTTAGCCTCACTAACAGATAATCTCCCTTGTGCCGTTCCACTGAATTGAGGCAGATGCGCACTACTTCCGGCACATTGTCGAAGCCCTGCCCCCAATATTGCCAGATGATGCGCTCGGTGGCAAATGTCCGCTTCGGCTTTATTGGGAAGTGCAGCAGTTTGCCTTGGTCGTATTTGTCTATCAGCGCATCGCAGATGCGCCCTACCCGCCGGTGCTCCAACACAATCTGTCTACGGCGTATGGCCCGCCACAGCCCCAACGGCACCACCTTACGGCCAAGTTCCCTTATGCTCATGCTGTATCGTGCGTTTGTTTAAGATTTTTATTGTATTTCCTATAAGCACCTTCGCAGTTTTCATGCGTATTTCCATGCGAAAGATGTGTTGCCCCCCGCAGGACTTACTTTATCCGCCCTATGATCTGCGACAGGTATACCGGGTCGTCGAGTTCGGTGGTAATCCTGCCTTCGGGCAGCTCGTTCACATATTTGTTCGGAACGGCCACCTTGTCCTTAGCCCCCATCAGCATCCATTCATATTCGATGTCAACATGACCGACATCCATTGCCTGGAAACCCATCTGCGCCATGTCGTATGCCAACACCGTGGCGGTGTGGCCCAAGGCCAACAGGTAGAGCCTATCCTTGGGCAACCGCTTTACCGCAGCTATTATTTCGTCGTATCGGCTGAAGGCGTTTGTCGGCGGTAGCAAAAACCTTTGTATGCTCCTTACATTGTCAAACAAGTCGTTGCCAACTCCCAAGCGGCTTTTTTCGCCTTCAAGGAAGGTCACGTCGCGGTTATCCCACAACTGCTTCATAAGGTGGATGTACTGCCCATAGTCAGCAATGTCGGTGCGGCTGTGCCAGAAGCGGGTCAGGCAAGCATCGCCAAACATTGATATTTTGTTGGCATAAATCTTTTCCCAAAGTGGCATATAGAACGGAAACTCACGTTCAAAGTGGAACCTTTCGTATCCTTTATACACCGAGAACTTTTTGTATAAATACGGCAAACAGACCAAACAGTTGGGCTTGTCGGACAAGACCACCTCCAAAAGCCTCTTGGCCAACCTTTCGTCGTATTGTTGGAAAGTATCAATGTTAAGGCCGGTCTTGCTCCCATGGCGCAGGTAGTGGGCAATCATGCTCATCTCGCCGTCGCCAAAGCGGCTCAAAGAACAACGGTGCTCCAATACATACTTTATGGTCTGCTCTGAATTGAGGATGCAGAGGGCATTCCTCATCTTACGCGCCTTTATATAGATTACATATTTATAATATGTGCCGTAAATCAATTTATAGAGAAAAAACTTTGTGTCCGACCAAATTTGTTCAGCCCGTCCCATCATTTGCATTTTTAGAGTTTCACTGCATTCAAGACTTTAAGCATCATTTTATATAATGTGCAAACGGTAAATGCCGCCACCTTGCCCTTAATGCCCAAAAACGGATTTGAAAAGACTAAACTGTTAGTCTCCGGGTATATCTGCAGCGACGCAATGTCTTTGCAATAAGTCCAAAGGGCGAGTTTTGCATTAAGCATATTGTGCGTCATGTAGCGTTGGAGCCGTCCGCCCATGCCTTCCGATTTTAGGAAGGCATAGACATCTGCCACATTACGAAATCCCGAAACACATTTCTCTTTGCTAAAGCTGTGGCAAATTGAAGCCATGTTCATCCTGTAATGGTAGCAAATCTTGTCAAAACAGGCAACCTTTTGTGCGTTGTACAACAGTTTTGTGGAAACATTGAAGTCTTCGCAATAGTCAAACCCGTCCAAAAACTCGACTTTGCCGTCTGCATACAACCTCCGGGAAGCCAATTTGTTCCACAATGTATTAGGCCCCTTCTCCAAATACTCACACAGTCTTTTTTCCTTGTCGGGGTTTGAAATATCGGCCACCTTCACAGTTCTCCGGCAGCTCCCTTCCTCAAAATAGTGGCAATAGGCCAAATCGGCGTTGGCCTTCAGTATGCTTTCGAGCAAGCCTTCAAACATATCCGCCTCCACCCAATCGTCGGCATCGCACCATCCGATGTAGTCGCCGGTGGCATTGCGCAAGCCCACGTTCCTTGTAAATGCAACACCTCTGTTTTCGCAATTAAACAGTATTTTTACCTGCTCCTTGCGCTGCGGATGTTTGCTTAAGCAATCCTTCAGGTCTCGAACAGTGCCATCATTGCTGCAATCGTCCACGAAAACATATTCCATGTTATCGTAAGTTTGCCCAAACAACGAAGAAGCGCACTGGGAGATATACTTTTCCACATTGTACATTGGCACAATGATGCTTATTTTAGGCTTTCCCATTTATAAATTGCTGTTCAAAATTAATCAACAATATTTTTTATGAATGTCAGCATTTTGCATAGACGAATGAAATAAGGAAGCGAAGAAGCATACATTCTCTAACTTCCTATAGGAACGCGGTGGAGCAATGACTTCTTATAACTCCTTTGAACAGTAGCTTTGCGGATATTCAATTGTTAAATTATTCACAATTTTCATTCAGATTGCAGCACGCCTTCTCACGCTGCCCATACATAAATTACTCGCGCAGTTTTACCATGCTATTCCGCGCAGGCTTGCCGCCGCTTTCCCCTCCTTTGGAAAAGGAGGGGAAAGCGGCGGCGTGTTTCGCATAAAAATACGCACAAGAACTGCAAAGATGCTTATTTGAAGCCCACTAAAATTTAACGTTTCATTACACTTAATTTATACAAATTCGATGCCTTTAGGCTATTTTGGCCTGTCCGTCAGTGCAAGTTTTGCGTCAAAAACGACAAGGCATTTTCTCTTTCTCTTTCTAAAACCTCGTTTACATCTTCCCAACGTATAGGGCTGTCGGGAAAATGCTCCGTCTCACCAGGCATTACCAAACGCCCCTCCAAATGAAACATTGAAAGAAGCGAGCGGAACCTGGCCATTCCCCTTATCGTGTTGCCGACCACAACAAACGGCTTGTTGAAAATGATGGAAAACACGCACCCATGAAACGAGTCCGTCACCACAAACTCGGCATCCCTAAAACCGGCAATCCACCGTTCTATTGGCAACTGAAGGCGTTCCTCAAACGTTTTGCCCGGTGCCCAAGAGTCAGGGTTGTACAGCTTAACGCAATTAAGACCTTTTTCTTCCGCAATCTTAACAGCCAATTGCTCTTTTTCTTTTGTCTCGTCAAGAAAATAACAAGCCAAACTTTTGGCATACGCTGGGGCATTAAACCCATCAAGCAGTTCCACGTAGTCGCCAGCCGTAAGCAACAGCGTAGGGTCGAGGCATTGCACGGCATCCACGCCGAGATATTCCCTGCATAAGTCTATGCCAGAAGCTTCGCGGACAGAAACAGCATCGAACAATTTGCATAATTCGGCGCATTCTTTTGTCTCAACCGGTGTATAATCCCACTCATCTATTCCAAAAGAAGCGGCATAGGCCACACGCTTTACGCCTTTCCATTTTTTTGCAAAATCCAAATATGCCTGCTTAATTGGCTTGAAATATTCATTACGCCAGATTTGGTCGCTACCGGCCACTATTGCATCGATGTTGCGACCGCTTATTGTTTGCCATTTACGAAAATAGCAAATGCGAATATGCTTACGGATGAAAGCTTGGAAGTTGACTCCAACGATTTCACCATCAGTCTTGCCGCCGTAATAATTTGTCTCTATCTTAAGCAAATATGTTTTTATCCACCGGGTAACCATGAGCCGCGCACGGATTGAGGCCGGCACCTTACGCTGCAACACGCAGACACCATGGCCAAGCCTTTCCAAGGCGGTTTGCAGTGCATAACACTGCAAGACACCGCCATAATTTACGACGAATGGTAATGTTACAATTGCTATTCTCATATCTTAAATTTCTGGAAGACAAGCCTGCGGATTCTATCAGGCAGCTGCAAGCTGCTACATTTCCGCCAAACTTCTGTTATGCTTTTTCCGCCCCTTATCTCATGGAAGAAAAAACTGCGGTTGGGCTGCATCCACGTTGATTTTCCTATGCAGCTGTTTTCTTGCAAAGCGTCGCTATATGCGGCCTCGCGCCTATCGCAGGCCACCCCTGAAAAAGCCTGCAACCCCTTAGGCGAATATATCAGCACTACGCTGCATCCCCTATCGTCGTCGAAATCGGGCATAACGCGCCCAATGCCCCAAAAGTCGCCCAAGGTTATGTCGGCACACGACTTCCCGGCCTTGGCCGGACAGGCATAGCACGACGGACGCAAGCTAAGGTTGGAAAGGAACGTGTTCATATAAGCATTCTCACTGGATGGCAACGTGAGCGTGGTGGCCACAGCCTCTTCCCCACCCTGCTTATCTTTAGAGAGCGTCATTGAGAAGCGGTAGGCTTTCCACCCCTGCGCCTTATCCCTAAACGAAACTGCCTTCACCCGGAAGCCATCGCCGCAGCCGGCGGCGGTTTCGTTGAGATACTGCCGCCATACTTTAGGGCTTGGTGCGCCATGGCACACCACGTCAACCGCAAGCAGGCCGTCGTAGTCTTTCTGCAAATAGTCTTTCAACCCGGCTATCTGGCATGGAGTGCCTGTGAACATAACCTTGCGCCCCGCCATCAGAAAACGCCTCGCTTCGGCAAAGCTGCGGCCAATGCGGCTCTGCACATATTTCGAGCCTCTGAATGCGGCTATGCCCTCCTCGGTTTCCGTATAGCCGTGTACTACATCCCAATTCTCGTCAAACCTCGCGCCAAAAACTACGCCGCCTTCCTCGATTGTCTTTTCGGCAAGCAGCGAGAAAACGCCACCCGACGAACTGCCATTGCGCACTTGTTCGCCTCGGCTCTTGGCGGCATAAACGGCCAAGGGCTTCCGTTCGCGTCCTTGCCCAAGCACGGGGCAGACCTTTTGGCACAGATTGCAACCGATGCACCGCGCGGAATCAACCACGGGATAGAGGAAGCCCTCGCTATCCTCACGCATCGCGATGCAACCTTTAGGGCAAACGGTGGCACAGGCAGAGCATCCGCAACACTGCGATTTGTCTGAAATCTGAATCATTTCCCTATGTTTTACGCTTTTGCGATTATATATTTTTCATTACTTGTGAAATCTGACCCTACAGCCAATAACCCGGCGCAAAACAGGCACGGATGCCAATGCCAACTTTACCTTTCGCTTAAGCCGTATGTCCGCCTCAATCAAGCCGGATTTTTCCAAGTCGTGTAGCTCGTTATTGTAAGAACGGAATTTCTTAAAATCTCCAGACCCAATGATAATGTTTATACAACAATTACATACATCAAACCTTAGCATTGCGAGCAACTTTTCCTTCTTTTTTGAATCGAGCCCATTAATGGAATTCAATACAGCCGTGTAGGTTTTATAGTATGTTTCCTGCTGCATGAGTTTCTTTTCTGTTGTGACAGCCATTCCACGCGAGTGTGACGATTCACGAATCTGATAGTTAAACATAGGCTCCTCAACCGACACGCATTTCTTTGCGAAAAGATATGGCCACAACAATTGCGCATTCTGCCCTGCAGACTTATTTTGGTATATCTCGCGGCCGGGTATAAGCTCGTCCAAAAACTTTGCCTTTAACATCCACCCTCCAGGCGTAAACCAAAAGTGGGGCTTGTCAAGTACAGAATTTTCAAAAACACACTCCGGCTCTTCACCCATACAAGGATAGTGGGTGCAAATTATTTTGAAATCGCCTTCACTCACCCAATTGTACGCACACCTCGACACCCCCACGTCGTCGCCATACTGTGCCAGGCGTGCCACGAGCTTTGCAATGGCATCGTCAGTAGCATACCAGTCGTCGCAGTCTGGCCACACAAGATATTCGCCGTCAACAAGCTTAAGGCCGTTGTTTATAGCGTTTGACTGCCCGCCATTGGGCTGGTTGTGGATGGAGAGCGAGTAGCCGCGGGCTTCAAACTTTGGGATATAGCTCTTAACGACATCTTCTGTACGGTCGGTAGAACCATCGTTTACGACAACCATCGCCACGTGGGGGTAGGTCTGCCTTAGCACGGAGTCAAGCAGACGGTGTATCAACCCTTCACCATTATAGGCCGGGGTCAGAATGCTTACAACACCTTTTCTCATAAAATGGATGTATGTTATTTGTATTTAAGCTAATATGTCAACGCGTGAAGCCGAACAAAAGTTTGTCGAGCAGCGGGAACGGCTTAACGATTTTGCACAGCAGCATACAGGCTCCGCACACAACCATAGTGGCCGCACCAACAACGACAAACTCGACAAGGTAGACGCAACTGTGGCCACGGAAGCAATAGTCGTTGGACAACGCCGTGAGCCAAGGGCAGACGAAATCTATCTTGAACAGCAAGAAATAGTGAAGGAAATATATCTCAAGCGTGTGACGGCCAAGGGTGTTTGTCGCCCTTGCCAAGCACTTGCGGGAGTCGAAGAAAGCCGAATAGTGCCTGAAGACCTTAAGCAGCACAAGCACCTGCGCAATGCTGCACACGAAGGCAAAACACCAATAGACGGTGACAACCATGGGCAAGCAAGCCAGCAAAACCATGGCGGCGGAGACATATTTGTTGTCGAGCAGCGGCCAGAAGCGCACCTCGCTTCTCCTAAAGGCCACACCGGCCACAAAATACACGAAGTTTGCGCAAATAAGGTTTGCCGACGCAAGTCCAACCCACGGGATGCCATCGTTTAACTTAAAGCTCCCAACGTGTAAAACGGCAGCCACTAAAGCCACCCACCATAAATTTACTTTTTCAAACGCGCCATCGACAACTTCCCAGCACACAAGGATGCAGAACAACACCCAAGTGAACCAATAGCCATTCTTATAGGAAGCAAACACCCATTCCGCCGGATCGAGGCGGAAGTAGGCCATGCTGACGAGAAATATCACTACCGTGGGGAGCAGCAGCCCCAACGCCTTTTTCTTAAACGAGCCGCCGAAGCCGACCAGAGGCTTGCGCCTAAAACCGACAAAGCCACTTATGAAGAAGAAGAGCGGCATGGTGAACATAGTGTATTCCCTCACGAGCGAGACATAGCCGCTGTCTCTCATGCCCATCAAGATAAAATGGTGGTAGACGACAAACGCCATGCCCACACCGCGCAGGGCATCGATGTAGTTGAGGCGGCGTGACTGCTTAACACTCTGGATCATATCAAATTTTGTGCATCAATTTATTATTGAATATTCGCAAAGCTCCTATCCAAAGGAGTTATAGGAGTCATAATAAGCCATCGCTCCACTGCGTTCCGCTAAGAGGTCTGAGAACGTATGCTTCTTCGCTTCCTTATTTCATCCGTCTATGCAAAATGCGGACATTCATTGATTTATTATAAGTCGTTTTTATCTTTTCGCGGATGAACTTCTGTTCGCCCCTATCGAAGAGGAAGAGGTAGAACAACGCCGACAGCAACACGCCAGACGAGGCGAACGTAGCGCAAAGCCTGACAAACGAAGACTCCATTGAGGAGCTAACGGCCAAGGCAGCAACGTATGCAGCCAGCGAACAGGCCAACATTGGGAACAGCGTGTGGAGGAAATAGCGGACGACGCTAAACCCAGGCACGAATTTGGCCACCACGAACGCATTTTGGGTCAGGCCGCCACATACGGCTACTACATTGAATATATATGCCCACTCGGCTGCCATACCCCTTTTAAAGCCGAAATAAGAGAATGGCACCACAAGCAGGTAGAGCGAGCCGTTGATTAAACTCGACCGCTTGATGTGGCCGGTGGCGTGGACTGCGGACACCACAACAGTGGACAAATTGGCCACAAGGTTGAACAGCAGCACACAGACGCACAGCGTGGCGGCGTATGGCGGCGGAGCCTTAAGCCACAAGCCGAGCACATAGTCGATTTCGAGCAACAGCGGCAGCGTGAGCACAAGGAGCAAGAAGGTTGTGTAGACAGATGCCCTCCTTATAAGCTTAACGGTGTCAGAAAAGTCGCCGCAGGCGTAGGTCTTGACAATTTGGGGGCGGAAGGCCGCAAGCAAGTTTCCGGCAAACGACATGACCGCATTTTGCACGCTGGTGGCCACGGCACTTGCGGCGTTCATGGACACAGTGAAGAACATATTGAGGAGCATATTCACCCCTTGCGTCCTTGCCATAACGGAGGCGCTGCCGTACAAATCCCACATCGAGAAACTAAGCATCGGCATAACGACTTGCCTTTCGAGCGTGAGCCGAAACTTGCAGGACTGAAACCTCGTTGTGCAGTAAACACGGTAGAACACGCTGAAGCCAAACGTGACGAGCAACGAGAGCAGGCCATAGGTCACCAGCTTGTCGATGGGAGACAGCACCAAGGCGTAGACAATGGCAAGCCGCAGGCACACGTTCACAACCTCGGCGTAGGCATAAACGTTCATTTTTTCATTGGCCATTATCATGGCGTTGTATGGTACCTGCGTGACAGACACCATACAGCCAATAACGGTTGTTTGGTAGACGATGTTTGCCGCCAGCATCCTGTCAGGCGGTATGACCAGCTTCTCGTTGAGGAACCACAGCCCGACGGTTTCGCCGAGCAACAATATAATGGAGGCAATAATGATGTGGACTGTGAGCGAAGAGGAAAACACCTTCTGCAGGTGAGCCATGTCGCCGCGCCCAAGCTCTAAAGAGAGGAACCTGTTTGTGCAGCCAGACATGGAGGCGTTGAGGAAAGTGAACATCCCGATTACGCCGCCCACAACATTCCAGATGCCGTAGTCCATCACGCCGAGCGTATGAAGCACCACACGGCTCGTGAACAAAGACACGGCCATGGAAATGAACATACGCAGATAGAGGAAAATGGCGTTTTTGGCTATGCGGCGATTGTCAACCGGAGAGTTTTGGCGTGGCATATTGTTTGCAACCTATGATATGTCAAATGTCTGTCATTTAGTGTCATTGCTTTCTATCGGAAACGCATTGTTAAGCCGGGAACATATTTGTTAAACCGCTAATTCCAAATAGAAGTGCAAAGATGTCTGCTGTGAGAAAACCATGAAAAACACTGCGGAGGGTTGCATTGCCGAGGGGCCGGTCTAAATTTAACATATTATTGCAGCCCCCACAGAGACTTAATCCCATTTATTCAGTCCCTGCACGCCATAAAAGCGGCGGACTTTACTATCATGGCTTTATGCCATTGCCACATTCAACAATTGCGGACACGCAGTCGGGCTTTTGACCGAAACAACACACCGTCGCCACGCCTTGCGAGAGGGAGATGCAGACAGCAAGTGCGGATTACTTCTCAACCCGGCGAGCCTTCCGTGGGCGTGCGTCGGCATCCCTCACGATTTCGATTTTCCGCAGGGCATCGTTGTATAGCTTCACGGAATTTTCGTAAAAACCGTAGTTGCCGAACGACTCCAGGAGGGGCTTCGCCCGCCCCAGTATGCCGTAGGCAAGCTCTAACTTGGGGAACGGGGCATCAAGCCCGCGCCTCACGTCGAGGTTGTAGGCATCCACTTCGCGCTTATACTCCATCAATGCCCAATCTGTGTATGTCAGGAACTTGGAGAACAGCTTGTTGTCGCTATCGCATGGCAAGGCCAAGGCTTTATTAATGGCTGCCTCGCCCCCGGCAAAATCGCCGCGGCGGTAGAGAAAGTGGGCGTAGTTTCTGTAATACTCGGCCTCAATCTCCGAATTGTCGAAAGGCTCGCCGAACACCTTGTCCCAATATTTCTGGGCGTAGTCGAAGAAGAGCAAACGTTCGAACGCATCGGCCACAAGGCGGTTTTGGGGCTGCGTGAGCGGATGGGCATCGGACATTTGGTCGATTTCAAACAGCAGGTGCTTCATCTTAAGCGGCGTGTCTTCGGCTTCGGGCTTCAGGCCGCCTTCACCGCCGCCCCAGCATTTGGCAGTAAGTTCGCACAGCCTGTCCAGCAAGACGGCGAGCCGGGCTTGCCCCGGCAACCTGTTGCGCCGCCTCGCAAGGTAGAGCGCACTGCCAAGGGAGACGAACAACGAGACCACCGACAGGACAATGGCAAGGATTGGCTGGAGGATATTGTACATATTGGTTTAGGAACAGTTTTTGATTTTTACAGCAGCGTTCGTTCTCGCCAACAGCGAGCCAAAGGAGAGAGCGGAGCCTACCCTACCTCCTGCGCCCGAAAAGCCTCTGCAAGAAAGACTTTCGAGGCCTGGCCGCGCCATGGACTTCGCTCCAATACCGCTCGTGGGTCCAGCCATTGTGTACCATTTCGTAGACAGTGCCCCAGTCGGGCAAGCCGCCCATGTTGCAGTCGTCGATAAACAGGTCGGCCTTCACCTTGCGACATGGCCGGCCCGGCTGCCCTTGGGGAAGCTCGTCGGGGTGGTTGGCGT
This sequence comes from uncultured Prevotella sp., assembly GCA_944321645.1. GTDB lineage: Bacteria > Bacteroidota > Bacteroidia > Bacteroidales > Bacteroidaceae > Prevotella. The sequence continues at coordinate 20,663 of CALUMB010000039.1, forward strand.
TGACGGCGTAGAACTCCAGCCCGCGCTTGCTGCAATAGTCCACGGCCTCGTCGAGCAGCTTGCCTTCGCGCACCGTCCACAAAATGAGGAGGTGGCGCTCGGCCTGGAGCTTCTTGAGCGCGGCAATGGCAAAGGGCAGCTCCTTGCCTATCTGCGGGTAGCGGTGCTCGACTATGGTGCCGTCGAAATCTACTGCGATTACCATAAGCGGGAGTTTTGTGGGCTGTGCACCAAGACGTTGCGCGAAGGCCGAGTGCCGGAAACAGCTTCGTAACGGTTTCTTAGCATGGCGGGCGTAAACTGTCGGCGCGGGATTACTTGATAAGCTGGATGTATTCAGGCTCCACTTCCACGGAGGCCATGAGCAGGCTTGGCAGCTCGACGAAAAGACGTTTTGCACGCGAGCCTTGCATCTTTTGCAACCGCCCCTCGTAGCCGTGGAGCGGCCCGCCGACGATGCGCACCATCTTGCCTATCATGTCGGGGGTGACTTCGCCCGGTGTGTAGAAGCGGGGCTGGCCGGCAGACTCAACGGCATGGACGAACCGCTCCATGTCGGCATCGCGCACGGTCATCGGGGTGCGGTAGCCGTCGCGGAGAAAACGGTATTGCAGCGTGGGAACGACTTCTACGATTGGGTCTAAAACGCTACGGGCAGCATGCACAAAGAGCAGGTCTTGCATGAAAGGCACTTCTTGCGGAATGTGTCTGCCGCCCACCCTCACCACCTTCTTCACCATGGGCGTGAAGATTTCAAGCTTCATGTCGCCAAGCATCTTGTAGGCCGGGAGCTTGGCGTTGGTGCGCTTGAGGTCGCGCATGACAAACCATCGGAGGGCATCGAACTCCCTCACAGCAGGCGGCACACCACCAACGGCGGGAATGGCCGAATTTGGCTTGCGGATATTGTCCATAGTTCGGTTAAAGATATTTCCTCTAATCCTGCAAGAGTCTGTATATTACAGAATGTCAAGCAGTTACATCTGTTACCCGCGAAACTTCCCATGCCCTTTACTTTTTTGCGGCTCCATAGCTTGCTGCTCCATAGAAGCTCGGTGACTATATGGCCAATATGACAATCTCCTGGGATGAGACAATCATAATTGCGGAGCAATCAACAATTCGCTAATTTGGCTATCTCCTGGGATGAGATGGTCGTTTTGTGGAAACGCCTGGCTGTCAATGGTTTATGGGCCTACGAAGCCTTGCGGTTGTAAACAATCAATGGAATTTGGTCAACATTCGGCAAAATAGGGCTTGTCAGGCTTCGGGATTTTGCCTGCTTTTCACTCAAAAAAGTATGGTTGTTGACTAAAAATTAGCAAATTATTCCGCAAAACGACACACAAAAATAATATTAAAAACCCTTGTAAATGAAATATCTTTCGTATCTTTGCAGCGGAAAAAGATTGTCTCATCCCAGGAGAGCATAGAAAAACACCCCGTTTTTCTTAAGATTGTTGCCACTCGACACAAGTGCAAAA
>CALUMB010000040.1 GCA_944321645.1 uncultured Prevotella sp.
GCCGGAGTTCGGCAAGCTGCACGCCGCGCTCGGCGCAGCCATGCTTGGCATCAACGCCGTGAAGGGCTTCGAGTATGGCGAAGGGTTCGGTGGCGTGGGCTTGCGCGGGTCGCAGCAGAACGACCCGTTTGTTGCCACCGGGGGGCGCATCTCCACCGCCACGAACCACAGCGGCGGCATACAGGGCGGCATCAGCAACGGTGCCGACATATTCTTCCGCGTGGCGTTCAAGCCCGTGGCCACGCTGCTCCGGCCCCAGCAAACGGTCGACTTGGAGGGCAACCCCGTGGAGTTTGCCGCCCGCGGCCGCCACGACCCGTGCGTGCTGCCACGCGCGGTGCCTGTGGTCGAGGCCATGGCGGCCATGACCGTGCTCGACTACTATCTGTTGGGCAAGACCGTGCGCATTTAGTCCGGCGGCATTGCGCGGCAGTGGCAGCCCGTCGGTAGCCCGCCCTGGCGTGCAGCCCTTGCGCCGCCTGTCGGCGTTTGTGCAAAAGGGCGTGGCGAGTTGCATAGAAATATTGCGTTTTGCTTGGTGGATAAGCAAAAGGTTTGTATATTTGCAAAGCTTGCGGCCGGGCTTGCGAAAGTCTGCTTGCAGGCAAATTAGTTAAGTCTAGTTTAGTTTTTGTGTTGGTTGAGGGTGGTCTTGAAGGGCCGCCCTCTTTTCTTTTGCGGTGCCGCGCGTGGGCGTTGCCGCAGCCGCGCCTAACCCCCGCGTCGGCCAATGCGCCCGGCCTTGGGCGGCACGGGGCCGAAAAAAGCCCGGGATTAGATTCCCCGGGCTTTGTAAATCCGCTCCTTGGCGTCGTTGATCTCCTGGAATTTCTTTTCGGCTGCCCGCCGTATGTCTTCGCCGAGCGTTGCCACCCGGTCGGGATGGTGCTGCAGGGCGAGCTTGCGGTAGGCTCGGCGCACTTCGTCGTCGGTGGCCGTTGGCGGCACGCCAAGCACCTTGTAGGCCGCGTCGAGGCTGTCGCCGCCAAGGTTGAGCATCGAGTCGATGTCTGAAGAAGCCATGCGCATCCATGTGGCGCACTCCCTTACGGCCTCCACTTCCTCCGCCTGCACGGTGCCGTCGGCCTTGGCCACGAGCACGAGCAGGTTGAGCAGTTGCAGCCTCTGGGCGTAGTCCATGTTGGCGGCTATCTGTGCGCAGCAGTCGGCCACGGTGTTGCGGAAGGCCGCGCTGCCGCTGTGCTTGTGCTCCTCGAAGAGGCGCATGAGTATGTCTTCGCCCTGGCGGGCGGCCATGTCGCCGAAGTTGTTGCGCAGGAAGCGGCGCACGAACTCCATCTCCGAGTGCATCACGCGCCCGTCGGCCTTGATTATGTATGACACGAGCACGAGCATCGCGAAGAGGAAGCTGTTGCGCTGGCCCTCGTAGCCCATGCTCTCGCCGTACACCCCGGAGCCTGCCGCGCCGCCGTTGGAGCCGGGCGTGTTCACCGAGTCAAGCCCTTTGTCGAACAATGCGCCCACGGCTACTCCTGCCAGTGCGCCAAGCGGGCCGCCTACCATCCATCCGAGGAAGCCCCCAATCCATTTGCCTGCTGCCATATACTTAAGTTTTGAGTTTTGAATTTAGAGTGCTGAGTTGGGCCTTGCGGGCGGCTATTGCTCCAAGTCCTTCTTCATGTTGCTCCTGATTTTTGTCAGGTACGCCTTCATTGCCTTGGCGTCTTTGCGCTCGATGATGCCGAGCAGCTCGCCCATCTCGCCCATGATGCGCTCCACCTGGCTTGCCGTGTATGGGTTGAAGAGAATCTCCTGCAAGAGGTAGTCGTCTTCGCCGAGCACTCCGCGGGCTATGTTCATGTGTCGCTTGAAGGTGGTGCCGGGCGCGTCTTGGTGCTTCATCACGGCGGCGAACACGAAGGTGCTCACGAATGGGATGCTCAGCGAGTAGGCCACGGTGCGGTCGTGCTCGTCGAAAGTGTACTCGTAGACGCTAAGCCCGAGCCTGCGGTAGAGGTCTTTGAAGAAGATGCGCCCCATGTAGTCGCCCTCGCTGATCACGATGGCGTTCTCTTCGCTTAGCTGTTGGAGGTTGGCGAACGTCGGGCCGAACATCGGGTGGGTGGACACGTAGGGGTGGCCGCACTGCTGGTAGAAGTCTTTCAGCCCCGTCTTCACCGAGGCAATGTCGCTCACGATGCAGTCGTCGGGCAGGTATGGCATCACTTCCTTGAAGGCCCCGATGGTGTATTTCACCGTGACGGCGTTTATTACAAGCTCGGGGCGGAACTCCTTCACCTCGTCGAGCGAGGTGAAGCGGCGGCAGTTGTACGTGAAGCGCATCCTCATGGGGTCTTTCTCGTAGACCGCCATCTCGTGTTCGAAGCTTAGCAGGTCGAGGAAGAAGCTCCCCATCTTGCCTGCGCCCATTACTAATATCCTCATAACGTAGAGATTAAAAATTACGAATTAAAAATTAAAAGAAAATGCTTCGCAAGGTGTGCTTGGCCAAGTTGCTATATGGGCCATGGTTGCCGGGAGGCTTTCAGTTGCCATGGCTCCCGCAGTTGCCGAGGCTCCCGTTCCCAGCGAGGCACGCTCCGCGTTGGCAGCAAGCCAACCTTTCCCGCACATTCTTTTAATTTTTAACCTTTAACTTCTTCACTTATTTATTACTTCCATCTGCTGGCGGACAGACTCTCCGTGTATAAGCTCGAACACGTTGGTGGCGAACTCCGGGCTCATGCCGCATAGGGAGCCTTGCGCCCCGCGCTTTTCGAGTATCTCGCTGTAGCGTGCCGACTGTAGCACGGTCATGTTGTGCTCCTTCTTGTACTGCCCTATCTCGCGGCACACGCGCATCCGCTTGGCGAGCAACTCCATGAGCTGGTTGTCCAGCTCGTCGATTTGCTTGCGCAACATGGTGATGCCCTCGGTGGTGTATGTGTCGCTGCGTATCACGAGCAGGCTCAGTATGTAGTCGAGCACGTCGGGCGTGACTTGCTGCTTGGCGTCGCTCCACGCCTTGTCCGGGTCGCAGTGGCTCTCTATGAGCAGGCCGTCGAAGCCAAGGTCCATTGCCTGTTGGCACAGCGGGGCCACCAGTTCGCGCCGGCCTCCGATGTGGCTCGGGTCGCAGATGATGGGCAGTTCGGGTATGCGGCGGTGAAGCTCGATGGGTATTTGCCACATGGGCAGGTTGCGGTATATCTTTTTGTCGTAGCTGGAAAAGCCTCGGTGTACGGCTGCCATGCGCTTTATGCCGGCCTGGTTGATGCGCTCCATGGCGCCAATCCACAGTTCGAGGTCGGGGTTGACGGGGTTTTTCACAAACACCGGCACGTCAACTCCCCTTAGCGCGTCGGCCATTGCTTGCATCGCGAAGGGGTTGGCCGATGTGCGTGCGCCCACCCACAGTATGTCGATGCCGTACTTCAGGGCAAGCTCGATGTGCTCCGGCGTTGCCACTTCGGTGGCCACGAGCATTCCCGTCTCCTTCTGCACGCGGTTCAGCCACGGCAGGGCCTTCTCGCCGTTGCCCTCGAAGCCGCCCGGCTTTGTGCGCGGCTTCCACACCCCGGCGCGGAACATACGGCAGCCTTTCATGGCCAGCTGGCGGGCGGTTTCCATCACTTGTTCTTCGGTCTCGGCCGAACACGGGCCTGCTATCACGAAGGGCCGCTCGGTGTTGCTCGGGAGTTTCAATGGTTCAAGTTCGAGTTCCATAAGCTAATTCATAATTCAAAATTCATAATTCCTGATTCATCCGCTCGATGCGGTGCAGCGCTTCGGCGAGCTGCTGCTCCTTGGCGCAGAGCGATATGCGCACGTAGCGTAGGCCGTTTGAGCCGAAGATGAAGCCCGGCGTGATGAACACGCGGGCCTCGTGGAGCACGCGCTCCGTGAGCTGCTCGGCGTCCTGGCAGCTGTCCGGTATGCGCCCCCAGAGGAACATACCCACCTGCGCAGGGTCGAACGTGCAGCCCAAAGCCTCCATTATGCGCTCGGCCCAGGCGCGGCGGCTGCGGTAGGTTTCCACGTTGGCCTTGCGGTGCCACTCGGCGTCGTTGCCGTAAGCCTCGGCGGCGGCCAGCTGCAACCCCCGGAAGGTGCCGCTGTCGATGTTGCTCTTCACCTTCAGCACCCAGCTTATGAACGTGGCGTTAGACGCGCACAGGCCGACGCGCCAGCCGGGCATGTTGTGGCTCTTCGACATCGAGTTGAACTCGATGCAGCACTCCTTCGCCCCCGGCACTTGCAGGAGGGAGATGGGCCGGTCGTTGAGTATGAACGAATATGGGTTGTCGTTTACCACCACTATCGAGTGGCGGCGCGCGAAGTCAACGAGCCTCTCGTATGTCTCCATGCGCGCGTTGCCGCCAGTGGGCATATTGGGGTAGTTTGTCCACATCAGCTTGACGCGGCTCAAGTCCATGCGCTCCAATTGGCCGAAGTCCGGCTGCCACCCGTCGGCCTCGTCGAGGTCGTAGTTCACCACCTTTGCGCCGAGCAGCCTGCTCAGCGAGGTGTATGTTGGGTAGCCGGGGTTTGGCACGAGCACCTCGTCGCCGGGGTTGACGAAGGCCAGCGTCACGTGGAGTATGCCCTCCTTGCTGCCTATTAGCGGCTGTATCTCTGTCTCCGGGTCAAGCTCCACGCCATACCAGCGGCGGTAGAAGCCTGCCATGGCGCGGCGCAGCTCCGGCGTTCCCATTGTGGGCTGGTAGCCGTGTGCGCCTGGTTGGCGCGCCACCTCGCAGAGCTTCTCGATGGTTTGCGGCGACGGCGGCATATCGGGGCTGCCTATCGCCAGGCTGATTATGTCGCGGCCCTCGGCGTTTAGCCGGGCCACCTCCTTCAGTTTGCGGCTGAAGTAGTATTCGCTCACCAAGCCGAGCCTGTCGGCCGGGCGTATGTTTTCATGCAGACTGTTTTCCATTTTGGTATTCTCCCAATATTTTAAGTTCGCGCGTCAGCGGCGTTATGGCGTCGATGCTCTGGCGGTAGCGCGTGAGGCTGTCGAACGTCACGTCGACGTAGAAGAGGTATTCCCACTCGTGGCCTATGATTGGCAGCGACTGTATCTTCGTGAGGTTTATCTTGTAGAACGACAGGATGCTGAGAACTTGCGACAGCGAACCCCACTCGTGGGGCAGCGCAAACACGAGGCTGGCCTTGTCTGACTTTTCGAGCGGGCGCAGGAAGTCGGCCTTGGCCGGGTTGCACGACACGAGGAAGCGCGTGTAGTTGTGCTTGTTGTCCTCGATGTGGTCTTCGAGAATCTTCAGGCCGTACAGCTTCGCCGCCCCGGCGCTGCAGATGGCGGCCCACCCCTTGTGCCCGTTCTCGGCTATGTCCTTGGCCGCCCCGGCGGTGTCGTCGCCCTCCACGAGCTTCTTGTCGGCGTGTCCGGCCAGGAACTGGCGGCACTGCATCAGTGCCACGGGGTGGGAGTGGATTTCCTGCACGGTCTCCCACGTGTCGTCGGGCAGGCAGCACACGCAGTGCGAGATGTGCAGCTTGTGCTCCCCCACCACCGTCATGCCAGAGTCGCGCAGCAACTCGTAGTTGTGCAGCAGGCTGCCGGCTATGGTGTTCTCGATGGCCGTCATGGCAATCATCGTTGGGTCTTGCCTTAGCTTGTCGAACACTTCCTCGAACGTGGCGCAGCACACCAGCTGCAGTTGCTCGCCCTCGAAGTATTGGTGGGCGGCAATGTCGTGGAACGAACCGGCATACCCTTGTATTGCTACTCTCTTCATTTTCAGTGTATGATGTTTTTGTTTCCTTTCCCTTCTTACGACAAATCCCGCTTCATCGTAATGGAGCGGGATTTTCGTATGTAAACCTTTTGGCTTGGCATCGACTTAAGTTGAAATTTACACGCAACTTCCCGCTTCGCAATCCCTTGCAAAGTAAAAGCAGTAAAAGTAATAAAACGATGCGTTCAGCTTGTCCATTGCCTTGCCTTTTTATTGTTATTTGCCTGCAAAAGTATAATATTTTCGCGAGACTTACAAATAATCCGGCGTGTTTTTTCGCCTCCTGCCTGTTTTTTTGCAGATGGGAGTGGCAGGCTGGCATTGCGGCTTTTTTAGGCATTAGTGTTTGTTTGTATGGGTGTTTTTTGTTACTTTTGCGTCTGAAAGCTGCAATCGGCAATTTGCAGGCGAGTTTTTCATTGCGCCCGTTTGCGTTGCCGTTTCATGGAGCCGTGGCGTAAGCCGAGACCCTGTGGATGGATTCGCGCACTTGAAACGAAATGACGAAAATTTATAAACAGGTATGTGGATGAAGAAAACTTCCGTTGCGGCACTGGCACTGGCTTTTGCCTGCACTGCAGCCACCGCGCAACAGGAACGCTGCGTGAAAACAATTGAGGGCGAGATTGACCGGCTTGCCGACGAAAAGGAACTGCAGACACGTTGGGGAGACAACGCCGTAGTCTATTACAACGGCAGAGGCAACAAACCGTCGGCGGCAGCCACACGGCACGACCGCTACCGACCTGACAGTAGGATTCTCTATTTCAAGTATCTCTATGAGGCTCCCGACACTGCCGCGCCACCCGCTGTGCCTCGCAGCATACGCCGCATGGAAGAGTCCATCAGGCGCAACGCCGCCATGGCACTTGCGGCAATGGCCCGAAGGGCCGATGCCAACGCAACGGGCCTGGAGCAACCTGACGGACTGACTTTCGCCTGCCTCGACAGCGTGGGCGGGGTCACGGCATTCTCATATCCGCTCGACAGCCTTTGCAGCTATGCCACGGCCACTTTCGGCCAGGCAGGCGGCATCCGCACAAATTTCACGTTCGTGTGGCGGCCGGAGTTCTTCTACGGCAAAGACTCCACGCGCTATTGCGCCGTAGACGGCTATGTGGCCGAGCTGAAAGGGCGCGGGTGGGAGGCTTGCCGATACATCGACTTCGTGAATGGCGGCAGCCGCAGGAAGGTGTCCGACGCCGACGAGACGGTGAAGATAGACACCCTTGCGGGCTGCATCGTGGCAAGCCAAGTAGAATTGTTGGCCGGCAAGTACAAAAAAGCCAACGAAGCCAACGACCGCAAGCTATGCAACTCTGTGGCACTCATGTTGAGGAAGCTTGCCGAAGGGTTCACCGGCACGCTGTCGAAAGAGCACTATAACGACATAAACCGCCACATCGAGTCGGTACAGAAATACGACAACAGCCTAAGCGACAGGTCGATTGGTGTTGCCAATACCATATTCCGGCGTAAGAGCGAGTGCAGGCCGCAAAGGCCCTACCATAAGCAAAGCACGTCGAAGGGCGGTTCCTCAGAAGGCAGGCTCGGCAGGCATCTATGCCCGCCGGAGGACGTCAGGTATGTGTCGGAGTTTATGGGCTATCCACAAGCGCTGTTTAACGACTCCTTGGTCGCGGTGAAGGTTAGCGGCACGGCGGCACCGGGCGTGCGCAAGGTGTACATCGGCGGCACCGAACTCGACAAGACATGCGCCGTGGCTGTGGACGGGCAGCGGTTTGCTTTCGGCAAGCCAAGGATAAGCAACACCCTGATTACAATATCCGATGGCGCGAGGACGTATTATGCCTTGGCCGACACAGTGCCTCTCTCTGTGGACATGGGGCGCGGCATTACCGGCGGGTCAGACCTCAACATGAGGTTTATGGCCGTGCAGGATTCTATTGCCGCCTTTGAGGCCGAGGCCAAGAAATTTTCCACCACGATAGACGGGAGGCTGGCCGTGACCGACAGTTGCGGCTTTGCCGCGCTGATGAGCCGCCTCGACGGCTACGTGCTCGGCGCGATCGGGGCCAACCGCGACAATGCCATACACGTGTGGCTGCTGTACAACTACTATTTCCGCATGACTCGCGACGGGCTAAGCCACTATGCCGACTCAGCCGGGCGCTTTGCCAACCAGCCGCTCATGCAGCCCGTGGTGGAATATGCCAAGTGCCTCGAAAGGCTGAAGCCCGGCACTCGGCTGGCCAACGCCGAGTGCTGGGATGCCAACGGCACGAAGCGCAACACAGCCGAGTTTCTCACCAACGACTACACACTGCTCTACCTCTACTTCCCGCAGAACGCGGCTGGGCGCACCGGCGTAGAAGGCCTCAAGCGGCTCTACGACCGCTACCACGACTGCGGCTTGGGCTTTGTGTGCCATGCCTTCACGTTTGGCTTTAACGGCGATATTTGGAAATGGTTTGTCCGCCGGTGCGGCATGGAGCGTTTCACAAACATCTTTGGCGGCAGTTTTGCGTCTCTAAACGGCGTGGCAGCCATGCCGCTTGCGCTGCTGGTAGACCGCAATGGGTGCATAGTGGCTTGCGAGCAGAGCGTTGACAAGATGGCCGAAAGGGTGGGGCGCGTCGTAGGGCAAGGCCGAAAATAGCGGCGGCTTTGCCCCGTTGGCGTTAACATTTTTAACATAACGCGCCTCGTTTTTGCCTTGTTTGGTAACTGGTTGATACACAACGTGTTGCGGGGATGCCCCGTTTTGGCTTGTAAAACGGTCTGTTTCGGACGGCGAAACGGCCTGTTTTGCAAGCCAAAGCGGGGCGTTTTGCAAGGCGAAATGGCCAGTGTTAAATTCAGGTTCGGCCGGCGCCGTTTTTAGTTGCTTATTTTTAACTAAGCGGTTTTGCATTTGCGCCTGGTTTTTGGCGCCCGTTTGTTAATTTTATTTGTATCTTTGTGGGCGGAAACCTACAACCTATAAAACTTTACACAGAGATGAGAGACAAGATTCTGACCATTGCCCTGGCGCTGGCCTCGGCCGCCTCGGCGCAGACGCGCAGCGAGGCTGTGCTGGCTGACGGGTGGCAGTTCTCGCGCGATGGCGCGGAGTGGCAGTCGGTGACAGTGCCGCACGACTGGGCAATCAGCGGCCCGTTCGACAAGAAGTGGGACCTGCAGACGGTTGCCATAGTGCAAAACAACGAGAAGGTGCCTACGGAGAAGTCTGGCCGTTCGGGCGCGTTGCCATGGATAGGCGAGGGCCACTACAAGCGCACGCTGCACATACCCGAAGGCTACGCCAAGGCCGAGCTTGTGTTCGACGGGGCCATGGCCGAGCCTACCGTGAGCGTCAACGGGCAGCGGGCGGGCTATTGGGCATACGGCTACAATGCCTTCCGCGTTGACATAACCCCATACGTGAAGCCTGGCGACAACCTGCTCGAGGTGAGCCTTAAGAACGTCGAGGAGAGCAGCCGGTGGTATCCGGGCGGCGGCATCTACCGCCCCGTCACGCTCGTGCTCACGGGCGGCGAGCGCATAGGGGCGTGGGCCACGTTCGCCCGCACCGACACCATAGTCTCCGACACGGCCTGGGTGGACGTTGACACGCGCGTGGAGGGCATAGGCCAGGCCGACAAGGCCGGCGTGGAAATCACGCTCTACGACCGCCGGGGCTACGTGGCCGCCGCCAGCCGCTGCGACATTGCCCCCGACGGCACGGTGAGGGCGAGGCTCGACGTGGCCAAGCCCGAACTGTGGTCGCCGGAGTCGCCATACCTCTACAAGCTCACCACGCGCCTGTATAAGGACAACCGCCTGGCCGACGAGCAGACAATCAACTTCGGCATACGCACCGTAAGCGTGACGAAGGACGGCGGATTCCAACTCAACGGGCAGACGCGCAAGATTAAGGGCGTGTGCCTGCACCACGACCTCGGCCCGCTCGGCGCGGCGGTGAACAAGGCCGCGCTCATCCGCCAGGTGAAGATGATGAAGCGCATGGGCTGCGACGCCATACGCACGGCGCACAATATGCCTTCGACGATGCAGATGGACGTGTGCGACTCGCTGGGCATGATGGTGATGGCCGAGAGTTTCGATATGTGGAAGTACCCCAAGTGCAAGAACGGCTACGCCCGCTTCTTCGACGAGTGGGCCGAGAAGGATCTCACCAACCTCGTGCTGTGCCACCGCAACCACCCGTCTATCGTGATGTGGAGCATCGGCAACGAGATACCGGAGCAGGGCATGAGGGGCGGCGCCGCCACGGCCAGGAGGCTGCAAGACATTTGCCACAGGCTCGACCCTACGCGCACCGTCACGCAGGGTATGGACCGCATAGACAACGCACTGAAGACGGGCTTCGCCCAGGTGATGGACGTGGCGGGGCTTAACTACCGCGTACACAAGTACGCCATGGCCCTCGAGAAGCTGCCGCAGGGCTTCCTGCTCGGCTCGGAGACGGCCTCGACGGTAAGCTCGCGCGGCGTCTACAAGTTCCCGGTGGAGGTTGGCCACAGCAAGACATACCCCGACGGGCAGTGCTCAAGCTACGACGTGGAGCACTGCTCGTGGAGCAACCTGCCCGACGACGACTGGCGGTGGCAGGACGACGAGCCGAGGGTGATAGGCGAGTTTGTGTGGACCGGTTACGACTATCTTGGCGAGCCTACGCCCTACGACGAGTATTGGCCGAGCCGCAGCAGCTACTTCGGCATCTGCGACCTGGCCGGGCTGCCCAAGGACCGCTACTGGCTCTACCGCAGCCGGTGGAACACCGAGGAGCACACCACCCACCTGCTGCCGCACTGGACGTGGCCGGGGCGCGAGGGGAAGGTGACTCCCGTCTACTGCTACACCGACGGAGTGGAGGGCGAACTCTTCGTCAACGGCAAGAGCCAGGGCCGCGTGCGCAAGCAGAAGGACGGCAGGCTCGACCGCTACCGCTTGCGCTGGAACGACGTGAAGTATGAGCCGGGCGAGATAAAGGTGGTTACATACGATGCCAAGGGCAACAAGATTGGCGAAGACTCGCGCCGTACGGCGGGCAAGCCTGCGCAGATAGTGCTCGACGCAGAGTGCCAGACGGCGGGCAAGCAGCCTACGCTGAAGGCCGACGGCGACGACCTGGCTTTTGTCACGGTGACTATGGCCGACAAGGACGGCACGCCCTGCCCCTCGGCCGACAGCGAACTGACGTTCAGCGTCGAGGGCGAAGGCACGTTCCAGGCTGCTTGCAACGGCGACCCGACATCGCTCGAAGTGTTCACCGAGCCGCAGATGAAGCTCTTCAGCGGCCAGCTCGTGGTGATTGTGCGCAGCACTAAGAAGGCCGGCACGGCACGTCTCACCGTGGCCGACAAGAAGCTCGGCTTGTCGAAGTCGATAGACATAAAGACGATTTGAGTGCGGGCCGGCAGGGAGTTGCGGCACGTCGCCGCATCCCCCCTTTGCCTTTGGGCTTTGCCCGCCCGCCTGCGTGGATTAGAGAAATGCCTTCGCCGCCCTTTGTATCGGGTGCGGCGAAGGCATTTCCTTTTGGCTCTTAATGCTTGGCCGATATTAAAATATGCCTTCCCCGCCTTGGTCTTAGGACGCGGGGAAGGCATATTTTTCTACTCTTCACTCTTTGCTTAATGTTTGATTCGGTTTCAGGCGTACCACCCGTAGTTGTAGTTCATTGGCTGGTAACGGTCCCTGAGGTCTTCGTTGTACAGATTGTCCAGCTCGTAGAATTCTTCGTTGTACGATTTTCTCTTAGGTTTCATAGCCTGTCCCTCCCTTGGCCCGCAGTCTCGGCCGGGCCATTTTAGTTGTGATTGCAAGACGCGAGACCCGTCTTCGTGGCTTTGCTTTCGTTCCAACGGTCTGGGGCTTTGCGTTGGAGCTGCCATCGTTCAGCCCTTTTCCGTGCCGGGCGGCGTGTGCGGGGCCACCAAAACCATACGTGCCGCCCGCCGGCATCTTTCTTAATGCCTATCGCAAATATAGGCATTTTGGCGCAAACCTGCAACTTGTGGCCGCTATTTTTAGCACTTTTTGGCATTTCGCCATGCAAAAATATAGAGCCAAGACCCTTGCCTGCAATGGCGGCATATCGCCGTCGCACAGGCAAGCGCCTTGGCTCTTCGGTTCCCGTCGTGCTTCATGGCCGCCCAAGGTCTGTTGCCGGTGGGCGGCCGAAGCCCGGCCTTACAGCTTTTCGATGATGTTGCCTCCCTCCTCGAGGGCCTGCATATTTAGCGGTATGAGGCTGTGGTGGCGTTCGGGCAGGGTTTTGCGCAGGGCTTTCTCAATGCCGTCGCTGCTCAGTATCGGGCATACTTTGAGGAATCCGCCGAGCACGATCATGTTGAAAATCTTGGCGTTCTTCATCTCTGCGGCCTTGTCCATGGCGTTGATGCGGTATACGGTGATGTCGCTCCGCGTTGGCGGGTTTATAATCCCGTAGCCGTCGTAGATGAGTATCCCGCCCGGCTTCAGCTTCGGTTCAAACTTTTCGAGCGACGGTTGGTTGAGTATGATGGCCACGTCGTAGGCACTGAGTATTGGCGACGAAACCTTGTCGTCGCTCACGATTACGGTCACGTTGGCCGTGCCTCCGCGCTGTTCAGGGCCGTATGCGGGCATCCATGTTACCTCCTTGCCCTCCATCAGGCCCGAGTATGCGAGAATCTTGCCCATCGAGAGCACGCCTTGTCCGCCGAAACCGGATATGATTATTTCTTTTTTCATGTTGCCGTCATTTGTTTAGTGTGAATGAGTTTCCAGCCGTGGGCAGCCTCAGATGGTGTCTTTCAGGTCGCCCTTTGGGTAGTAGGGAAACATATTCTCTTCCATCCATTTGTTGGCTTCGAGCGGCGAGAGCTTCCATCCGCTGTTGCACGTGGACACGATCTCGACGAGGCAGCTGCCCTTTCCGTCCATCGATGCCTGGAAAGCCTTGCGTATCGCTTTCTTTGCCTTGCGTATGGCGGCCACCGTCTCGACGCTCTGCCGCGTCACGTAGCAGGTGCCTTCGAGTTGTGCGGCTATCTCGGTGATGTGCAGCGGGTAGCCGTGCAGTGCGGGTTCGCGCCCGTATGGGCAGGTGCTTGTCTTCTGCCCGATGAGCGTTGTGGGTGCCATCTGTCCGCCGGTCATGCCGTAGATGGCGTTGTTGATGAATATTATGGTGATGTTCTCGCCGCGGTTGAGGGCGTGGATTGTCTCGCACGTGCCGATGCAGGCGAGGTCTCCGTCGCCTTGGTAGGTGAACACGAGGCGGTCGGGCCACAGCCTCTTGATGCCCGTCGCCACTGCCGGTGCGCGTCCGTGTGCGGCCTCCTGCCAGTCGATGTCGATGTAGCGGTAGGCGAATACGGCGCATCCCACAGGGCTGACGCCCACGGCCTTCTCCTCCATTCCCATCTCTTCGATTACCTCCGCCACGAGCTTGTGTACCACGCCGTGGCTGCATCCCGGGCAGTAGTGCATCGGGACGTCGTTCATCAGTTTCGGTTTCCGGTAGACAAGGTTCTCCGGTGATACTATGTTGTCCATAATGTTGCCTCCTACATCAGTTTAGTCTTCAGTGCGTTCACTATCTCGTCAGGCTCCGGCACTATTCCGCCGAGCCGCCCGAAGTACTCCACAGGCTCCTTGCCGTCGATGGCCAGGCGCACGTCTTCCACCATCTGGCCTGCGTTTATCTCGGCCACGAGCACGCCTTTCTTGCCGCTTGCCGCCGCAGCAACCTGCTCGGTGGGGAACGGCCAGAGGGTTATCGGGCGGAAGAGGCCCACCTTTATGCCTTCGCTGCGGGCCATCTCGATGGCCTTCTGGGCTATTCGCGCCGCGCTGCCGAACGCCACTATGAGGTAGTCGGTGTCGTCGCACTGCTGCGTTTCGTAGCGCACTTCGGCCTTGCGTATTTCCGCGTACTTCTCCTGCAGGTGTATGTTGCGTTGCTCCATCACCTCCGGCTGCAGCTCGAGCGAGGTTATTATGTTTGGCTTGCGGCCTCCGACGCGCCCGAAGGTTGCCCACGGGCATTGCTCGATTATTTCCTCTTCGGTGCGGCGGGGCTTGTATGGGGGCAGCGTCACCTTCTCCATCATCTGCCCGATCACGCCGTCGCTCAGAATCATGGCCGGTATGCGGTACTTGAATGCCAGCTCGAAGGCCAAGTCAACGAAGTCGGCCATCTCCTGCACGGAGTTCGGCGCGAGCACTATTATGTAGTAGTCGCCGTTGCCGCCGCCGCGCGTCGCCTGGAAATAGTCGCTCTGCGAGGGCTGAATGGTGCCAAGGCCGGGGCCTCCGCGCTGCACGTTCACTATCACGCCGGGCAGCTCTGCGCCTGCCATGTAGGCAATGCCCTCTTGCATTAGCGCCACGCCCGGGCTCGACGACGAGGTCATGGCACGCTTGCCCGCGGCCGCCGCGCCATACACCATGTTGATTGACGCAACCTCGCTCTCGGCCTGCACCACCACCATGCCGGTGGTCTCCCAGGGCTTTTCGAGAGCGAGCGTCTCGATAACTTCACTCTGCGGCGTGATGGGATAGCCGAAATAGCCGTCCACGCCACACCTTATGGCGGCAAGGGCGATAGCCTCGTTGCCTTTCAACAATGTCACTTCCTGCTCTGCCATAGCCGTTATTCCTCCGTTTTTTTTCTGTAGACAGCAATGCAACCGTCAGGACACACGATGGCGCACGAGGCGCAGCCGGTGCAGCGGTCGCCGCCTACCACGTTGATGTAGGGATAGCCATGCACGTTGACCTTCTTGCCCAGTGCGATGACATCCTGCGGACACGCCTCCACGCACAGCGAACAGCCCTTGCAGCGGTCGGTGTCCACGATGATGGTGCCTCTCATTCTGCTCATAAAGTATTCTCCTTTCCATTTGCGGCCACAGCCCGTTGCTCACGGGTTGTAGGCGTCTTTGTTGTAAAAGTTCAGTATGTCGTCGAGCATGGCCTTCGCTTCCGCCGCCGGGCTGTCAGGGTCAAGCTCCATGGCCTCCACGTAGCAGTTTATGGCCATCTGCCAGTTGCCCTCCTTGCGGTAGCGGTTGCCGCGCTCGTAGTGTTCCTGCGCCGTCATGCCCTGTTGCCGTTTATTTGTAGTATTCCCTTTTGCCAGCGGCCAGGGTGTTCTTCATCAGCGAGCAGATGGTCATCGGGCCTACGCCTCCCGGTACGGGAGTGATGTAGGAGCACTTCGGAGCCACCTCGTCGAACTTCACGTCGCCGTTGAGCCTGTAGCCGCTCTTGCGTGTCGGGTCGGGCACGCGCGTTGTGCCGACGTCAATCACAGTGGCACCGTCTTTCACCATGTCGGCGGTCACGAAGTCCGGCTGGCCAATGGCCGCGATTATGATGTCGGCCTGGCGGCACTCGTCTTTCAGCGTCTTCGAGCGGCTGTGGCACACTGTGACGGTGGCGTCGCCATACTGCTTCTGCATCATCAGTTGCGCCATTGGCTTGCCCACGATGTTGCTGCGGCCGAGTATCACGCACTTCTTGCCGCTCGTCTCGATGCCGTACCGCTTCAGCAGCGTGAGTATGCCGAGCGGTGTGGCCGAGATGAAGCACGGCAGGCCGATGGCCATGCGCCCCACGTTGACCGGGTGGAAGCCGTCCACGTCCTTGCGGTAGTCTATTGCCTCTATCACCTTCTGCTCGTCTATGTGCTTTGGCAGCGGCAGCTGCACGATGAAGCCGTCGATGTCGGCGTCGGCGTTGAGCTTGGCCACGCAGTCGAGCAGCTCACTTTCGGTCACGGTGTCCTCGAAGCGTATGAGCGACGACTTGAACCCGCACGCCTCGCAGGCTATCACCTTGTTCTTGACGTATGTTTCCGAGCCGCCGTCGTGGCCCACGAGCACTGCCGCGAGGTGTGGCCTCTTGCCGCCGCCGGCTACTATTTGCTCCACCTCTTGGGCTATTTCCTGTTTTATCTTGGCCGCAGTGGCCTTTCCGTCTATCAGTTGCATGCTTGAATAAATTAAGAATTAAGAATGTAGAATTGCGAGTGATAAGTGAAGAACCCAGAGCGAAGAACGGCTGCACCGACTCTCTGCCCTCACCTCTTGCCCTCTAACATCCGCCCTAACTCCGCGCCACAGGACTTCTCCCCACAGGGGGACGGTAGAGGGGCTGCTTTTTCACCTCCTCCTCATTGCGTTGGCCATTTGCAGCATCTTGCTGTTTGGCGTGCCGGCCACCATCTTCATCATCTTGCGCATCTGGTCGAACTGCTTCATCAGGCGGTTTACGTCGTCGAGGCTCGTGCCGGAGCCTTTGGCTATCCGCCTGCGCCTGCTTTGGTTTATTATGGCCGGGTTGGTGCGCTCGGCGGGCGTCATGCTGTTGATTATGGCCTCGATGCCCTTAAACACGTTGTCGTCTATGTCGATGTCCTTTATGGCCTTGCCCACGCCGGGTATCATGGCGGCCAGGTCTTTCAGGTTGCCCATCTTCTTTATCTGCTGGATTTGGGCCATGAAGTCGTTGAAGTCGAACTTGTTCTTGCGTATCTTCTTCTCAAGCTCCTTTGCCTGCTTCTCGTCGAACTGCTCCTGCGCGCGCTCAACGAGGCTCACGATGTCGCCCATGCCGAGAATCCTGTCGGCCATGCGCTCCGGGTGGAACACGTCGATGGCCTCCATCTTCTCGCCCGTGCCGATGAACTTGATGGGCTTCGTCACCACCGTCCTGATCGAGAGTGCCGCGCCGCCGCGTGTGTCGCCGTCGAGCTTCGTGAGCACCACGCCGTCGAAGTCGAGCCTGTCGTTGAACTCCTTGGCCGTGTTCACGGCGTCTTGGCCGGTCATTGAGTCCACCACGAAGAGCGTCTCGTCGGGCTTCACGGCTTCCTTCAGCGTGGCTATCTCGTCCATCATCTCCTCGTCCACGGCCAGTCGGCCTGCGGTGTCGATTATCACCACGTCGTTGCCCTTGGCCTTTGCCTCGCGTATGGCACCCATGGCGATGGCCACCACGTCCTTGTTGCCCGGCTCTGTGTAGACCGGCACGCCCACCGACTGGCCCACGACTCCGAGCTGTTCGATGGCGGCGGGGCGGTAGACGTCGCAGGCCACCAGCAGCGGCTTCTTGTGGTTCTTGTTCTTCAGCATATTGGCAAGCTTGCCGCTGAACGTCGTCTTGCCCGAGCCTTGCAGGCCCGACATGAGGATTATGGCCGGGTGGCCTTCGAGGTGCAGCTCGGCAGCCGTGCCGCCCATGAGCGTGGCCAGCTCGTCGTGTACGATTTTCACCATGAGCTGTCCGGGCTTCACGGCCGTCAGCACGTCCATGCCCAGTGCCTTCTGCTTCACGGTGTCGGTGAAGCTCTTCGCCACTTTGTAGTTCACGTCGGCGTCGAGCAAAGCCCGCCTAACGTCTTTCAGCGTTTCGGCAACGTTGATTTCGGTTATTTTCCCTTCGCCTTTCAGTATTTTGAACGAACGTTCAAGTCTCTCGCTTAAATTCTCGAACATATAATGAATGGTATGTGTATATACTTTTTGTTTTTACTCTTCTGCCTTGTCGCAGCCATTGCCGCGCGTTGCTGTCTTGCCGGGCGCAGCGTGCCTCCCCCAACGGCAATGCAAGCGGGCGGAATGCGGTCTTGCCTGCGGCTTTCCGGATGCGCTAACCATTATGCAAAGATACTTGATATTGGCAATAAAAGCAAGCATCCGAAACACGATTTAAATTATTTTAATTTGCCCGCCGCCGCAATTTGCGCACAATTGTTGGCAGTGTGCAGTAAAATGCGGTTTGCGCCTGCTGCAATTGGGTTGTCGGCGTGGTGCGGAGGGTAGCGCGGAATGCTAATGGCAAGTGGCCAACGGCAGGTGAGAGTAGCTTTGTTGTGGGCGTGAAAGTGTTAAAAAATCGCCCGTCATAGCCCCCGAGAATAGCATATTTCCGTGCGGACGGCAGCTTGCCAGCAAATATCGCGAAAATGAGTGTGCAACCGTAAGTCGCTGTCGTTGCGCCGTTTGCCCGGCTGTCATGCCTATCTGTGCAATGAAATAACGCGCTTTTTGTCAAGAATAATGCCTGAAAATGCCGTTTCCTTGACAAAATCGGCTTGCGGGCAGTGCCGTTTTAGGTTGCGAAACGGCCTGTTTCGCAACCTAAAACGGCCTGTTTTGCATCGCGGAATGTACCGTTTGGGGAAACAACCCCGTTTCCGGGGCTGTTTCGGGCGGTGGAAAGCGTCCTGCGATTTCTATTTCAAAGCTTTTCGGCGTGTTAAATTCGCCATGGCGAAATGCTAAAAATGTATAATAGGATGGGCTTGGCACGGCGGCAAATTTTCGCCTTCCGGGTCGGCTCCATTGCCGTTTTTGAGGGTTGTTTTTACACTCAAAATGAATTAACTTTAGTCAATTTATTGTCAATTTGCAGGCAAAATGTTTGCATATATAGCATAAATTCACTATATTTGCAAAATGCTTGCCATTTGGATGCTGCCCTACATTAGCTATAATAAAGGGAAACAGGCCGTCGGCCCGCCTGCTTTGCAGCACGTCTATAGGCATGGCTAAATAACAGATACCAACAATGTTTAAATTATAAGTTTATGAAGAAAGCCAACAAATTTATCTCAGGTGCGCTTGCACTGTTTGCGGCCATCTTTGCCGCGCCTGCCGACGTGGGTGCGCAGGTGGCGTTCCAAGACAACTTCGACTATCCCGCTGGGCCGCTCTACGGCCAAGGCCCGTGGGTGAAGTATGGCTCTAACCCCAACGACCCGATACAGGTGGTGGCCCAAAAGCTCGACTACGAGGGCTATCCCGGCGGCGTGCAGGGCAACAGCGTGCAGCTCGGCAAGGCATCGACGGGCGAAGACCTCGTGGCGCGTTTCGACCAGAGCGAGGCGGGCGTTACCTCCGGCACGCTCTACTACTCGGCGTTGGTCAACGTTTCAGAGCTGCCCACGGCACCCGCCTACGTGCTCACGCTCGCCACGCGCCCCGTCTCGTCGCCCATAGCCGACGGGAAGACCGGCACCGAGCTTGGCCGCCTTTACATAAGCGCCGCTGACGGCGAGGGCAAATACTTGATGGGTGTCGAGCGCGGCGCTACCAAGCCAGTCTATGCCGACGCCACTTACGACGTGGGCGCGACCTACCTTGTTGTCGTGAAGTATGAAATCGACGCCGAAGGCACCGACCAGGATGCCGTGTCGCTTTATGTCAACCCGGCCGACTTCGCAGCCGAGCCGGCTGCGCCCGACGCTTATTTCGCAGCCGGGGGCAGCGGGTCGAGCGTGTCTAAAAACGGCCTGCAAGGCATTGAGCTTCGACAGGGAACGACGTGGAGCGGCGACGCCCCGGTGATGCTCGTAGGCTCGCTCCGCGTGGCCGACACCTATGCCGGACTGTTTGAGGCCGGCGACGGGCCAGGCGACGACGCGCCGACCATCACCCTTAGCGAAAGCAGCCTCGACTTTGGGGCTACATACGAGGGGTATGTTATGGCCAAGACCGTAAACGTGAAGGCCCGTAACCTCACCGCCGACATTGCCGTGAGCGTGGGCGGTACGGCCCTCAAGGCTTCTGCCGCCACCATAGCCGCAGCCGACGCAATGGGTGAAGGCGGCTTTGACGTGACGTTCACCCTGACGCCCACCATGGAGGAGAGCCGCGCCACCGTCACCTTTGCTTCAGAGGGTGCTGCCGACGTGACGCTCGACGCCACGTGGGAGGCTCACGAGGCTGTGGAAATGGCCACCGTAAAGGACATCCTGGCCGAAGACCCGGAGGCTTACCTCACTTATATATTCAGAGGCGAGGCCGTGGTTACGTTCACCGACACCTACAACGGCTCTATGCGCTACTACATTCAGGACGAGACGGCCGGCATTGTCGTGTCCGACGACTACGGGGTGCTTGCCCAGACCTACAAGGTGGGCGACAAGCTCACGGGCTTTGTGGGCATGGTAAGCTCGTCGTTTGGCGTAGTGTCGTTCATACCGTTGGCCCCGACGCTTGGCGTAGTGGTGTCTGGAGACAACGAGGTTGCACCCGTGGCGGCCACGCTCGCCGACATTAAGGCCGCCCCCGCCGACTACCTCAACCGCCTCGTGCGCATCGAGGGAGCCACGCTTTCGGGCTTTGCCGAGGGTGCCGCGTTTTCCGAGGGCATGGCCCAGCCCACCATCACCGATGCCACCGGCGAGGGCAAGCTGCGCATTTTCAGCGGCACGTCGCTCATTGGCACGCCTGTGCCGACCGAGGCTGTCAACATAACAGGGCTTTCCACGTCGGCCTCGGCCATCATAATCGGCCCGCGTGGCGCCTCCGACATTGTGCCTGCCGTGGTGGCCGAGCCGTCGCTGGCGGTCACGCCGGAGAAGTTTGAAATGACGGCAGGCGTCGTTGGCAAGACGGTGGCCGTCGATACCGTGCACATTGTCGCGGTGAATATGCCCGCCGAGACCATGCTCGAAATCACAGGGGCAGACCGTGCGCTCTTCGGCTTGTCGCACACATCGATACCGGCAGGCTCGAGCGAGACCGACGTCGTCGTGACATACTCACCCGCAGCCATAGGCAAAAACGAGGCAAGGCTCATGATTGACTGCCCGCAGATGCCGGAAGTGTACCGCACAATCGCCATTTCGGCATACGCCATCGACGAGCAGAACCCGCCCGCCGTGACCGTCGTGCCGGATGAGGTGCCGCCGTTTGAGGCCGAGGTGGGGCAGACCCAGGAGCAGACCATAACCGTGACCACGGCCAACCTGCCCGACTATGCCTACATGAAGGTGAAGGAGGCAGGCGCGTTCCGCATCAGCACCACCATGTTGCTTAAGGACAACGTGGCCGAGGTGAAGGTGACCTTCGAGCCGAAGGAAGCCGGCAGCTACGAGAACGAGATTGAAATCTACGGCTTGGCCTTCGACACCGTGCGCGTAAAGCTTAGCGGCACGGCTGCCGAGCCTGTTGGGCCGGAGCCTGGCAAGGAGGGCGACGAACTGCCGCTCGACCCCTCGAACCCCTTGACGCTGCTCAACGAGCGCTTCGACGGGGCCGTGAAGAACGAGCCGCTGTCGGTGGACGGTTGGAAGAACGTGGCCATGCAAGGCACGCGGGCATGGTGGGGCTACGTGCTGCCGGAGGGCGACGAGCTGGCCGGTGAGAAGGTGGCCAAGGTTACGGCTTACGACAGCATGACGCCCGACGGCGAGGAGACGGACTGCGAGATGCTGCTCGTCACGCCGCCGCTTGACTTCGCAAACTCGGAGTCGAAGGTGTTCACGTTCCGCGTGCGCGGCGACTACCTGGCGGACAACCAGTCCGACTTGCTCGAGCTTTGCTACATCGACCTGCTCGACGGCGATATGTACATAGCGCCGGTAGGCGGCTTCACCATGCCGAATGTGGCCGACCTAAGCGGCGAGTGGCAGGAGTACCACATCGACCTCACCGGGCAGGAGCTTGCCGACGTGTTCTTCATGGGCTTCCGTTTCAAGAGTACGCGGGGCAGGAACAACGCCGCCACATATTATATCGACGACGTAAGCTATGGCCGCACCGACCTGGCTGCGATACACCCGTCGCTCACTTCGCTTGCGTTCGTGGCCGAAGTCGGCAAGGATGCCGTGTCGGAAGAGGTGTCGGTTTCTGGCACCAACCTTGCCGAACCCATCAAGCTGACGCTCGGCGGGCCGAACAAGGGCAAGTTTAAGCTATCGGCAAGCGAGCTGCCCGTAACGGGAGGGTCGTTCAGCGTGACGTTCAACTCCGACGACGAAGGCGTGCATGAGGCATACGTTAAGCTGTCGTCGCGCGGCGCGGCCGACGTATATGTGCCGCTGTCCGTCAACAACACCACTGCCGAAGGCATTGAGTCTGTCGTAGCCGGGCTGGCCGATATCGAGGTGTTCGACCTTGGCGGGCGCAAGTTGCGCGACAGCAAGCAGTCCACGGTGGCCGAGTCGACCGAGGGTCTGCCCACCGGTGTCTACGTGGTTAAGGTAGCGTCGGGCGCAGGCGTCAGCGTAAGCAAGGTCACGGTGGAGTGACCCTGCACCCTGCGGCGTGATGGCCTGAGTGCGGCTTGCGCCGCCGCAAACAACGTCTCCCGGCAGGCGGCAATCGCTTGCCGGGAGTCTTTTTGTCGCTACTTGTGTAGCAAACCGATATGGCGCACCCGTTGCGTTGCGTCGGAATGTGTCGGGTAGATGTGGATTTTCGTGCCATTTTGAAAATATTGGCGCGTGTTTTCTTATAAATTGGCGTTTTGACGGCAATTATTCAAATATTTCTTTGCAGATTAGATTAAAAAGACTAACTTTGCAACTAAAATTAAATAAAATAGCGAAAGACTGTAAACAGATGAAGCATAAATTGAGAAGTTCCGTTTGTACCGAAGGCCGCCGCATGGCGGGGGCGCGCGCCCTATGGGTGGCTGCAGGCATGAAGCGCGAGCAGTTTGGCAAGC
>CALUMB010000041.1 GCA_944321645.1 uncultured Prevotella sp.
GTTTCCCTTGCCGTTGGTGAGCATGGAGCCTGGCAAGGTCACCTTGTCGTTGTACTCCGGGCTGTCTCCTTGGGCGAATTTCCATTCGCCCGACAGGTCAATCTTGTCCTGGGCGTTGGCTGCGAGGCAGGCCAACGCCGTTGAAAATAACACTAACAGTTTCTTCATAATGTATGGTTGTCTTCGTTTTATGACTATTGGTAGTTGGGGTTGGCATATAAAAAGATGTGTAAGCCGCGTGCGGCTTGCGCCTGCAAATGTAGCGGTTTTTTCGCTTACTGCGCAGCGGATGGGCGCGAAAAACGTCGCACCGGCCTTCTTTTTTGGCTTTCGGCGGGGCTTGGCGGCACCGCCTTTTGTCAGCAAAACCTTATGTCTGCAATCACCTGGCTGCCCACGTGGGCGTTGAGCCGGGCCACAAACAGCTGCCGCCTCATGCCCAGCTCGGCGCGTAGCGCGGGGCTTGAAAGGTGGACGAAGAGCGTCTGGTTGCGTATGTAGGCGTCGAGCGTGTAGCGGGCGATGGCGTTCCCTGCCACCGCAGGCCATGCCTCCACGAGCCTCCGCTGCAGCAGCGGTGCCTCAAGCCCCTGCTGGCGCAGGTTGCGCATCACGAGTTCGCCCAGTGTGCATACGTTGCGCTTAAACATGGGCGGCCTCCTTTATCTCTCCGTTTTCCACGTTGAACATCTTATAGTCGCCCGCGCTGCTTTCCAGTATGCGGTCGAGGTGGCTGCGGTTGGTGTCGGTCACGAGTATCTGGCCGAAGCCGTCGCCCGCCACGAGGCTCACGATGCGCTCCACGCGCGATGCGTCGAGCTTGTCGAATATGTCGTCGAGCAGCAGCAGCGGCGTTTCCTTGCAGCCCGCGTTGTGCAGGAACTCGAACTGCGCCAGCTTTAGCGCCACAACGAAAGTCTTGCCCTGCCCCTGGCTTCCCTCGCGCTTCATCGGGTGGCCGCCTATCGTAAACACGAGGTCGTCGCGGTGGATGCCGTGCAGCGAGTAGCCCACGGCGCGGTCTTTGGCGCGGTCGCGCCTTATGGTGTCGAGCAGCGGGCCTCGCTGGCAGTGCGACACATACTCGATGCCGACGCTCTCGCAGCCCGAGGAAATCTCGGCGTAGTACTTCTGGAACACCGGTTCCAGCTTGCCTACGAACGCCTCGCGCTTGGCGAAGATTGCCTCGCCATCAGCCGCCATCATCTCTTCGAGCACGCCCATCAGTTCCGGCTCCGGCTCCGCTTCGGCGCGGAGCATGGCGTTGCGCTGCCCCAGGGCCTTGGCATAGCGCGTGAGCGAGGCTATGTATGGGCGGTCGTACTGCGATATTACCATGTCCGTAAGCCGCCGCCTTTCCTCGCTCCCGCCGTCGATGAGCAGCGAGTCGTAGGGCGACACCGACACGAGCGGCACCCGCCCGATGTGCTCCGACAGCCGCGTGTACTCCTTGCCGTTCAGCTTCACGTGCTTCTTCTTGCCGCGTTTCATGCCGCAATACACGTCGACAGGCTCGCCGCCGTCGGTCAGGTAGCGGCCTTCCACCACAAAGAAGTCCGCCCCGTGGCTTATCACCTGCGAGTCTGCCTGGCAGTAGGCGCTACGGCAGAACGACATATAGTGTACGGCATCGGTGGCGTTGGTCTTGCCTGCGCCGTTGCTCCCCACCAGGCAATTGAGCCTGGGCGAAAGCTCCATGTCGGCCGACTTTATGTTCTTGTAGTTTACTATTGAGATGTTTTGCAGAGTCATCTGTGCGGCTTGTTCACTATACAACTGCAAAGTTAGCGTTTTATTGGCTATAAATGAAAAAAGTGGGCCATAAATTTCACGGTATGCAATAAATTCCGTAATTTTGCCGCGCATTTGCACTGAGAATAAACATTGATAGATAATGGCTAATAACAACAACCAGAACGAGACCAAAAAGGCTGAAGGCTCAGCCGTTGTCCAAGAGACTTTCTTCGACAAGCACAAGAAGGCCATGATTTATGCCGCCATTGCCGTGGTGGTGATTGTGGCCGGGTGCATCATTTACCACAACTACGTTTCACTGCCTCGGCAGGAGAAGGCCAGCACGGCCTTGGCCAAGGGGCAGGACTATTTCTCCATGGGCCGCTTCGACGTTGCCCTCAATGGCGACAGCGTGGGCTACGCTGGCTTCGTCAGCATAGCCGCCGACTACGGCAGCACCGACGCAGGCAACCTTGCCAACCTCTACGCCGGGCTGTGCTATGCGCAGCTTGACAAGTGGACGGAGGCCGCAAGCTACCTTGAGAAGTTCGACCAGCGCGACGACCAGATGGTAAGCCCCGCCGCCCTCGGCGCACTGGGCAACGCATACGCCCACCTCAACCAGACTGACAAGGCCGTGGAGACGCTCACCAAGGCTGCCCGCGCCGCCGACAACAACAGCCTCTCGCCCACGTTCCTCATACAGGCTGGCGAGATCCTCGAGAGCCAGGGCAAGAAGGGCGACGCCCTCAAGCTCTACCAGGAAGTGAAGGAGAAATACTTCAACTCGCTGCAATACCAGACCATAGACAAGTACATCGAGCGTGCCTCGGTCAACTGATGTGGGGGCGAAACGACTTTTACGGACTTAGGTAACCGCAAGACCATGGCAACAGCACTCCACAACCTGTCTGACTACGACACGCAAAGCGTACCCGACGCCAGCAATATGTGCTTCGGCATCGTGGTGGCCGAGTGGAACAAGGAGATAACCGGCGCACTGCTCCGCGGTGCCGTCGATACGCTCGAAAAGCACGGCGCACTGCCGGAGAACATCCACGTGAAGACGGTGCCGGGCAGCTTCGAGCTTGTGTATGGCGCACGCCAGATGTCGCTCAACGGCAACTACGACGCCGTGATAATACTCGGCTGCGTAATCCGCGGCGAGACCCCGCACTTCGACTACATCTGCCAGGGCGTGACCTACGGCATAGCCCGCCTGAACACCACGAGCGAGATACCCATCATCTTCGGGCTGCTCACCACCGAAAACCTGCAGCAGGCCAAGGACCGCAGCGGCGGGAGGCTCGGCAACAAGGGCGACGAATGCGCCGTGGACGCCATAAAGATGGCCAAGTTCTGAACGCAAACAAACCGTGATACATCGGCGGCGGCCTGCCTCGGCATGGCCGCCGCTTTTCGTTTTGCCGCCTCATGCGGCACACTTCACCACAGACATTACAAACAAATAAAGCTAAACACGCCATGGCAAAATTCATTTCATGGAACGTCAACGGCCTCAGGGCCTGCGAGGGCAAGGGCTTCAGCGACTCGTTCCGCCAGCTCGACGCCGACTTCTTCTGCCTACAGGAGACCAAGATGCAGCAAGGCCAGCTCGACCTCGGCTTCGACGGCTACGAGTCTTACTGGAACTACGCCGACAAGAAGGGCTACTCCGGCACGGCAATTTTTACACGGCGCAAGCCGCTCACCGTCGCTTACGGCATCGGCATCGACGAGCACGACCACGAGGGGCGCGTGATTACGCTCGACATGGAGGGCTTCTACCTCGTCAACGTCTACACTCCCAACTCGCAGGACGGCCTGCGCCGCCTCGACTACCGCATGAGGTGGGAGGACGACTTCCAGGCCTACCTGCGCCGGCTCGACTTGGACAAGCCCGTCATAGTGTGCGGCGACATGAACGTGGCCCACGAGGAGATTGACCTGAAGAATCCCAAGAGCAACCGCCGCAACGCCGGCTTCACCGACGAGGAGCGCCAGAAGTTCACCCAGCTGCTCGCCTCCGGCTTCACCGACACGTTCCGCCTGCTGCACCCCGACGAGGTAACTTACTCGTGGTGGTCGTACCGCTTCAAGGCCCGCGAGAAGAACGCAGGGTGGCGCATCGACTATTTCGTCACCTCCAAGCGTTTGGACGGCAGCGTGAGGGAAGCCAACATCCACACCGAAATCTACGGCAGCGACCACTGCCCCGTGGAGCTTGTGCTCGACATCTGACGGTGGGCGTTGCCTGCCATTGAAAAACTTGAAGGCCGTAGCACTGGCATTGACCAGTGGCTGCGGCCTTTTTGATTGAGTAATGAAAGTTGGTGTTGCCTGTCCGTTGCATACCGCCATTTGGCGGCGCACGTTTTCCTTAATTTGTCTCCACCTCGAAGAGGTATTCGCCCGACCCAATGGCCCAGCGGCTCTTGCCGCCTGCG
Source organism: uncultured Prevotella sp. (assembly GCA_944321645.1). Classification (GTDB taxonomy): domain Bacteria; phylum Bacteroidota; class Bacteroidia; order Bacteroidales; family Bacteroidaceae; genus Prevotella. The sequence continues at coordinate 4,182 of CALUMB010000041.1, forward strand.
GCATCGACGGGGCGTATGTCCTGCCGCCCGCTGACGGCGCGCCCATACTCGGTTATGCGGCCCGGGTCGGCCGTGGGCAGCGTAACGGTGGCCCGGCAGCCCGCCGGTATCGCCACGCGCAGGGTGTACCGCCCGCCGCTGCGCCGCCAGCTGCACTCTATCCTGCCGCGCACGCTCTCGTAGGCGGTGGTGGCCCAGGTCACGTCGCCCGCCTCCTGCGGGTCAATGATTATGTCGCTGAAGGCCACGGACTCCTCGCTTTGCCTTATGCCGCCCAGCCCGCCGAAGAACCACTCCATCAGGTGGCCGAGCATGAGGTGGTTGTTCGACACGTCGTTGTATGCCCGCCACAAGTGCCAGGGCGCACAGCGTCGTGAATAGCTTTCTTTTCATAAAAGTGTTGATAGTTATTGGGTAAATTACAATGTGGGTGCAAATATAGGCATAAAATATTGGAAACAGGCATCGGGCGTGTCGAAAATGTATCACGCACGCCATTCTTTTGCAAGGCGGCAGGGAGCCTTCAGGACATTGTTCCGCCAGACGCAGTAGCGCATAAATATGAGATTTGGGCTGCATATATCCAGGCTTTACGGCGCAAAGCGGCTTCAGGCTGAAGGTCATTTAAAGCCCTTTGGCGGGCTGAAAATGCCGCTTGCCGTAACCTCTTGATAGCCAATGCGTTGCAAAACAGGCCGTTTTGAAGCCTGAAACAGGCCGTTTTGGCTTGCAAGACGACCCGTTTCGCAACGCAAAACGGCCTGTTTTGGAAAACCGACAGCTCTCCGCCGCTTTCCGGTATGGCCTTGGCGGCCATTGTGGGGCGGCAGAACCGCCCGCCGGAGTGACTCCCGCCGAAGCATATTTATGCAGGACGTGCGGGTCGGCGGCCTCTCCCCATAGGGGAGACGGGAGAGGGGCTTCTCAGAGTTTCACCGTCACCAGCTTGCCCGAATACCTCACGCTCTTGCCGCGGGCGGCCACGTCGCCGGCGGGAGTGCCCTCGCCCACGAGCACGACGTTGAACTTGCGCGACTTCATCATGCCCTTGAACTTGCCGTTGCGCTGGCCGATGGTGAGTGTGCGCGAGCTGTCGTCCCAACGGAACTCGATGGTGGTGTATGCGCCCTTCTCGTAGTTGTAGTTATCGTTCTCGTCCTCATAGAGCGTGAAACGGCCGTCGGCGCCCGGGTAGACTCGCACCTCAAGGTTGTTCCAACGCTCCTGCTCGGCCCACTGCACGCGCGGGCCGTAAGGCACGATGGAGCCTGCACGCACGTAGACGGGCATGATGTCGATAGGCACCTCGCGCATGATGGTCTGCCCGCCCTTGTGCTTCTCGCCTGTCCAGAAGTCGAACCATTCGGCGCCCTCGGGCAGGTAGACATCCACGGATGCCGCCTTGCCCATGTCCTTCATGTGGCCGTAGCGGCGGTTGTCCTGCCATGTATAGAGCGAATCCATGACGGGCCTGACGAGGAAACTGCGGCCGAACATATACTCCGTGCCGAGGTTGAGCACGCGCTTGTCGGCGGCGAAGTCCATCACGAGCGGGCGCATGATGCTGCCGCTGCGGCTCGTCACCTCCCACGTGGTGCTGTACAGGTAGGGCAGCAGGCGGTAGCGCAGGTGCGTGTACTTCTCCAGCGCGTCGTAGGCCCAGTAGCCCTTCTCGCCAAACTGGTATATCTCAACGGCCACGGGGCTTGAGTTGTGGGAGCGCATGATGGGCTGGAAGGCTCCCCACTCGTACCAGCGCACGTGCAGTTCGTGGTAGGCCACGTTCTTGATGGCGTCGCGGTAGCGGCTGGCGAAGAAGCCGCCGAGGTCCGTTCCCCAGTATGGTATGCCGCAGAGGCTGTAGTTCAGCCCGGCGGCGAGCTGGCGGCGCATGTTGTCCCAGGTGGAAGTGACGTCGCCGCTCCACGAGTGGGAGGCGTAGTGCTGCTGCCCCAGGAACGACGAACGCGTGAGCAGGAACACCCGCTTCTGGTCGGTCACCTCGCGCTGGTGCTCATACACGCCCTTGTTCGTGACGAGCGGGAAGGCGTTGTGAACGCGGCGGAAGCTGCCCAAGTAGGTCTTGGTGTCGAAGTCGGAGTCCTTTATGTCGAAGTGGTCAGGCTCCGTGGAGTCAAGCCACCACGCATCCATGCCCAGGTCGAAGATGCTGCGCTTCATCTCGGCCCAGTACAGGTCGCGGGCCGCAGGGTTGAACGGGTCGTAGGGCTTCACCCCGGCCTTGCGCGGCCACGTCTCGAAGTCATAGAGCGCGCCTATGCTGTCCATCTTGTGGTACATATCCGTCCATGGCCCGAACGAGGCCCACACCGAAATCATTATGTGTGCGTTCTGCTTGTGTACGTAGTCAACCATCTCCTTGGGGCTTTTAATGCGCGGTTCGGCCTGCAGTGCCTTCGGGTCTTCGCCCTTTGGCAGGAAGCGCATATACTCCGGGTCGCCAATCTTGTTGACGTAGCGCGGGTTCTGGAACTTCATCGAGTTCCAGTTGGAGTCGCATCCCCAGTACTGCCAGTCCTGTATGATGCCGTCGAGCGGCACCTGCAGCTCGCGGTACTTGTCAACCACGCCGCAAAGCTCGTCGGGGCTTTTGTAGCGTTCGCGGCTCTGCCAGAAGCCGAGCGTCCAGAGCGGGTACATGGGTGCCTGGCCCGTGAGCTGCCTCACGCCCGCAACCACGCCGTCGGCCGTGCCGCCGTAGACGAAGTAGTAGTCGGCGCAGTCGCCCACCTCGGAGTCGAACGACATCTCCTGCGGGTTGTCCGTAAACGTGGTGGGCGAGTAGTTGTCCCAGTAGAGTCCGTAGCCCTTGGCCGAATGCACGAAGGGTATGCAGATTTTCATGTTCTGGTTGCGCAGCAGCAGCTTTTGGTTGCGCTGCGACACGAGGCCCGTCTGCTGCTGGCCAAAGCCGTAGATTACCTCGTCGGGGTCGAGCAGGAATGCCTGGCGCACGGAGAACGAGGGCGTGCCGGCATCGTTGAACGGCGTGAACTGCGTGCCGTAGTCCTTGTCACGGAGCATCTGGTTGCCCTTTGTGTCGGCGAAGGCTATGCCGCCTGTCTCGGTGTTGACGCTCACCATGACCGCGCCGCTGGCCACGGTGGCCGTCGCGCCGCTGCCGCCGTAGGTCAGGCTCACGGCCTGCGGCTGCATTATGACGGGTATGCTCACCTTATTATAAGGCTTGCCCGCTGGCTCTTTATACACTCTGACAATGCTGTCGGAGAAGAACTCAACCCTCACCTTCAGCCCCTGCGCCTCGAAATCGAGTCCGCGCTGGGTACGCCCGGCGGGTCCGGCAGTGGCCGTCATGACCACAAGTGCGGCAAACGCTGCCGCGAAGAAACGGATTTTTGCTTTCATCTGCTGTCTTTGTTTGTAATAACAAAATGGCTTTTACGTCTGCAAAGATAGCCGAAAACAGTGAAAGGCCGGGGGTGCAAATGTTGATTCCGTGCGCACAAATGTTGAAAACAGCGGGGAATCAGGCTTTTTGTTGCGTTTTGGCGGCTTTCGGGTAGTCGGAAGGGCGGCATCCGAACTCCGCTTGGAAGCATTTGCTGAAGTAGGCGGTGGAGCCGAAGCCCGTCTGTTCGGCCACCTCGGCCACGCTGCGCCCGCCTCCGGCCAGCATCTCGGCGGCACGCTGCAGGCGTATGCTGCGTATGAAAGCCACGGGCGACTTGTCCATCATGGCCGTGAGCTTGCGGTAGAGTCCGGTGCGCTCCATGCACAAGTCGGCGGCAAGCTGCTCCACGGAATAGCCCTGTGTGGCGATGTTCTGCTTGACCAATGCCGTGACGCGGCTCACGAACTCGGCTTCGGCGGGCGACAGTTGCTGGTCCTGGCCGTCGGCAGCCGACGCCTCGCCCAGCACCACGCGGCTGTCGCTCTGACGGGCGCTAAGCCTCTCTGTGAGCGTTCTGACGCGCTCCATCAGCTCGTCTTCGCGGGCGCGGAGAGCCGCCCTGCGGCGCACATGACGCCCGTAAAGCACAAAAGCCAGCCACAGCAGCAAGGCCGCCAGTGCGGCATAGGCGGCAAAGGCCCACGGGGTGGCCCACCAGGGCGGCAGAATCTTGAACTCCACGCGGCGCACGTCGGCCCCGCCCCACGCTTCCGGGTTGGTCGATGCCATTACCTCCAGCACATAGTCGCCGGGCTGCAGGCCGACGAATGGCAGGTAGAGCGAGCCGCTGTCGTCCACGGGCGAGCCGTCGGTGTAGGCCGTCACGGTGTGCCACTCGCCGCCCGTGCCGGAGAAGCGGTAGCGGTAGCACGTGCTGCGCGGGCGCACATAGTTCATGGTGGAGAAGCGGAAGGCTATGGAGTTCTGGTCGTGGGCGAGGGTTATCCGCTCGATGTATGGCGGCGTTACGTCCAAAAGCACGCGCCCGCCATATTCCCTGCCGGTCTGCAAAGCCTCGCCGTTGAGGTAGACCGAGGCCAGGATGGGGCTGACGCGGATGTTTATCGGCTGCGTGTCGAAAAGTCCGCTAAGGGGCGATGTGTAGAGCACGCCGTGGTCGTAGGTGCCGAACCACACCCCGCCTTCGCGGTCGAGGCACACGGCGTTGATGCCTGCCGTGAGCATCGTGCCGTCGGGCAGGCGCAGCTCGGGGTGGCGCTCGGCTGCGCCTGTGGCCGGGTCGATGCGCAGGTAGCCCTGCGGGCAGGTTACGTAGAGCGTGCCTTGGGGCGTGGCCGTGAGCGTGTGGAGGGTGTAGGGGGTGCGCGTGAGCGTGCGCCATGCGCGGCGGCCAATGTCGTAGGCCAGCAAGATGGAGCCTGCGCGGCCCGTGCGCACTTGGTAGAACGCGGTGTCTGCGCTGCGGGCCACGAGCGAAGTGCGGCTGTAGCCGCGCCATTCGTCGCCGGAGAACGGCGAGCTTTGGCTTGCTGTGCGCCCGCTTTCGGCATACTCAATCATGCGACCCGTGTCGAAAAATGCGAAAAACGAGCCGCCTGCCACCGCTATGTCTTGCAGCCGTCCGGCTCCGGCGGGCATCCTGTACGCGGCGCCTTTGTAGGCGCACCGTATGCTGTCGCCGTGGGCAATCCATGCCATGCGGCTGTCGTCTACGAAGAAGTCGTCCATGCCGCGTGCGAAACCGCTTGCGTGCATCGGCTGTTGCCGCATCGTGCGCAGGTTGACGCAGGCCAGCCGGTGGCGCTCCTTTATCCACAGGTTGTCGCGCGAGTCTATATAAAGATGTGTGTGTCCGGAATATGCGGGCAGCTCAATCCACCCGGTGTCGGCCACGGCGGCAGACGTAAAGCGTTGCCCGTCGTAGATGTCTACGGCCTTCCCGGTGTACACGGCCATGCGCCCGTCGGGCAGTTGCAGCACCTGCCGCACGTCGTTGCCGCTCAGCCCGTTTGCCGTGTTGAGCGTGTAGAAGGTCTTGCCGGCCCATGCCACGCAGGCCGACAAGGCCAGCATGGCCGCTACCAGCGCCCTCGCCGAGGCTGCAAGAATCGTTTCCAACGTATGTGTGCGCATCGTCTCGCTGTGGCTTTAAGTTGTGGCGGGGGCCTGTCGCGCCGCCTGCGGAAACGCCGCCAGTGCGCTTCCGCCCTGCAAAAATATAATAAATACCCCGACGTTGCAATTTATTGGCAGTATTTTTATTAATTTTGCACCGTAAAAAACGACAGCAAGAAATGAAGAGACTCTTAGCGATGATGGCCGTGCTGTGGCTTACTATGGCCACGATGGCACAGATGGTTGAGCCGGTTCACTTCTCGTCGGAGCTGAAGATGCTCGGCGGCGACGAGGCGGAGATTGTGTTCTCGGCAAAGATTGACAAGGGGTGGCACCTGTATTCCACCGAGTTGGGCAGCGACGGGCCTATATCCGCCTCGTTCCACGCAAACAAGATGGACGGCGCGGAGACCGTTGGCAAGCTCACTCCGAGGGGAAAGGAGGTGAAGCAGTTCGACAATATGTTCGGCATGGAGCTGCGCTTCTTTGAGGGCAGCGCCACGTTCGTGCAGAAAATACGCTTCACAAAGCCAAACTACGACATAGACTGCTACTTGGAATATGGCGCGTGCAACGACGAGATGTGCCTGCCGCCGTCGCAAGTGCCGCTCGTGAAGGCTGGCAAGTCGCCCGCAGTGGCCGCCGCAAAGGCTGAAAAGGCAGAGGAGAAAGCCGAGGAAAAGCCTGAGGCAAAGGCCGAGGAGGCTGCCGCGCAGGCTGACACGGCCAAGGCAGACACAGCCAAGGCCGCCCCGGCAGTGGCGGCGGCAGAGGACAAGTCGCTCTGGGAGCCGGTGATAGACGAGCTTAACGCCTTCGACGAGACAACGCAAAACAGCTCGCTGCTCTACATCTTCCTGGCCGGACTCGTGGGCGGTTTCCTCGCATTGCTCACCCCCTGCGTGTGGCCTATCATCCCGATGACGGTGAGCTTCTTCCTGAAGCGCAACAAAGACCGCGCCAAGGCCATACGCGAGGCCGTGACCTACGGCGTGTCAATCGTGGTCATCTACGTGCTGCTCGGCCTCGTGGTGACGCTGCTCTTCGGCGCGAGCGCACTCAACGCGCTGTCAACCAACGCCGTGTTCAACATCTTCTTCTGCCTGCTGCTGGTGGTGTTCGCGGCGTCGTTCTTCGGCGCGTTCGAGATAACGCTGCCCTCGTCGTGGAGCAACAAGATAGACCAGAAGTCAGAGAACACCAGCGGACTGCTCAGCATATTCCTCATGGCGTTCACGCTCACGCTCGTTTCGTTCTCCTGCACCGGCCCCATCATCGGCTTCCTGCTCGTGGCCGTGTCCACGCAAGGCAGCATCGTGGGCCCCACTCTGGGCATGCTCGGCTTCGCCATCGCGCTGGCCATACCGTTCACGCTGTTCGCAATGTTCCCCAGCCTCTTGAAGTCGGCGCCCAAGTCGGGCGGCTGGATGAACGTGGTGAAGGTGGTGCTGGGCTTCATAGAGCTGGCCTTCGCCTTGAAGTTCCTGTCGGTGGCCGACCTCGCCTACGGCTGGCACATACTCGACCGCGAGGTGTTCGTGGCCCTGTGGATAGTCATCTTCGGCCTGCTGGGCATCTACCTGCTGGGCTGGCTCAAGTTCCCGCACGACGATGACGACCGCCGCACCAACGTGCCGCAGTTCTTCCTGGCCATGATTTCGCTGGCCTTCGCCATATATATGGTGCCGGGCCTCTGGGGCGCACCGCTCAAGGCCATAAGCGCTTTCGCCCCGCCCATGAACACGCAAGACTTCAATATGCACGAGAAGTCGGTCGAGGCCAAGTACACCGACTACGATCTCGGCATGGCGGCAGCGCGCGCCGAGGGCAAGCCCGTGATGGTTGACTTCACCGGTTTTGGCTGCGTGAACTGCCGCAAGATGGAGGCCGCCGTGTGGACCGACCCGAAAGTGGCCGACATACTGAACAAAGACTACGTGCTTATATCGCTCTACGTTGACGACAAGACCCCGCTCCCCGAGCCTATGCAAGTGGAGGAGAACGGCCAGAAGCGCACTCTGCGCACCGTGGGCGACAAGTGGAGCTACCTGCAACGCACCAAGGTGGGAGCCAACACGCAGCCTTTCTACGTGCTGCTCGACAACGAGGGCAAGCCGCTGGCAGGCAGCCGCTCTTACGACGAGGACATACAGGAGTACCTGAACTTCCTCCAGAAGGGTCTGGACAACTACAGGAACAGGTAAGAAAGCAAAAGAGTAAAAAGGCAGAAAATACGGGATAGCACGTTGGCCGGCATGAGACGCATGACCGGCAACGTGCTTTCTTTCCGAATGCACGAACCCGGCAACTGCGCGAACAGAAACAAAACAAACATACAAACCATGCAGGACAAGGAGACAAGGAGCAGAATAATAAAGCTCATACATAAAGAAGTGGTGCCGGCCATAGGCTGCACCGAACCAATGGCCGTGGCCCTCTGCACGGCCAAGGCCGCCGAGACGCTCGGCCGCAGGCCGGAGACAATCAGCCTGTTGCTCAGCGCCAACATCCTGAAAAACGCCATGGGCGTGGGCATACCGGGCACGGGCATGATAGGACTGCCCATAGCCATAGCCCTCGGCGCGCTCATAGGCAAGTCGGACTACAAGCTCGAAGTGCTAAAGGACCTCACCCCCGAGGCTCTCGAAGAGGGCAAGCAGTACATCGCCGGAAAGCGCATTGACATAAAACTGAAGGAGGGCATCACCGAGAAACTGTACATAGAGGTGAGCTGCAAGGCCGGAGACAGCGAGGCGACCGCCGTCATAGCTGGCGGCCACACGTCGTTCGTCTACGTTGAGAAGGACGGCAACGCCCTGCTCGACAACCGCCGCGAAGCCGCCGCAGGCGAGGATGAGGAGGACATACGCCTCAATATGCGCCTTGTATATGACTTCGCCACCACCGCGCCCGTGGACGAAATCAGCTTCATCACCGAGACCAAGGACTACAATATGCGCGCCGCCGCCGAGGCCATAAAGGGCAACTACGGCCACAACCTCGGCAAGACCATAGACCGCCCGCTGAGCCAGGGCATCTTCGGAAGGAGCATATTCTCAAAGATAATAGCCCGCACGGCCTCGGCTTGCGACGCCCGCATGGGCGGCGCGATGATTCCCGTGATGAGCAACAGCGGCAGCGGCAACCAGGGAATCTGCGCGACCAACCCCGTGGCCGTTTACGCAACGGAGAACGAGAACACCGAGGAGGAGCTGATACGAGCCCTCACCCTGAGCCACCTCACGGCCATATACATCAAGCAAAACCTCGGCAAGCTGTCGGCGCTCTGCGGATGCGTGGTCGCCTCAATAGGCAGCAGCTGCGGCATCACCTACCTCATGGGCGGTGACTACGAGCACGTATGCCACTCGGTGAAGAACATGATAGCCAACATCACGGGCATGATATGCGACGGGGCGAAGCCGAGCTGCTCGCTGAAAATATCGTCGGGAGTATCCACAGCCATCCTTTCCGCCCTGCTTTCCATGGAGGGCAAATGCGTGAGCAGCGCCGAAGGCATCATAGACGACGACGTGGACCGCAGCATACGCAACCTCACTTCCATCGGCGCCGATGCCATGGCGACCACCGACAACATGGTGCTCGACATCATGACGCACAAGTGTTGATTTTTAGGAAGCAACCTCCCGGAGTGCTGACGATTGTTTAGGAGACAGGAGTTCAGTAGTTGCAGGAGTTCAGACAAATGTTTCTTTAGAAGGCAGGAGACAGGAGGCAGGAGTGCAGACGATTGTTCAGACTGCTGACAAAGCCAAAACAGCCGACTAAAACATTTGTCTGAACTCCTGCAACTCCTGAACTCCTGACTACTAATATCAACCTCCCGCCCACTAAAACCATCGTCTGCACTCCTGCAACTCCTGCACTCCTGTCTCCAAGATAATCGTCTGCACTCCTGCCTCCTGTCTCCTGCCTCCTTATCGAAACATAGGTAAAATTATCATAAAAAGCGAGGATGACACTTTCATTCTCGCTTTTTATTAGTATTTTTGCTGTCGGAAACTTAGCAAAACTAAACACAAATCAAACCTAAAACGGATTAGTATGAAAGATTTGAAAATGTACATCAACGGCGAGTTCGTTGAGAGTAGCTCCGGCAAATGGATAGACGTGTTGAACCCCTCGACCGAGGAGGTGATAAGCCGACAGCCGGAAGGAACGATAGAAGACGTGAACCGCGCGCTCGACGCGGCACGCGCGGCCCTGAAGCCTTGGGCGGCCACGCCAGCGATAGAGCGCGCAGCCTACCTGCATAAGATGGCCGACGGCATACGCAAACGCAAGGACCAGTTCATCGACATCATCATGCGCGAGCAGGGAAAGACGCTCAGCTGGGCCACGACTGAGGTCAACGTGACGGCAGACTACTTTGACTACATGGCATCGTTCGCACGCCACATCGAGGGCGAAGTCATCCCGAGCGACCGCCGCGGCGAGACCATCATACTGACCAAGCGCCCCATCGGCGTTGTGGCAGGCATCCTGCCGTGGAACTTCCCGTTCTTCCTCATAGCCCGAAAGGCCGGCGCAGCCCTCATCGCCGGGTGCACGATAGTGGTCAAGCCGTCGCAGCTCACGCCAGAGAACTGCACCGAGTTTGCCCACGTGGTAGAGGAGTCGGGCCTGCCGGCAGGCGTCATCAACATAGTGACCGGCCGCGGCAGCGTCATCGGCAACGAGATGGCAGGCAGCCCCAAGGTCGACATCGTGAGCGTGACGGGCAGCGTGGGCGCAGGCGAGAGCATCATGAAAGCCGCCGCTACGAACATCACCAAGGTGTCGCTCGAACTGGGCGGCAAAGCCCCGGCCATAGTATTCCCCGACGCCGACCTCGAAGCCTCGGCACAGTGGGTGCTCGACAGCCGCATAGGCAACAACGGCCAGATATGCAACAACGCCGAGCGCCTGTATGTGCACAAGGCAGTGAAGAAAGAGTTCACCGAGATATTGCTCCGCAAGTTCGAGGCAGTGAAGGTGGGCGACCCCTGCAAGGACCACACCGTCGACATGGGTCCGCTCGTGGAGAAGCGCGCCCTGGAGAGCGTGGAGGCCAAGGTTGAGAACGCCGTGAAGCAAGGAGCGAAGGTGCTCTGCGGCGGCCACCGCGTGGGCGACATGGGATATTTCTACGCCGCCACGCTGCTCGACGACTGCCGCCAGGACATGGACATCATCCACGAGGAGACGTTCGGCCCGGTGCTGCCAATCGTTGAGTTCGAGGACACCGACCAAGTGATAGCCTGGGCCAACGACGTTGAGTACGGTCTGGCGTCGTCCGTGTTCACCAAGGACATCGACACGGCGGCCAAGGTCGTGCGCGGCCTGGAGTTCGGCGAGACCTACATAAACCGCGAGCACTTCGAGGCAATGCAGGGATTCCACGCCGGAGTGAAGAAGAGCGGCATAGGCGGGGCCGACGGCAAGCACGGAGTGGAGGAGTACCTCGTCACCCACGTGACTTACCTCGACACCCACTACGAGTAAAACAGCACACGCCCCGCTCCCTAAGGCAGGCTTCATAGAACGGCAAAGGCCGCCGCACTCACAGTCAGCTGAGTGCGGCGGCCTTTCTGTTTATGGCGCAACTGTCAGAAGTTTACGCCGAAGTTCAGGTAGAAGTTGCCCGTGCGCGACTTGTCGAAGTCGCTGTGGCAGATGTTGGCCAGGCCGAAGTCGTAGGCTATCTCGCCGTATATCATCTGGAACTCCAGTCCGCAGCCAATGCGCAGTCCGCCGTCGAAGCGTTTGAAGAACCTGTCGGAGAACGACGAGTAGACGGCGCGGTCGTCCTTGCTCGTGCCGTAGTCCTTCACCTTGCCGCCCACGCCGCAGGCCAGGTAGCCGCCCGCGAAGGGCTGGATGCTAAGGTCGTCGTCGAAGTAGTACTTGTATTTGGCGAGTATTGGCATCTCGAGGTAGTTGAGGTCGTAGGTGAACTTCTTGCCGTCCACATACCCGTTGCCGCCCTTCTCGGTGTACGAGAGTCCCGTCTCGAGGTAGACCGGTGCCGAGGGCGATAGCTGGAAGCCGATGACCGCGCCCACGTTCAGCCCGGAGCGCACGCTCCCGCCGTCGAGCTGCGGGTCGTCGGAGTTCACCGTGGCCAACGCCAGGCCGAGCCGCAGGCCGTAGTACACGTTGTGGTCTTCGGCGTATGTTGGGTTGAAGGGGTAGCCGTGCTGTGCGAGCGAGGGCAACGCCATGATGCAGGCGAGAGCCGACAGTAGTAGTTTCTTCATGACAAGTGGTTTGCTTTTAATAGAATTTAGGATGCAAAGTTATTGCATATTTCTTTAACGCCAAAAACTTTTGTATTAAAAAGACTGAATCACGGGCTGCGCCCCGCGTGCCGCTCCGCTCCGCTGGCGGGGTGGGGGAGCACGGGCCTGTGCCGCAGTGGCGTCGTGTGTCGTAGCCATCCCTAATGGGCTGCCTTGGCTTGTTTTGCCAAGTGTGTTGCCGTGGGGGGCCGTTGTGGATTTTGTTAAAATCCCGGCTTCCGCCAGCCGCCTTGCTTGCAATATTGCAACTAAATGCAGCCCGCGCCGCGCCGTTTTTCCGTTGCGGCCGTTTCGCGCCCTGAAATGGGTCGTTTTGCAGTGCGAAACGGCTTGTTTCGCGAGCCAAAACGTGCCGTTTCGCGCCGCAAAACGGCGCATTCCGCAACTCACTGGAAACCAATACGTTAAGCGATGTGCCGCCCGTTAACGTTTTTAACGGTCAAATGTTAAAACGCAGAGAGGCGCGTAATGCGGCCTGGCGCATGGAACTCGGCCCGGCCCGGCAGGCTTGCGGCGTGCCAAGGCCGGGGCGGTAAATATACGTTTTGGGTAGGGTTGGCATACACTCTGATTTACAACGCCACTTTGACGGCCTTGTCGCCAACCTTGACCACGTACACTCTGCCTTTGGGCAGGCTTATGTGCGTGTGCCTGCCAGTGGCTTTTGTCACACTTAGTAGCGCGCCGACGGCATCGAACACTTTTATCGCCATGCCTTGTGGGCCTTCTATTACAATGGCTTCGCCCTCGGTCTTCACGCAGGGGTGAAGGTCACTTGTGCCTATGCCGCTTATGCCAGCAGTCTCAATCTCCACGATGTTCCAGCACTTTTCCCACTCCTCGGCGGATTGGTAGGCGGCAAGCGACCCTTGAGGAACGTACACGGTGACGTTCAGATACTGGCTTTCCAGTTGCCAAAGGTAGCCGGATTCAGGTGGTGTGGGGTTTAGGGAATATATAGACTTAAGGTTAATGCAGCCGACGAAGGGCCACATCATGATTTCGGAAACCGAGTTGCCGAGAGTTATCGTGGTTAGGCCGGTGCAATTCCAGAATGCCCTTGGGCCGATGGTCTTAACGGAATTTGGTATTACCACTTCGGTCAGGCTCGTGCATCCCATGAATGCCCAATATCCGATTGAGGTCACGGTGTTGGGTATGGTTATGCTCGTGAGGCTGTCGCAAAATTGAAATGCGTGGCTGCCTATTGCCGTGACGGTCAGTGTGCGGCCATTGTACGTGACCTTTTCGGGTATGACGACATCCCCGGAGTATTTGTTTGAGCCGGGATACGTCACCGAACAGGTCGTGGACGTGTTCGACTCGACGTAGTAACGGATGCTGTCCACTGTGATTTCAAACGCAGATGCCTTGGCCGCAAGCAGCAGGGCGACAAGGGGCAAAGCCAGTCTTGCAAATAATTTTTTCATGGTTTTTCTGCATTTTAAGTAAAAAATATAAGTTGTTTTAGTTAATCACCGATTATAGTCCGATGGCAAATGTTCAGACAATAAAAAGGCGCGGACTATCTACTTTGTACCGTTTTCCCTGGCATCGCCAAACGCCAAATACCCGCATACAAGTGAAAGCCCGCGCCATGAGCGCAGGCATCAACTTTGCAATCCTTGGGTATTTTCTTTAATTTGGCGATTTCGGAAAACAAGAATATACGAAGCTAACGCTTTTTATCTAATGTCTTTTTCGATAATCTACATCATAGGCACTTGTTTTTTGTTACACAGAGCAAAGATACGGAATTTATGCCGGTTTCGAGTATGTTCCGCCATGGAATTTGGTGGCTTGGCTTCTTTTTCTTTGTAGGCTGTCTGTTTCCTTCGGGTTTGGGCGGAAAATCTCTGTAAAGGCTTGCGATGCCGACCATACAAAAAGAGGAACACCCCGTTAGGGGCGCCCCTCTATTGTTGATGTGAATTGTTTGCAGCTTACATCATGCCGCCCATTCCGGCACCGCCGCCCATGGGCATTGCGGGCTTCTCTTCGGGCTTGTCTACGATGAGGCACTCGGTGGTGAGGAACATTCCTGCTATTGAAGCGGCGTTCTCCAGAGCTACGCGGGCCACCTTGGCCGGGTCGATTACGCCGGCCTTGCGCAAGTCTTCGTAAACGCCGGTGCGTGCGTTGTAGCCGAAGTCGCCTTCGCCCTCTGCCACCTTCTGCACAACCACTGCTCCCTCGCCGCCTGCGTTGGCGACAATCTGGCGCAGAGGCTCCTCGATGGCGCGCTTTACGATGTTGATGCCGGTCTGCTCGTCGGCGTTGTCGCCCTTGAGGTCCTCAAGGGCAGGCAGGGCGCGGATGTATGTGGTGCCGCCGCCTACCACCACGCCTTCCTCGATGGCGGCGCGGGTGGCGCAGAGGGCGTCGTCGACGCGGTCTTTCTTCTCCTTCATCTCCACCTCGCTGTTTGCGCCTACGTAGAGCACGGCCACGCCGCCTGCTATCTTGCCGAGGCGCTCCTGCAGCTTCTCCTTGTCATAGGAGCTGGTGGTGTTGGCAATTTCGTTCTTTATCTGTGCCACGCGGTCGGCGATGCACTGCTTGTCGCCAGCCCCGTTGACGATGGTAGTGTTGTCCTTGGTCACGGTTACCTTGTCGCAGGTGCCGAGCATCTCAAGCGTTGCCTGCTCGAGCTTCAGTCCTTTCTCCTCGCTTATGACCACGCCGCCGGTGAGGATGGCGATGTCTTCGAGCATGGCCTTGCGGCGGTCGCCGAAGCCAGGGGCCTTGACGGCGCATATCTTAAGCCCACCGCGCAGGCGGTTTACCACGAGTGTGGTGAGGGCTTCGGAGTCAACGTCCTCGGCGATGACCAGGAGCGGGCGTCCGCTCTCGGCTGCGGGTTGCAGGATTGGCAGGAAGTCCTTGATGTTGCTTATCTTCTTGTCGTAGATGAGGATGTAGGGGTTCTCCATCACGCACTCCATCTTGTCGGCGTCGGTCACGAAGTAGCCGCTAAGGTAGCCGCGGTCGAACTGCATTCCCTCCACCACGTTGATGTATGTGTCGCGGCTCTTGCTCTCCTCGATGGTGATCACGCCGTCCTTGCTCACCTTGCGCATGGCGTCGGCAACGAGCTTTCCGATTTCGGGGTCGTTGTTGGCCGACACCGTTGCCACCTGCTCAATCTTGTCGTAGTTGTCGTCCACCTTCTCGGCGCTGTCCTTGATGTAGCCTACCACGGTGGCCACGGCCTTGTCGATGCCGCGCTTTAGGTCCATGGGGTTTGCGCCTGCGGTGACGTTCTTCAGGCCGACGCTCACGATGCCCTGTGCCAGGATGGTGGCGGTGGTGGTGCCGTCGCCGGCGTCGTCGCCGGTCTTGCTGGCCACGCTCTTCACGAGCTGTGCGCCGGTGTTCTCGAAGCGGTCTTCAAGCTCCACCTCCTTGGCCACGGTCACGCCGTCCTTGGTGATCTGGGGAGCGCCGAACTTCTTCTCGATGATCACGTTGCGGCCTTTCGGGCCGAGTGTCACCTTAACTGCGTTAGCCAACTGGTCTACGCCCTTCTTAAGCATTTCGCGGGCTTCTGTGTCGAATTTTATCTCTTTTGCCATGATGTCTTGTGTGGTTAAATGTGTTCTGTTGATTTGTTATTTCTCGATGACGGCGAGCACGTCGCTCTGGCGCATCATCAGGTATTTCGTGCCTTCGTATTCCAGTTCGGTGCCGGAGTACTTGCCGTAGAGCACCTCGTCGCCCTCCTTGAGCACCATTTCCTCGTCCTTGGTGCCTTTGCCGGCTGCCACGATCGTTCCGTGCAACGGTTTCTCTTTTGCGGTGTCAGGAATGATGATGCCGCCAATCTTCTCTTCTGCAGGTGCGGGGAGTACGAGCACCCTGTCTGCCAATGGTTTGATGTTCATAATGGTTTATTTTTTAAATATACTTTCTTTTCTCGTGGCTTGCGCCGCTTTCCGGCGGTGCTGCCACCCTTGGGATTGCGAAAACCGTGCCAAACCGTGGCGACTGACAATGTGTCAGTGTCCAAAAGTCACACGTGCCGTTCGCGCCGGTGGCCGCCGCTTGTGCCTCCACATCCAGCGCAGGGCATTGAACAGGAGCGGGCGGGGGCTTTATTTTGCCGCCCACATTTTGCCCTTTGGCGGGAATTGTATAATTTTGCACCCGCTTTTCAGGATACAGGCGGGCGCTGCGCGGGGATTGCCGCGCAGCGGCCGGCCGCCGTCATATATAAAATAGGTAAAGGACAATGCAACAACAACAGGTGCAAGACACCCACCAGAGACTTAAGGAGGCCACGCTCTTCCTGGCAGAGTACGCATCGACGCTCATGGCCGTGGGGGCGCAGACCTCGCGCATACAGCTCAACACAGTGCGCATGGCCCGCGCCATGGGGCTGCACGTAAACCTGCTCATCTTCCCGCAGACGCTCAGCATCACCCTGCACGACGCCGACCGTGCGCACTCTTACACCTACATCAAGAAGACGCCGCACATCCCGCTCAACTTCAACGTGAACATGAAGCTCTCGCAGCTGTCGTGGGACGCGCTCGACCAACGGCTGCCGCTGCCGGAGATGTGGCGGCGGCTGCGGGCCATTGTGGAGGAGAGGCGCGAGAGCCGCTGGCTCGTGCTGCTGCTCGCGTCGGTGGCCAACGCCTGCTTCTGCCGCCTGTTCGACGGCAACCTCACGTCTATGGCCATCGTGTTCGCGGCCACGCTCGTTGGGTTCTTCCTGCGGCAGCAGCTCACGCGGCGCGGGGTCAACCAGCTGGCGGTGTTCGTGGTGTGCGCCTTCGTGTCGACGATGGTGGGCGTGACGGACTTCCTCTTCTTCCACGGCGGCACCGAGGACATCTCGCTCGGCACGTCGATGCTCTACCTCGTGCCGGGCGTGCCGCTGATAAACGGCGTGATGGACATCGTTGACCACCACGTGCTCAACGGCATCTCGCGCCTGGCCAACGCCATGCTGCTCATCATTTGCATTGCCATCGGCTTGTCGGGCACGGTGATAGCGTTCGGCATCGACCCCACCACGTTCACGGCGGTGGCGCGCCCCGACATCGTTACCGCCACCATTGCCGACGGGCTGTTTGCCGCCGTGGCCGCGATAGGCTTCGCCGTGATAAGCAACCCGCCGCGCCGCGCGTTGCTCATCTGCGCGTTGCTTGCCTGCGTTGGCCACGGCGTGCGCTACTTCCTGATGCACAACGGCGCCATGCCGTTCGACATCGTGGCCGCGTCGGCCATAGCCGGC
This sequence comes from uncultured Prevotella sp., assembly GCA_944321645.1. Taxonomy (GTDB): domain Bacteria; phylum Bacteroidota; class Bacteroidia; order Bacteroidales; family Bacteroidaceae; genus Prevotella. Next base: position 21,235 of record CALUMB010000041.1, read on the forward strand.
TTTATGGTGGGGCTGCTGGCCGTGCCTTTCGCCATGCGCATCCACTGCCCGGCGGAGTGCTTCGCCTTCCCGTCGCTGCTGCCTATGGTGCCGGGGATGTTCGCATACAAGGCCGTGCGCGACCTGATAAACATCGTGAGGCTGCCAGACGAGTACACCATGGAGTATGTCGCGCGCTTCTTCCACAACGGCTCGCTCACGCTTCTCGTGATGTTCGGCATGGTGGTGGGCTGCATCGTTCCAATATTCATCTTCCACCGCCAGTCGTTCTCGGTGACGCGCCACGGCAACTGAGAAGCCGCTTTGGCCTTTTGCGGCAAGGCAAAGACAGTTCCTGGGCTTGCCCGGGGCGTGGCGGTGGGCGGAATGCCGGGCCGACTTGTCCAAAATCGGAACCGGGTTGCAGGCCGCCGTGCCTTTGCATATTGGTGCAATGCCCGTAAAACCGTAAGCAATGCTGCGCCTTTTGGTTGCAGCATTTGCTGTGGGCTGCGGCCTGCCTGCCGGTTTGTAGCCTTTTTGGGGCGTTGCGTTTCAAATTGAAAACGTGCCGTTTTGCAACGCGAAACGGCCTGTCTTGCATCGTAAAACGTGCCGTTCCATGATGCGATACGGCCCGTTTCACGCCGCGTTTCGTGCCGTTTCGCGCCGCAGGTTGTCCTTTTTCGGAAGCGGCGGCCCTTGGAATGGGATTTCGTATGGCTGTCAGGAGGACATGCAACGGGAGGGACGGGCTGCCCGGAAAATTTGGGCGAGGTGAAAAAAAACAGAAAATCTGGCATTTAAACCTTTTTTATTTCGTATCTTTGCACAATAAAGATATGAACATGGAAAGAACAGATTTCATTGAAAATAGAACCGATGTTATAAAAAACATATATA
>CALUMB010000042.1 GCA_944321645.1 uncultured Prevotella sp.
CGTGCCGGGAGTGATAGGCGACGACCAGAGCGCACTTTCCGACTGCTTCCAGGACGACATGCTCTCCGCCCCCATCTATACGCGCCCCGCCGACTACAAGGGATGGAAGGTGCCGGAAATACTCCTGAGCGGCAACGAGGCCAAGATAAAGGAATGGGAGATGGACCAGGCCATGGAGCGGACGCGCCGCCTGCGCCCCGACCTGCTGAAATAGACTAACCAAGCCATTATGGAAAAACTAACTAAACAACCCGCGCTATCCTTCGCCGAAGCGGCGAGGGAGGCTTACAGGAAACTATTTGTGTGCAAGGGCCGCTCGCGAAGGTCGGAATATTGGTGGGCATTCCTCATAGTGGCCATAGCCAAGCTTGCCTGCATAGCCACGGCCTTCACCAGCGTCTACGTCTCGCGGCTCCTTACCCTCGCCCTGCTCCCGGCCACAATACGCCGCCTGCACGACACGGGGCGGAGCGGATGGTGGGCGGCGGCATGGTTCGCGCTCGACGCGGCCAGCACCACCACAGTGCTCCTTGTCAGGAAGTTTGGGCAGGTCGCACTCACCGCATCGACCATTGTCGGGCTTGTGACCATCGCATATATAACAGCCATGGTCGTGTTTCTATGCAAAGACAGCCATAAGGGGGCAAACAAATATGGCCCGTCGCCAAAACACGAAGTCCGATGAAAGCCAAGCCGCGCCATGCCGAGGCTATGAGCCACAGCCGAACTCGCGCCGGCAGAACTCCTCGCCAAGCCTGAAGCCCTCGTCGTAGAGGGCCGCAAGCTTCTTGGGGTCTTTCTCAATGCGCCCCACTTCCACGGGCCGCTGCGGGCGGATGCAGTCCACCACGCCTTCGTCCTCCATCTGCTCCACCATCTCCAACTGCCGGTTGTAAGCCTCGATGCGGTGGCTCAGCGCCACGCGCAGGCGCGGGTAGTCGCGGTAGACGAGCGGCGGAATCTTGCGGTCGCGCCCGGTGTTGCGCCAGCCTCGGTTGCGCGTGGCCACCACCACGCAGTGGCGGTAGCCACGCTCAATGGCGTGCTCGACGGGTATGCTGTCCACGATGCCGCCGTCGAGCATCGGCACGCCGTCAACGCGGGCTATCCGGCTCACGTATGGCAGGCTGCTGCTCGCCCTCACTATGTCCAAAAGCCGCTGGCGGTCGCCGGAGCGTTCGCTAAGGTATTCGGCGCGGCCGGTCAGGCAGTTTGTGGCCACCATCTCAAACGTGGCCCGGTTGGCAAAATATGCGTCGTAGTCGTAAGGCACAAGCTCGTCGGGAAACCTCCTGTAAAGCAAGTCCGGGTCGAAGATGCTGCCCTGGGTCACAAGGTTGCGCAGGCTTATGTAGTCGTACTTCACGAGCATGTCTATGTTAGATATGCGGGCGCGGCGCGGCTGGCGGCTCATGTACGACAAGCCGTTGCACGCGCCGGCCGACACGGCCACCACGTAGTTGAAGTACACCTCGTGCTTCATAAAAGCGTCGAGCACGCCGCTGGTGAACACGCCGCGCATCCCGCCGCCCTCAAGCACAAGCCCGCTGTTCCACACTATTTGCATCGCACAAGCCTGGTTGGATTATTTTTAGTGCAAAGATAATCCTTTTATATTAAATAAATGTGTATCTTTGCACGACATTTATACCAAAGACCCTAAAAACATAATGCGCAATGTTTAGCAAAGAAACCTACATAAGGCGCCGCGCCGAGCTGAAGAAGCTCGTGGGCGGCGGCGTCGTCATACTGTTTGGCAACAACGAGGCGCCGGCCAACTACCCGGCAAACGCCTACTCGCCCTTCCGCCAAGACTCCTCGTTCGTCTACTACTTCGGCCAGCACCGCGACGGACTTGCGGGCGTGATCGACGTGGACAACGACACCGAGACGCTCGTTGGCGACGACATCGACATTGAGGACATCGTGTGGTATGGCGCCGTTGACAGCGTGGCCGACCTCGCCGCCGAGGTGGGCGTGGCCCACTCCGCCCCGGCCAAAGAGCTGAAAGCCATCTGCAACGAGGCCCTCAGGCAGCACCGCACGGTACACTTCCTGCCGCCATACCGCCACGACAACATGATACAAATAATGGACTTGCTCGGCATACACCCGAGCCAGCAGCGCGAGTCGGCCTCGATGCAGCTGATAATGGCCGTGGTGAAGATGCGCTCCACGAAGGAGCCGCAAGAGGTGGAAGCCATAGAGCGGGCGTGCGAGGTGGGCTACAAGATGCACACCGCCGCCATGCTCGCTGCCAAGCCCGGGGTGACGGAGCGGTTCGTGGGCGGAACGGTCGACGGCGTGGCCAACTCGCTCGCCTCGAAGGTGAGCTTCGCCACCATCTTCAGCCAGCACGGCGAGATAATGCACGGCTGCCCGTCGGAAGCCAGGCTCGAGGCCGGGCGGCTCGCGCTCTGCGACGCCGGGTGCGAGCTTGACGACTACTGCTCCGACCACACGCGCACATACCCCGTGTCGGGCAAGTTCACGCAGCGGCAGATAGAAATCTACAAGATTGTGGAAGAGTGCCACGACCACGTGCTCGGCGTGGCGCGCCCCGGCGTGAGGTGGCTTGACGTACACATGGACGTGTGCCGACTCATGACAGACCGCCTAAAGGAGATTGGGCTGATGCGCGGCGACACCGAAGAGGCCGTCCGCGCCGGGGCGCACGCCATGTTCCTGCCCCACGGGCTGGGCCACATGATGGGGCTCGACGTACACGACATGGAGGGCCTCGGCCAGCAGTACGTGGGCTTCGACGGCGAGACGCGCCCCTCAACCCAGTTCGGCACAAACTGCCTGCGCATGGGCCGCAGGCTCGAGGAGGGCTTCGTCGTGACAGACGAGCCGGGCATCTACTTCATACCGGCACTCATCGACGACTGGCGCAAGAGCGGCCACTGCGCCGAGTTCATAAACTTCGACCTGCTCGAGACATACAAGGACTTCGGCGGAATACGCATAGAAGACGACCTGCTCATAACCAGCGACGGCTGCCGATTCCTCGGACAGAGCCGCATACCCTACCACCCGGCGGAACTTGAGGCTTTCCTCGAGGCGCGGTGAGGCAACAAAGGCACAACAACCATTACACAGAACAATAAAAAAAGATGAAGAAACTCCTAACACTTGCGCTCGTGGCCATGGCGGCAACAGGCGCAAACGCCGAAGAGAAAAAAGACTCGGCGAACTCGAACAAACCGGTGTTCACCGTGGTGAAGGAAAACAAAATCACCTCCATCAAAGACCAGAACCGCAGCGGCACCTGCTGGGCATACTCCACACTGTCGTTCTTCGAGAGCGAAATACTCAAGAAAACAGGCAAAACCTACGACCTGTGCGAGAACTTCGTGGCCAGCAAGACATACATGGACCGCGCCATAGCCACCGTGCGCACCCACGGCGACATATCCTTCTCGCAGGGAGGCTCGTCTTACGACCCGCTCTACTGCGCCATCAACTACGGACTGATACCAGAGGACGCCATGCCTGCCCCCGGCACGCCGCAAGGCGACTCGCTCAACAACTTCGACGAGTTCTTCCGCTGCATGACCCCATACGTGGAGGCCATAGCCACGAGCAACGCCAAGAAGCTCACCCCCGCATGGAAGAAGGGGCTGCAAGGCATACTCGACGCCTACCTCGGCGAATGCCCGGAGGAGTTCACCTACGAGGGCAAGAAGTACACCCCGAAGTCGTTTGCCGAGAGCCTCGGCCTCAACTGGGACGACTACGTGAGCATCAGCAGCTTCACACACCACCCCTTCTGGAAGACGTTCGTCGTGGAGGTGCAGGACAACTGGCGCTGGAAGCCCAGCTACAACGTGCCTATGGACGACATGATGCGCATAATCGACAACGCCATCAACGAGGGCTACACCATCATGTGGGGCGGCGACGTGTCTGAGGACGGCTTCACCCGCAAGGGACTCGGCGTGGCATACGACGCCGACAAGGTGCGCGACCTCACCGGCAGCGACGCCGCACGCTGGCTCCGCCTGTCGGCATCGCAGAAGAACAACAAGTTCGACTCGCTCGGAGTGAACGCCCCCGAAATCGTACCCACGCAGGAAATGCGCCAGGAGGCCTACGACAACTGGGAGACCACCGACGACCACGGGATGCACATCTACGGCATAGCCAAGGACCAGAACGGCCGCGAGTACTACATGGTGAAGAACTCCTGGGGCGAGTATGGCGACTACAAAGGCACATGGTACATGACCAAAGCCTTCGTGGCCTACAAGACCATGGACTTCATGGTGAACAAGAACGCCATACCTAAGGACATCCGCGAGAAGCTCGGAATCTGACCAGCGCAAAAAACGGGCTGCAACAAGCCCGGACACAAAACAGCCCCGCAACGGTTCCACAATGCCGTTGCGGGGCTGCTTGCGTCTGGGTGCGCCATTCCAACGCCCGCCGCGCGGCCAAGGCACAAGGCAGGCCCAAACACACAATGCCACAGCCGGCAAGCCGCAGGCAAGTTGCAAATATGCAACTAAAAAACGCCGCAAACGCCATTGTTTTTAACACAGCGGCATTTCGCATTGCAAAACGGGCCGTTTTAGCTTCCAAAACGGGGCATTCCGGCTCGCGAAACGGGCTGTTTCGGAAGCTGAAACGCCACGCCTTGCAACTCGCTGGACATCAAAGCATTGCGAAGCGGGCCACGGTTTGCCGCAATTAAGTTAAAAACGTTAACCGGCTTTTTGCCCCTTGCGCCCATGAAGACGTGCAACGGCAATGCCCCCGCGCCCCTTGCACCGCACCCAACTGCGCAAGGCACACGTCAGTCGAAGCGCAAGCGGACCACGAGCGGCAGGTGGTCGCTATAGCCGTCGGGGCTGTAGCGGTAGCCACTGTACGTGCGGCGCGGCTTCACCCCGCCGTAGCCGTAGTCATACTCCAGCAGGAAGCGGGCATCGTTGACGCGGGCCGAAACGAAGTTGGCAAGGAGCGAATGGCTAAGCAGTATGTGGTCGAGGCTCCCCCAGCGGTTTTTGTAGAAGTATGTGCCTTTGGCCCCGTTTGCGCCACGGGCAGAGGCCGTCACGTCCGACATCGACTTTGAGCAAATGTAGTCTAAGGCCGGGTCGCCGGAATAGTCGTTGAAGTCGCCGGCCACGATGATTCTTGCGCCGGGCGACACTCCCCTCACCGAATCGATGGCGGCGCAGAGGCGGCGTGCCACAGTCATGCGGTAGGGGCGCGTGGCCCGCTCGCCGTCGCGCCGGCTCGGCGAATGGACGACAAAGACGTGGAGCGTGTCGTCTGTGATAATACGCCCCGACACATAGAGTATGTCGCGCGTGGGTGGCATGCCGCCCACCGTGGGAACGCGCAGCGAGGCATGGCTGATGGGGGCGAACGAAAACTCGTGGTAGAGCAACGCCACGTCGATGCCGCGCCCGTCGGGCGAGTCGGTCACGAAATAGCGGTAGCGGCCCGTGCGCAGCATTGAGCGGCGGGCGAGGTCGCGCACCACGCTGTCTTTTTCCACCTCGCACAGGGCCACGAGGTCTGGCAGCCGGTGGCCGGTAGTGTCAGACGTGCTCGACACTATGGCGCGGGCTATGTTGTCCACCTTGCGCCAATAGCGGTAGGGCGTCCAGCGGCGCGGGGCAGAAGGAAGAAATTCGGTGTCTTGCTTGAGCGAGTCGTGGCGGCAGTCGAAAAGGTTTTCGCAGTTGAGCTGCACCACCGTGAGGAACGAAGCCAGCAGTATGGAAAGCGGCATGGGCGGGGGGAAAACAAAAAAGTCGCCGCAGGGCAGGCCACAGCCCGCTCGCGGCGACACGAGAAACTATGTGTCAGCAAACTCTCTCCAAGCGCTTCATGATGGAGAACATGAACGCGGCGGCCAGCAGGCAGAGCACCACGAGCACGGCCCACACCATCCACACGGGCAGTCCCCAGAGGGCTGCGGCCACGCTGGTGAGGTAGTTGCCCACGGCGGTGGCGGCAAACCACCCGCCCATCATCAGGCCCTTATACTTGACCGGGGCCACCTTCGAGACGAACGAGATGCCCATAGGGCTGAGCAGCAGCTCGCCGAAGGTGAGCACGAGGTAGGTGCCAACAAGCCAGTTCGGCGACACGTGGTAGTCGCTCGCGGCCACAGCCGGGTCGGTTATCTGCTCCGGGGTGGGCAGGCCGAACGACCCCACGCTCATCAGTATGTAGGCAACGCCCGCCACAAGCATGCCGTAGGCAATCTTGCGCGGGGCGGAAGGCTCGCGGCCAGTGTTTGCAAGCCAGCCGAAAATGGCCATCGACACTGGCGTGAGGGCCACCACGAAGCACGGGTTGAACTGCTGGAAGATGGGGGCGCTCACGGCAACGGCGTCAGGCAGGGTCATGTACTGGTAGCCCAAGCCAACCGCGCTGAGCACAATCACGGCTGCCGACACGCCCTTGCCGCGAGCCGTCTTCGACTGGAAGAGGCCGAAAAGGGCGTAGACGATGAAGATGACGAGCAGGAGATTGAGCACGTCGAACTCCATGCCGACGATGCCGCTCGCGCTCGTCTCAACGTAGTCGCGGGCGAAGAACGTCAGCGTAAGCCCGTTTTGGTGGAACGCCATCCAGAAGAATATCACCACTGCGAACACGAGGCAGAGCGCCACGATGCGGTCTTTGTCGCTCACTCCGTGGTGAGCCTCGTCGGCAGCGGCCTGCTGCTGGCTACCGGCAGCGGGGGCAGTGGTGGTCTCCGTGTGGCGGAACGTGCTGCGGAAGCCGTAGTAGATGGCCATGGAGACTATGAGCGAGGCGCACGCCACGCCGAAGGCATAGTGGTAGGAGTCGGTCTCGCTAACGCCGAAGGTGGCCTGCGCCCACTCCATCACCCACACGGCTGCGCTCGGGGCGAACATCGCGCCTATGTTGATGGCCATGTAGAAGATGCTGAAGGCGGCGTCGCGCTTGCTGGAATACTCGGGGGCATCGTAGAGGTTGCCCACCATCACCTGCAGGTTGCCCTTGAAGAGACCCGTGCCAAGGCTTATGAGCACGAGCGCGAGGAACATTGCCACGAGGGCCACCGTGTTGGCGCCAAGGGGCATAGCCATGAGCAGGTAGCCGACGAACATCACGACAAAGCCCAGCGTGACCATGCGGCCAAAGCCGAACTTGTCGGCCAAGATGCCTCCCAAGAGCGGCAGGAAATACACCAAGGCGAGGAAGACACCGTAAATCTGGCCTGCGGTGAGTTCCGAGAAGCCGAAGTTTGCCTGCAAAAACAAGACGAAGATGGCGAGCATGGTGTAGTAGCCGAAACGCTCGCCCGTGTTGGCCAAGGCCAACGCATAGAGTCCTTTAGGTTGGTTTTCAAACATAAGTTATTTAATTTTAGAGTTTTTGGTTTTCATTACGTCGAACAGGTAGGTGAGCTTGACGATTATGCTGCCGTTGTTGCTTCGGCCGAAGTAGTCGCGCTTCGAGTTGCCGAAGATGTCGCCCAGGCCGTAGTAGTAGCGGCCTTCGAGCAGGAAGTGGCCCACCTTGGGGTGGGAGTACTCGATGCCGAGGCCGCCGGTGATGCCGTAGTCGAACTTGCGCTCTATGGCTAGCGAGTCTTGCGCGGCGTCGCGCTGCGCCCCTATGCGGTCGGACAGGTTGCGGTCGGACAGGTTGAAGTTGCTCTTGGCCTTGTCGTTAAGGAAGAAGCCCACCTGCGGCCCAACCTGGAAGAACACTTGGAAGCCCTTCCGCTCGCGCCCCCAGCCGAGGCGGGCGAGCAGCGGCACCTGCACGTAGGTGAGCGCGCGCTGGTACTCCTCGGGCTTGCCCGTCACCTGGTTTATCACGGGGCGGTCTTCCACGTCGAGTATGTCTTCCTTCCAACCCATCTGCGTTATGTTCACCTCTCCCACAATGGCGCACACGCTCTTGAAGTACTTCTCGCAGGTGTAGCGCACGGTGAGGCCGCCGGTGTAGCCTCCGAGCAGGCCCTGGGGGATGTCGGGAACGAAGCCGACGTTGCTAAGCGTGTAGCCGCCGTTGACGCCTATGGCCAGTTCGCTGCGGTGCTCGCCTACCTGGGCCGTCGCCGCCGTAGGGCAAATTGCAGCCACCGACACCATCGCCACCAAGCGCAGGCAGTGCTTCCTTGCCGCAGCGGCCACACGCCCAAAGGCAATAATTCGTGAAATCTCCATGCAGCCCGCCGTTAAAAGTTGATGGTTTCAATCCTGTGCTCCGGCGAGTAGCGGACGAAGAGTATGCTCTTGTTCTGGTATCCGCCAGAACCCACGCGCTCGAAGTGGAGCGGGGTCTGTATGGGAACGTAGCCCACCGTGCCGCGCGCCCCGACGAAGCGGTCGCCGTAGAGGTGGAGGCCCTTAATGAAATAGTATGCCTGGTCGAAGCCGGTGATGGCAAAGCGGGGCAATGCCTGGAGCATGTCTTCGTGGAAGTTCCACCGGTACTTCAGCTCAATTCGCGCCGTCTTAGACGAAAGCGGGTTGGTGTAGAACGCGGCGGGGATGTGGACGTTGTACTTGTAGTAGTTGTCGAGGTTGTATTTGGTGTACATCATCCACTCGGTGTAGCCAAAGAGCGTGACCTTGGCGTTGGGGTTGTTGGTGGAAAAGTTGTTAAGCTTGGCGAAGGCGATGTTAAGCTCCGGCGAACGGCCGGTGTTAAGCACCACGACGTTTGGCAAGTCTGTGCTGAAAGCCTTGGCAAACTTGTCTTCGGCAGACTGGAGGTTGGTTATGGAATAGTTGCGCCCCATGGTCTCCATGCGCCGCCGCAGCCCGAGGGTGAAGCTGCCCTTCTTGCTCGAGGCGTCGTTGCAGTCGACGAACACCACGTGGTGGCCGGCAAACCTTTCGAGGAAGCGGGCAATCACCGCGTCGTTGTAGTCGGCCTCGTTCTGGTAAACCTGGAATAGGTTGGGGTTGGACGAAAGCTCCGGGGCGATGATTGAAAACGGGATGAGCACCTTAATGCCGTGGGCAGCGGCAAAGTCGGACAGTGCCTTGACCTGCGTGGAATAGAGCGGGCCTATGATCAGGTCGCACCGCGCAGCGTCCTTGTCGCGCAGGGTCTTGCCAATGTCGGCCTTCTCCGGCACGTTCCACGCCCTTATGTCAACCGACACGCCCTCTTGCTTTAGGCTGTCGCAGGCCATGAGCACGCCCCGGTAGTACTCCACCATGCGGCGGCCGTCGCCGTTGATGTCGTGGAGCGGGAGCATCACCCCCACCCTAATGGCGCGCCGGCGCATATCGTCGGCAGGCTGCGCGGCAGGCGGCTGCGGGGCGGAGGCGGCCTGCGCCTGTGCCTGCGGGGCGGGGGCGGCCTTTGGGTATGGTATGAATATGAAGTCGCCCTTCTTCAGCTTGTAGCCCGGCTGCTTCATCTCGGGGTTGGCTTCCATAAGTTCCTCTACGGTAAGCCCGTTGTCCTTGGCTATGCCGAAGATGGTTTCCTTGCGCTTCACCTTGTGCATCTCTTTCCACGCGGCGGTCTGGGCGAACGCCACGTCGGCAGCGAACAACGCCGCCACAAGCAAGGCGCAGTGCCTTAGTCGTAAGTCCATAAGTCTGTTATTTTTCTTTATCGCCTACAAAAGTACCAAAAAAGCGCGGATAAATCAACATAATTAGCTAAATTTGCACGTTAATATTTTAAAGCAAATGGCAACAAACCGCTTCAAGACAACACTGCTCGCTTCCGTATTCACCCTGTCGCCGCTCTTGGCAATGGCCGGCTTCACACCAACGGCCTACTACACCGTGGACGGAACGGACATGGAGACGACCGACATAATAAACAACGCGCAGGCACCGCTGACAGTGACGTTCAAGGCAAACCCGTCGGACTTGGGCGACGCCGTGCCTACATACGAGTGGCGGTTTACGCGCGAGGGCAACGCCGAGCCGTTCATAACGCGATACGAAGAGGAGACTACCTACGAGTTCCGCGAGTCTGGCTCTACGAGCGTGTCGCTCTACGTGGCCTACGACGACACATCGGAGCCGGAGCTTATATCGACCATCAGGGTGAGCATAAGCGCGAGCATACTCGAAATGCCAAACGCCTTCTCCCCCAACGGCGACGGCATAAACGACATATACCGGGCAAAGGACACCCACCAGAGCATCATCGAGTTCCATGCCTACATATTCAACCGCTGGGGCCAGAAGCTCTACGAGTGGACCGACATAGACGGCGGGTGGGACGGAACGTTCCACGGCAACCCCGTGGGCGACGGTGTCTACTTCGTGCTCGTGAAGGCCAAGGGGGCCGACGGCGTGGAATACAACATCAAGCGCGACGTGAACCTGCTGCGCGACTACACCGAAGGAGGAACGCAACGATGAACGGCAGGCAAGACACCAACGCACAGCGCGAAGACGGGAAGATAGTGGTGCAGGGCGCGAGGGTACACAACCTGAAGGACATCAACGTCGAGTTGCCGCGCAACAGCCTCACCGTCGTGACCGGGCTTTCAGGGTCGGGCAAGTCGTCGCTGGCCTTCGACACCATCTACGCCGAAGGACAGAGGCGGTACATAGAGACCTTCTCGGCCTACGCCCGCAACTTCCTCGGCGGGCTGCAGCGGCCAGACGTGGACAAAATCACAGGGCTAAGCCCCGTAATCAGCATCGAGCAGAAGACAACAAACAAGAACCCGCGCTCCACCGTGGGCACCACAACCGAGATTTACGACTTCCTGCGACTGCTATTCGCCAGGGCGGGCAAGGCATACAGCTACGCAACGGGCGAAGAAATGGTGAGGTACACCGAGGAGAAGCTGCTCGACATGATCTCACAAGACTACGCCGAACGCAAGATAATGATACTCGCGCCGCTCGTGCGCAGCCGAAAGGGCCACTACCGCGAGCTTTTCGAGAGCTTGAGGCGCAAGGGATACCTCTACGTGAGGGTAGACGGCGAGGTGAAGGAAATAGCCCGAGGCATGAAGGCCGACCGCTACAAGAACCACGACATAGAGGTGGTGGTGGACAAGCTGAAGGTGCGCGGCGGCGGCGACGAGCGGCTGAAGAAAAGCGTAGCCGTGGCCATGAAACAGGGCGACGGGCTAATCATGGTGCTCGACAGCGACACAGGCAAGGCCAAATACTTCTCGAAGAGGCTCATGTGCCCCACCACCGGCATAGCATACAGCGACCCGGCACCAAACAACTTCTCGTTCAACTCGCCACAGGGTGCCTGCCCAAAGTGCAAGGGGCTGGGCTACGTGAACGCCATCGACATTGACAAGGTGATACCCAACCGCAACCTCAGCATCCGCGAAGGCGGCATCGCCCCGCTGGGCAAATACAAGAACGAGATGATTTTCTGGCAAATTGACGGCCTGCTCGGCAAATACGGCTTCTCGCTGAAGACGAAAATTGGCGAGATGCCCGACGACGTGGTGAACGAAGTGCTCTACGGCTCGATGGAAAAGGTGCGCATCGACAAGTCGCTCACACACACCTCCAACGACATCTTCGCGCCATTCGACGGCGTGGCGAAATACATAAGCAGCGCCATCGAGCACGACGACTCCGCCAACGCACAGAAATGGGCGGCGCAGTTCATGGCCACAAGGCAATGCCCCGAATGCCACGGCCACCGGCTCAACCGCGAAGCGCTCTCGTACCGCATCTGGGACAAGAACATAGCCGACTTGGCCGAGATGGACATCAGCGAACTGCGCCAATGGCTCGACGATGCCGAAAGCCACCTGACCGACCAGCAACGCAAGATTGCAGCCGAGATACTGAAGGAAATACGGTCGCGCATCGACTTCCTGCTCGACGTGGGGCTTGACTACCTCTCGCTCAACAGGCAGTCGGCAAGCCTCTCCGGCGGCGAGAGCCAGCGCATAAGGCTCGCCACGCAGATAGGCTCGCAGCTTGTAAACGTGCTCTACATACTCGACGAGCCGAGCATCGGCCTGCACCAACGCGACAACGAGCGGCTTATACACTCGCTCAAAGAGCTGCGCGACGTGGGCAACACCGTAATAGTGGTGGAGCACGACAAGGACATGATGCTCGCCGCCGACTACATCGTTGACATCGGTCCCAAGGCCGGGCGGGGCGGCGGCGAGGTGGTGTTCCAAGGCACGCCGCGCCAGATGCTCGCCGCCGACACCCTCACGAGCCGCTACCTCAATGGCGAGGCAAGAATCGAAACGCCCACACAGCGGCGCAAGGGCAACGGCAAGTGGCTAACGCTGCGCGGAGCGACGGGCAACAACCTGAAAGACGTGGACGCGGCTTTCCCGCTCGCCACGCTCATCCTCGTAACGGGCGTGAGCGGCTCGGGCAAGTCAACACTCATCAACGACACGCTACAGCCCCTGCTCAGCCAGCACTTCTACCGCTCGCTCAAGGCACCGCTGCCATACAAGGCAATCGAGGGAATGGAATTTGTGGACAAGGTGGTGAACGTAGACCAAAGCCCGCTCGGGCGCACCCCGCGCTCCACGCCGGCCACATACACGGGCGTGTTCAGCGACATAAGGTCGCTCTTCGTCAACCTGCCCGAAGCAAAGATACGCGGCTACAAGCCTGGACGGTTCTCGTTCAACGTGAAGGGAGGGCGTTGCGAAGCCTGCGGGGGCAGCGGCTACAAGACCATAGAGATGAACTTCCTGCCCGACGTGACCGTGCCGTGCGAGGTGTGCCACGGCAAGCGGTACAACCGCGAGACGCTCGAAGTGCGCTTCAAGGGCAAAAGCATCGCCGACGTGCTCGACATGACGGTAGACCAAGCCGTGGACTTCTTCGCCACCGTGCCTGACATCCTGCGCAAGATAAAGACCTTGCAGGACGTAGGGCTGGGCTACATCAGGCTCGGGCAGCCCTCCACCACACTGTCCGGGGGAGAGAGCCAGCGCGTGAAACTCGCCACGGAGCTGAGCAAGCGCGACACTGGCAACACCGTCTACATACTCGACGAGCCTACCACCGGGCTGCACTTCGAGGACATACGCATCCTGATGGACGTACTCCAGAAGCTCGTTGACCGAGGCAACACCGTAATAGTGATTGAGCACAACCTCGACGTGATAAAGCAGGCCGACTACATCATCGACATGGGGCCCGACGGTGGGCGCCGCGGAGGGCGCATCGTTGCCACCGGCACGCCAGAAGAGGTGGCCGCCTGCGGCAAAGGAGCCACCGCGCCTTTCCTTCAGAAGGAACTGGAAATGAATTAAGAATGAAGAGTGAAGAATTAAGAAAGGCTGCGCAGAGGTATTCGGCGGAATCTCTGCGCAGCCTTTCTTAATTCTTCATCCTTAATTCTTAATTTTCAGAATCTCGTCATCACCTCGAGCACAATCTTGTCGCGCTCCGAGGGCTTGGCTATAGCGCCCTCGCGATAGAAATACTTCTCGTAGTTAAGGCGGATGTCCGACACGAAAGGCGTGGAGAGGCTGAGCGTCACGCCGCCCGTGATGCGCTGGCGGCGGTAGTCGGTGGTATAGAGCAGACCGTGCTCATTGGCCGTGCCGTCGCTGTGGTCGCTCATGTAGTCGTAGCGCACCAGCGGCGACACCTTCTTAACGAAAGGCTTCTTGCCGCCCACCTTTATGTCGTAGTTCACGAAACCGTCAATCGAATGCACCGCCCCAAAGGCGTTGTCGGCATAGTGCTTGTAGAGATACTCCGCCTCCACGTGCCAGCCCCCGCCGTGGTAATAGGCTCCGGCGTCGTACATCATTATGCCTACGTGCTCCGGCTTTATCTTCTGCACGCTCAGCGTCACGTTGAAGCCGCGCGGCAAGAAGAGCTGTGCCTTTGCCGAATAGTTTATGTTGTCAGTCCAGAAGTCCTTCTGCTCCGTCAGGCCGGAGCCGTTGAACACGCCCGCCTCAAGCTTCAGCGGGAAGCCCACGTTGAACGTGTAGCCAAGCGTGGCGCCCACGTCGCGCACGTTGCCCACCTGCTTGGCTATGAACGAGCGGTTGGCGAAGTACTGCTGGTGGGGCGAGCGGTGCGCGTCGATGGTGAACGGCACGCGCATCTGGCCTATCGTGAAGTCGAGCGTGCTCCACGGGCTTATGCGCGTGTAGGCATCGAGCATCTTTATGTTGCCCTCGTCGGAGAGGTCTATCTCCGCCTTGTACGCCACGGCCTCCACCACCTTGCCCGTGATGCTGAACCGCGCGTTGCGCACCTGGAAGCGGCCTTGGCCTTCCTCCGTCTGGTACTCGTACTTGCCGCGAATCGTTCCGTGAATCTCCGGCTTAAACTGTGCGGCTGCGTCAAGGCACACCGCCAAGCCCGCAAGGGCCAATGCTCTCTTCATCCTTCGGTACGTTTTCATTTCCACTCTTCCGCCCGAATGGCGCGGCCACATCCCGCCACCGGGGATGCAGCCGCGCCATCGTGGGGCATTTTTGCCTGCAAATATCGGAAAAGCGTGTTACAAAAGCGTTACGCCGAGTTTAAATAAAAGTAAAAAACGCTCCGAAGCCGACACTTAACCGCCTGTCCATTCCCTCACCACATAGCCGCCGTCGGCGCGACGGTAGAAGCCGAACGGCGTCACCCGCCCGGCGTTTGTGCGCAGGCCGAAGCCCAGCGTGCGCCACCCGCCGATGTGCGGCAGCCGCTGCTCCGTGGCCAGGCCGCTCCGGCGGTCGATGGCCACGAGGGTGTAGCCCTTGTTCTGCGGCGAAGGGTCGTAGACCCCGCCAGGCGCATACTCCACTATGCAGTACACCGCCGCGCTGTCCATTCGCGCCGCAACGATGCGGCGATAGAAAAAGCGCCGGTAAGCAATGGTGTATTCGTCTTTATAGAAGAGCGCGGTGTCGGGGCGAGGGAATGCAGCCGTGTCCACTGCGAAGGCCGAGTACTGCCTCATCTTGCCCCGCCGCAGGTCGTCAGTAAGGTTGAGCGTGCCTGAATAGCCGTCGGCGAATAGCAGTTCGCGACCGTCGCTGTACATCACCGGGTCTGTGAAGAAATAGCCGCTTCGGCTCGTCCGTGCGCAGGGCGCAAGCTCGCCATAGCGCCCCGTGAGCTTGCCCGTCTTAAGGCTGAACGTGGCTATGAACGGATTGCCCGTGTCGTAGAAGCCCTCGCAGAACGAGTTGCGGTCGGTGATGTGCTCAATCTCCTCGCGCCCATAGCCCACAGGCCACGTGAGCTTCTGGCACCCGTACACAGCCTCACCCTTAAACACGCAATACTTGAAGTGCTTGTAAAAGAACATCGTGTCCTCATACGTCATGAAGTCTGGCACGAACATTGGCTCTGGGGCAAGTGTCTCAACGTCGCGCACCACGATGGCCGGTTCGTTGAAGTAGGCCACCCCGCCGTTGTTGCTTATCGTGTCTGGTATGATGTGCGGCAACGAGTACGACACGCCAAGCCTGCCGCCGCCCATCATCTCCGGGGCCAGCGGGATGTAGTAGCGCGCGAGGTAAGGCCAAAGCTGCCTGTCCACTTCGAGGAACCTGTCGCGCTCCGTGCTGTCAGGCTCCACCCTCGCCCGGAAGCGGAGCTTGCCGCCGTCGCCGCCGAACAGCATCACGCAGTTGGCCAGCTTGTCGTTGTAGAAGAAGTGGCAGCCTTCATACTTCGGGATTCCGTATACGTCGGACAGCATCTGCCCGCCTGCGTCCACCTCGTGGTCGGCGTATGCGCAATCTATTGGCGCACACATTGGCTTGTAGCCTTCTTTGGGGGCTATGCCGCCGGCATCGGCTTGTGCGGCATAGTCGTGAGGCTCAACTATGCCCTTGCAAGCCACAAGCTCGCGCATGAACTCGTCGTCGCCCATGTAATACGTCTGCGCACCAAAGAGCAGCCTGCCCTCACTCCTGCACACCTTTAACATATATGTGCCTATCATGCAGCTTGAGTTGAAGCTCAATATGTCGAGGTAAGCCCGGTCGGCATCGTAGATGTATGCGTCGGCCAGATAGCCCTGGTCGCGGTTGTAGAGCGCGGCACGGGCCGAGTCGGGATAGGCTGTGATTAGCACCATCTGTGCGTCTGGCTTCACGCGCTTCAGAGCTGCGTAGTCGGCCTTTATGCACGCCTCGCAGCGCGGGCATTGCGTTGGCTCATACAGTATGGCATACACGGTGTCGCATTCCGCAGGCAGGCAGCGCAAATAGTCGGCCAGAAGCCGCTCCGTGCCGGGCTTCTGGCGCACCTGCAACTCCTGGGAGATGTTCTCCCGCAGCAGGGAGTCACCCACTGCCCGGGAGAACACGCTCGCCGAAAGTAAAGAAAAGAATATTGTCGACAATAATAATTTCATGTCTTTTCTTGATTTAGTGTGTCATCAAATCTCCATCTACGATGATTTCCCAGTCGCCACCTATCAGTTCAAGCGGGCTGTCGTTGTCGTCGCCATCATCGCCGCCGGTGTCTATATGCTGCAACATCCAGTCTTCCTCGGAGCCTTTCCAATGGTAGAGCACGAAACCAAAAGCGTCTTTGTTGGTCTGCGTCACCATGCCGTCGTTGTTGGAGATTATGATTTGTCCGCAAATCCGTGTAGTTGGCCCTTTGCAAGGGTTTTCTGGGCTGTTGCTGGCCTTAGTGCCATAATACGTTCTCGTGTAAGTCTGTCCTTTTTGGGGCAAAGGAAGGTCACCGCCCCATGCGCCTGCTGTTGCGCTGATAGCGGCGAAGGCCGCAGTTAACATTAGATTTTTCATAAGTTACGTTTTTAAATTTCCGCCCCTGCTAAAGCGTCGGGGCATTGCTGCCATGTTGTGCGCAAGAGGCATGGCCACCTCTAATACCCTGGGTCGTGTTGTTTTTCTCTATGTCAGTCGAAATACCCGGCAAGGCGGCTCCTGCCAACCAGCACCTCTATCTTGTGCTTCTGCTCGGTTGAAGTGTCCTGCACGGGAATTGACATCCCCGCCGGGGTGACCACCTCAAAGCCGCTGTACATCACGTTGCCCCGCGTACCCAATATAGTAATGTGGGCTTCCTGAGGCAAGGAGTCTGACGACACTACCACCTTGAAGTCGTCGTACTTGACAATTGGGATGCCTAAATCAGGCTTCTTATTACCTATTGTATTATTTTCATTACTCAACTGCACCGTCTTGATTTGTGCAGAGCCAGCCATGCTTGTTAGCAATGCGAATGTTATTATAAATAATTTCTTCATTTTGTTATAATTTTGCGGTTTCGACTGCAAAATTATAATAATCGGAAGTTTTCTCCAAGAAATTCACTTCTCAATTACTTCTCAAAATGCTTTGCGCGACTTCTCAAACTACTTCTCAAACCCCTCAACACCCTATGGCACAGATATTTACACCTGCCGCAAGGAAAACACAGGAAAACAAAGCGTAAAAGCAAGACAGCCTAAAGCCCCCTTACCACATCGTCCCATGCCTTCGCGCTGCCATCTTTGCCGAAGGCGCGGTTGTAGAGTTTCTTGCGGGCGGAGGCCAAGCCTTGCGGCGTGAGGCAGACAAGGGCGGCTATGTCGCTTAGCTTAAAGCCGGCCTTTATCAAGAGGCAGATGCGGATGTCGGCCTCGCTTATCCTGCAAAGCCCCTTCAGCCGGGCAAGGAAACCGGGGCAGGCCCGCTCGATGGCCACCGACAGCTCGCCCCACTCTTCATCGGTCAGGGGCTGGACGGAGGAGGATTTTGTCTTCCCTAATATCTTACGGTAGATTTCCGCGTCCTCTATCGTTGGGATTCCTGCACAGAGCACATCGGCCCCATGCTGCGGCGTTTTGGCCTCCAATCCCTTTACGCCGACATCCCCAATTCCTGCGTCCTGGCCGCAAGCAATTGTGGCCAATTCAAGACGCGCATTGCCAGCCGGTGCAAGATTCGCTTTCCCCTTCTTGTGTTTCTTTTTCATCGACAACACGAAAAAGGCCGCCAACAAAAGCAAAACGCACAGCACAAAAGCAAAAATACGCAGACCATTGATGGAATCTTCGTGTTGGGCGTTAAGCTCTTTCAGTTCATTATATCTATAATCTTTAATTTCCCTATTTAATTCAACCGCAACATTTGATTTCTCGACGGAATCGGCATAAGCCTCGCTCAATTTCAAATGGTGGACAGCCTCTTTCGTGTCGCCTCGACCTGAATAGTACTCCGCCAGCCATGTGTGGGCGGTCTGCTTGGCATATACATTGCCCACATCCGTAACCCGGACATAGTAAGCTTTTGCCGAATCGACAAGCCCTTGCCTGTCATATAGCAACGCAGAAATCATTGTTACTGCGCTCGCATTGTAAGGGTCGGCAAACTCTATTGCCGGGCGAAGGTGTACCCATGCGGAGTCACACAGCCCTAACTTCTCATACAATGCGGCAACTTGGGTATGGACTGTCGCCGCCATCCTAACATTACGTTGCTCGCCAGCAAGCCTCAACGCAATTTTGTAATAATGCAACGCACTGTCAAGCGTGTTTTTATCTGCAAAATTTCGGGCTATGTCCCGCAAGTCGAACACCAGGCTCGCGGTGTCTTTCGACAAGGCCGAAGCCCGTGATGCCCCCTTGAACATCTCGATGCCCTTGTCGTGCATCCCGCCCTCGGAATACGCATAGCCGAGCTGGGAGTAGGCCCGCGACTCTATCGAAAGGTCGCCTGCGGCGCGGGCTGACTTAATGGCGGAGATGAAGCACGACGCGGCACACCTGGCCTCGTTAAGTTCACGATAGATTTTGCCCGCATAGTAGTAGGCGGCGGGCAGCAGCTCCCTGTCGCCGCCATCCTCGCAATAGCCCACCAGCGCGGCGGCGAGGCTGTCGGAGCGCACGGTGCGGTAGGCGTAGCTCGAAGCCTTTAGGCCGACAAGCGTGTAGCGCACGCGGGCATCTACGCCCCATCCAGCCGTGTCGGCACGCAGCGAGGCGAGCAGGCGGCACGCACTGTCGGGCCGCTCCTCGGCAAGGCTGTCGGCAACGTCGAGCACTGAGGGGTATCTACGCCCGCCGCAGGCGCAAAGGCAGAGCGCGGCAACGGCAAGGGCAACTATCCGCAGAGTGTATTTCACGGTGCAAAAATACGAAAAAAACGCGAAAAATGGCCTATGGCATAAAGAAAAGCCTGAATTTCAGATAGCAAGCATTCGCGAAGTTGCCATTAACATTTTTATGTTAAATGGCACGAAACCGCACGCGCCGCATAACAGCCTGGATTTCAGCGCATTGCAATTCGGGTCGTTTTGCGTTCCAAAACGTGCCGTTTTACCTCGCGAAACGTGCCATTTTGGCCTCTAAAACAGGCCGTTTTAGAAGCCATTACCGCCCAAGTGTTAAAACGGCGGGGCGAACGATGTCAGTTAGTTGCATATATCGAACTAATTTAAACTTATTGCCGTTCCTGTCCGTGGAATGGCGGCTCACTCCCGTCAGAATGCCCGCTCGCGCCTGCGGCGCAGCTCCAAGCGCAGGAAGTGGAGCAGGCTGACTATGGCTACATAGGAGAGAGCGACCTGAAGCCGGCTAATATGCAGCCCGTCGAACGAGGCCCAAGGCCAGCGGGCGACGAAGAGGAGCACCGAATTGAGGGAGACGACGGCTGCGGCAAGCAGCAAGGCCACCAACTGGCGCACCACCGGCACGGCAAACAACACGAGCGCCGCCGCCGAGGCATAGAGTATGGCTGTGGAGAGGGGAATGACCACGAAGTTGAGAAGCAGCGAGACGAGAGACAGCCGCCCAAAATAGTAGGCCACGAGCGGGGCCGTGCCGAGCTGGGCGAGCAGCGACACGGCAAACGTCTGCCACAGCCACCGCACGACAGGATGCCGCTGCTGGTAGGAATAATCGACCGCGCCCATGAGGAAGCGGAACGCCACGATGAAGGCGACGGCCATGAACGAGAGCTGGAAGCCGATGTCGTAGAGCACGAAAGGATTGGCCACGAGGAGCACGATGGCCGCGAAGGAAAGGGCGTTGACGGACATACGGCCCCGGCCCGACATGGAAACGAAGGAGTAGACGGTGAGCATGACAGCCGAACGCATCACCGACGGGGCCATGCCCACAAGGAAGACGTAGGCCCAGATGGCCGCGAGCAGCAGGCTCTCTCGCGCCAGGCGGAAGCGGCGGCCAAGCGTGAGGAAGGAGAGCAGGAGGTAGATGGTGCTGAGGTGCATCCCGGAAAGGGCGAGCACGTGCGATGCCCCTGTGGCCGAATAGGCGTCGAGTATGTCGTCGGAAAGTGCCGACTTGTCGCCAAAGGCCATGGCCGCCACCACGGCGTATGCCTGCCCCTCAAGCCCCAGCTCGCGGTAGCGGCCAAGCAGCGAGGCGCGAAGGGAGTGGGCGGCGAGGCGGGCGCGCCGGTAGACGGAAAGCCCGGCGAGGCTGACAGGCACGCTGCGCCAGTGGCTGTGGTAGACGAACGTCTGCGCGACTATGCCGCGCCCCTTGAGGTAGGTGGCGTAGTCGAAGTTCGACGCGCCGAAATTGGCCGGGGCCTCAAGGCGTGAGGTGGCCTCGAAGCCTACGCCCACGCGGAGCGAGCGGTAGCGGCAGGAGGCGGTGTCCTTAAGCAGGGAGACGCGCACGGTGTGGCCGCAGAGCGGCCCGGAGGTGAGCGTGGCGTCGAAGCGCAGGGTGCGCCCGCGCTCGACAGGCTCGCCGGAGACCACGCCCTGCCACGAAACGGGGCCTGGCGGAAGGGCCACGGAAACGCGGCGGTCGGCCAGTGCCATGAGCGCCGAGCCAAGCAACAGGGCGGCCAGGAGTATGGCCCACGTCTGCAGCAGCGGGCGGCGAGGCAGCAGGGCGGCCACAAGCAACGCCAGGCCAAAGGCGCACGCCAGCCCACACACGCCTGCCACGGCGGCCAATGGCCGCCCGAAGTGGACTCCGGCGGCAAGGGCGACGCACAGCGGCGCGAGGGGATGGAGGCGGAAGAGGCCGGTGTTGGGATACATGGAGACGGTGGCTTGGTAGCACGGAATGGTACGGAAAAAGCCGGGCGCGATTGACTCGCAGCCCGGCTTCATAGCTTTGCAACAAGCCTGCGGACAGGATTCGGGGCCTATAGTCCCGGCGGATGCCCGCAAGCGCCTGCCAACGCTATATGGCGGCAGCGTCGGCTATCCACTGGTAGACGCAGCTGAACACGCCGAAGGCCACGATGCCTGCGGTGCAGAGGGCGAGGGCGAGCTTGGTGCCGCCGTCGCTGCTGAACGCGGGCAGGGGCGCGTCGGAAGGCTTGATGTACATGGCCTTGACGATGAGCAGGTAGTAGTAGAGGCTGGCCACGGTGTTGACCAACGCCACGAACACCACGAAGTAGGCCCAGAAGGAGCCTTGCTCGGCAGCGGCCATGAACACGAAGAACTTGCTGAACATTCCGGCGAAGGGCGGTATGCCCGCCAGGGAGAACAGCGCGAGCGTCATGAGCAGCGACAGCTTGGGGTTGGTCTGGTAGAGGCCGTCGTAGCAGCTCATCTTGGTCGTGCCGCCGCCGCGCGTCTCGACAACGTTGATGACGGTGAACACGGCCATGTTGGCCACCACGTAAACGAGCACATAGTAGGTGAGCGCGGCCATGCCGGAGGCGCTGCCGCCAATGACGGCCAGCATGATGTAGCCCGCCTGCGAGATGGAGCTGAAGGCCATGAAGCGCTTAAGCTCGGTCTGGCGTATGGCGAAGAGGTTGGCAATGGTGATGCTCAGCACAATGACGATGTAGAGCAGGTACTCCCAGTACTCTATAACCGGGGCGAACACCTTGACGAGTATGGCCATGAGGGCGAAGGCTGCGGCTCCCTTGGAAACCACGCTGAGGTAGCCCGTGACGGGAGTGGGCGCGCCCTGGTAGGCGTCGGCCGTCCAGAAGTGGAACGGCACGAGCGAAATCTTGAAGCCAAGGCC
>CALUMB010000043.1 GCA_944321645.1 uncultured Prevotella sp.
TTTGCAAGATGGCACCGGCCAGATTGCAACGCGCTGATATAGAGCCGCATGGCGGGGCGTGGCCGTTTCATATCTATAAAACGCAACGCGCGCAAGGCTTCCCCTTTGCCGTTTCCCGCAAAGCCGTGTGTGCCTGCGCAACGCGGCAGCCCGCAAACCAAGGGCAAAGCCACACGATTCCTTCCCGCTATTTTTTCGAGTAAACGGATGGCCGAGCCTGCCTGGCAAACCGATGTCGTTATGTGTTAAATAGCACGAAATAAATGTAATTATCCAATACGCGGGTTGTCCGTCAACAAAACTTGGCGTATTTTTGTAGAAAACTTACGAAATCAGCGCATACATTTTATGATAAGAAGATTCTGGGTGCAAAATTATCTGTCCATCCGCGATAGGCAAGAGCTAAACTTTATTGCCAAAGGACCCGAGTCGGAGTTCGTGGCCATGTGCCCCGACGGCACGTTTGCATATAAATTGTGCATACTGTTTGGAGCAAACGCATCAGGTAAATCCAATATGCTTTATGCGTTGAACGAGATTTTCAAACTGCTTGTATTGCCCCAAAGCAACGCAGACGACAAGCCGACCGGCTACCAGCCTTTCGCCTTAAGCAAAAATGAGCCGACGCAGATGTTTGTGTCTTTCTACGCAGAAAGTGTCAGGTTCGACTACGAGGTGAAGTTCGACAAAAAGCGCATACAGGAAGAAAAGCTTTATTATTACCCAAACAAATCGAAATCATTATTTTACTCGCGTGCGTATGTAGGCGAAAACGTGCAGGCCGACATAAAGTTCGGAACAAGCCTGCGCATACAAGCCAAGACCCAAGAAAGCATAAGGGAAAACACGCTTAACAACCACAGCGTACTGTCCGTATGCCTAAAAAACACCTTCAAAGAAGACATCAAGCCACTATCCGGCCTGCACGGCTGGCTGATGGAGCACTACCATGAAGTGGACGGCGACTATTCCGACAAAGGGCTTGTCGAAATACTCAAAGAAGCGCACAAAGACAAAAGGAAATATCGCTTTTACAACTTAATGCTAAAGAAGGCCGACCTAAACATCCTCGACTTTCACCCGACCAAGGAAGACCATAAAATCAGCCCCCAGGTTCGCGAACAAATACAGAAGGCCAACATCCCGGAAAAAGTAAAAGGAGAGCTGCTAAACCCAGTCACAGAGTCTGTGGCATTTGTCAACACTGCCGGAGGCAAGACGTTCGACATACCGCTAAAGCTGCAATCGAAAGGCACGCTGAAATACATCCGCATACTAAAGACGCTGTACGATTTGATTAGCGGCAAGCACGTCTACTACTTGGACGAACTTGGCGAAGACCTCCACCACGAGTTGCTGGCATACTACATAAATGTGTTTTTGTTCAACTCCGAACAGTCACAGCTGCTGATTACAAGCCAAGACACGACGCTGCTCTCGCAAGACTCCATAAACGAAAACCGCGGCGTGGTATGGTTTGCCGAAAAAGACAACGCCACTGCATCTTCGAGATACAGCAGGGGAGACTCTTTCGGCTTGCACAAGAACCTGTCGCTTTACAACTCATACCGGATAGGGCGCTTGGGGGCAAAGCCCGAGCTAGGCTCCATTTTCCTGAACCTGAACGACGACTGACATGGCACGGCAACGCAACACGATACTGATTTTAGGCGAAGGCCCCACCGAGTTTTACTATTTCAAGTCGCTGGGCGACGTCTTCAGGGGGCTGACCGTAAAGCCGGACTACCCCAAGCACACCAACCTGAACGAGCTGAAGGCCAAGATTGCGGAGGGAATCAGAGAAGGCTACAGCCACATATTCTGTGTCGTCGACATGGACACAAAGTGCAACGACGCGGAAAGGAAGCAATACCAGCAACTCAAAGACAGGTACGCAAAGCCTGTGGACAAGCCCAGCAAGGGAATACACTGCGAGGTGAGGTTCTTCGAGACACACAGATGCACCGAGCTTTTCTTCTTGTACTATTTCTGCTACACGTCAAAAGGATTCATAAACCAAGACTCGCTAATCAAAGAAATAAACCAGCACTGCAAATACGAAAAGTCCACGCGGTTCTTCAGGGAATGCGGCGGGCTGCACCCACACTTCGAGAGAAGCGGCGGCAGCCTGCTCTCCGCCATAAGGAACGCCAACCAATCCGTTGCCGAAAGGAATGCCACCAACAGGGCATACACATACTCCGAACTCGGCAGCATGATTGAAGCGATAAAAGAGGCAAGAAGCGACATTTAGCCACTGCCACCGCAAACCACAGTATTGCGCGTGGCGCAGCGCAGGCCACCGCGCGTTTCCGGCAAGCGCGGCCACAGGCCCGGCAGCGCGGCCTCCGCCGAGCCTATGGCCGCATGTGCGTGGGGAGCGGGCGCCCGCCATTGCGCGGGGCGGCCCGGGCCAGTCCGCCGCCGTTAGGCTCACTTCACAATCCTGCCTATCATTTTCCGGTTGGCCTTGGCCACGGTGGCCGTGTCGATGGCCGATAGGTATATTTGCGTGGTCTTGAGGTTCTCGTGGCCCAGCCCCCTGCTTATCACCGAGAGGCCGAAGCCCATGTCGCGCATCACGCTCGCCCACGAGTGGCGGGCCACGTAGGTGGTGAGGGCGACGCCGAGGCCCGCCATTTCGCCCACCTTCTTCAGGTTGCGGTTTACGCTGTGCTCCGCCCGCTCGTATTGCCGCCGCTCCGTACCGTCGCAGCGGGTTATTATGGGCAGCAGGTACGGGCTGCCGTAGGCCAGGTGGGCATACTCGTCGACTATGGCCTGCATGGGCGGCTCCCAGCCCACGGCTATGGCCTGGCCCGTCTTTGCGCGGCAGTAGCGCAGCTGGCCGTTCCTCACGTCGGCCTTCTTAAGGTAGGCCATGTCTACGAACGACATCCCCTGCAGGTAGAAGCTAAGCATGAACATATCGCGCGCGAAGGCGAGCGGCGAGCCTCCTGGCAGGCGCAGTGCGCGTATGGCGCGTATAGAGCCTGCCGCCAAGGCGCGCTTGGCGGTCTTGGCAAAGCCCGTGAACACGTTGCGGAAGATGGCCCTGTCGGCCGTAAGCCCGCATTCCACGGCCTTGCGGTAGAGCGTGCGCAGGGTGCGCAGGTAGCACGACGAGGAGTTGCGCCTAATCCCGCGCCCCCTCATCCACGCCTCGTATTGGCTCATCGTCTCGGCGTCGAGCGCGTCGATGGCCACGTCCTCGCCGCCTCTGAACGCGGCGAAGCTGGCCAGGGCCGAGCGGTAGGTCTTGGCCGTGCCGTGCCTGCCAATGAGCGCTTTCTTAGCGGCCATGGCCCGTATGAAGCCGAAGAAGGTCTGGCTGGGCGGCAGCAGCCTGAAAGCCTCGGCCACGTCGTCGGCCGTGTAGCCGGCTCCCGACAGCTCCCTCTCGGCCACGATGGCCCCGAGCCTCCTCATGTCGCACCGCAACTTCGAGGCCAAGAGCCTCAACTGCGCCTGCCTCGCCGGCGGCCCCACATAGCGTATGGGCGACGACTCCCCACCCCACTCCGCTGGCGCGATGCGATAGCCGGTTTGCACTGTCCTTGTCACGCGGCGGTGTACTATCTGGAAATACAACGCGCCTTCCCTGCCTTCCACCGCGGAAGGCCTGAACTTCAGTCTGATTGATGCCATAAGTCTTTCTGCATTTTTGGTTTAGCGGCACAAAAATAAGCCCATAAACGCCAATGCCGCCAAACGCCCCTCAGCACTTTCGCCGCGCCTTGCGCCATCTCCGGAAAGGTGAAGGCAGTGTAAGGCGCGCCGCCAAACTTAGAAACTGTCTTGATTTTTTATCGCAGCATTCATTCTACGCCCAATGTCCACTTTGCCATTGGGCAAAAAAATCAAAACAGTTTCTTAACAAAGGGGATTGCCCCACCCAAGCGTAACGCCCGTGCCAGGCCCTATGGCCAGGCCCTGACAGGAAAAGCCGCCTTCACACTTATGGCCGCCCATGCTGAGAGACAGCCGCCTCCCCCCTTCCAGATGGCATCTGGAAAGGATGGGAGGCGGCTGTAAGCCTACGCTGAAAAAAATGGCAATGGCAAGGAGTCAAACGAGCGGCTTGCCATGTACGCAAGCCCCACGCGGCATTATGCCGGGCATGGCAGGCAGCCCAGGCAGTGTAGGGCTGGCCTCCCGCCGGCCCGCGGATACCATGGGGGCATGGCCGGCACAACCGCCGGAGGCGGCCTACTCTGGCGAGACCGCCTCGCGGAGGAAGGGCTTCATCCTATAGTCGCGGTCGAACCACAGCGGGTAGTCGGTGCGCCCCGGCACGGGGAAGTTGTTCTTCCAGGAGTCGGCGTCGGTGAGCCCCCATGCTGTGACGCGCGATATCACGCCGGAATATCTGACGAACAGGCGCAGGAAGTCGCCCATACGCCTGTTCCAGGCACGGCTCACGGAGTCTGGCAGGCCGCCCGGATAGGGGTCAAGCTTAGGGTCGTAGCCCGCCCTGGCGGAGATGTCTGCGCCGGTATACGCCGAAGGCAGCGCGCTCATGTCCCACTCCGTCACCATCACCTTGCATCCCGCGGCGGCAAACGCCTTGATGCTCCGCTCGTATTCCACTATGTCTGGGTAGTCCATGCCCATGTGGCCCTGCATCCCTATAGCGTCGATGCGCAGGCCGCGCGCCTTGAGCTTCTTCACCAGCTCCACCACAGCCATGCGCTTAGAGGGGTTGCCCATGCCGTAGTCGTTGTAGTAAAGCTCGGCGCCTGGGTCGGCCTCGTGGGCGTACTGGAAGGCCAGTGGGATGTACTCCTCGCCCAGAATCCTGTAGAACGGGCTGTCGCGGAACGAGCCGTCGCCGAGCAACGCCTCGTTCACCACGTCCCAGCCCTTTACGCGCCCGCGGTAGCGGCCCACCACAGTGGCGATGTGGTCTTTCATGCGCATCTTGAGCACCTCCGGCGACACGGGCTTGCCCTCACTGTCGGTGCAGAACCACTGCGGCAGCTGCGAGTGCCAGACGAGGCAGTGGCCTATCACGTGCATGCCGTTGCGCTGCCCGAAGTCCACGAACTTGTCAGCCTCGGCGAAGTCGTATCGCCCCTCGTCGGGGTGTATCGCCTCGCACTTCATGCAGTTTTCTGCCACGATGCTGTTGAAATGCCTGGTCACAAGCCGCTGCCCGGCCCCGCCGGAGAGCAGCCTCGAGTTGATGGCGACGCCCACCAGGAACTTGCCCTTGAACGCGTCCTTAACCGCCGGCTCCCGCCCGCCGCCGGCTCCCCAGGCAGCCGTGGCGGCCATGGCGGCCGCCAGCAGCATGGTTGGGAGTATGCTTTTCGGTCCCATGCTTTGTTTAGGCACCTCAACAATACATACTGACTATGCGCTCGTACAGCTCCTGCTTGCCGCTGGTCTGCCTCGGCTCGCCCACGGTCTTGGCGTATGCCACCACGTCTTCGAGCGTCATGCGGCCCTCCTCGAAGTCCTTGCCCTTGCCGCTGTCGAACGAAGCGTAGCGTTCGGCCAGCATCTTCTTGTAGGGCGACTCCTCGAGCAGCCTCGCCGCGCACTCCAATGCACGCGCCATCACGTCCATGCCGGAGATGTGGGCGATGAAAATGTCCTCCAGGTCGGTGGAGTTGCGGCGCGTCTTGGCGTCGAAGTTCGTTCCGCCGTTGCCGAACCCGCCGTTGCGGATGACCTGCATCATGGCCTGCACCAGCTCGAAGTTGTCGATGGGGAACTGGTCTGTGTCCCACCCGTTCTGGTAGTCGCCGCGGTTTGCGTCGATTGAGCCGAGCATCCCGTTGTCCACAGCCACGCAAAGCTCGTGCTCGAAGGTGTGTCCGGCCAGCGTGGCGTGGTTCACCTCGATGTTCACCTTAAAGTCTTTGTCAAGCCCGTGTGCCTTGAGGAAGCCCACCACGGTCTCCGTGTCAACGTCGTACTGGTGCTTCGTAGGCTCCATCGGCTTCGGTTCTACGAGGAACGTGCCATTGAATCCCTTTGCGCGGGCATAGTCGCGGGCAATGGTGAGCATCCGCGCGAGGTGCTCCTTCTCGCGCTTCTGGTCGGTGTTGAGCAGGCTCATGTAGCCCTCGCGGCCACCCCAGAACACGTAGTTAGAGCCGCCCAGCTCGATGGTGGCGTCTATAGCGTTCTTTATTTGCACGGCAGCGCGGGCCACTACGTCGAAGTCGGGGTTAGTGGCTGCGCCGTTCATGTAGCGCGCGTGGCCGAACACGTTGGCCGTTCCCCACAGCAGCTTGATGCCGGTTTCCTCCTGCTTCTGCTTCAGGTAGGCCACAATCTCCCTCATGTTGGCCTCATACTGCTCGATGGTGTCGGCCTCGGCGCAGAGGTCAACGTCGTGGAAGCAGTAGTACTCGACGCCCAATTTCTGCATAATCTCGAAGCCGGCGTCGGCCTTGTGCTTGGCAGCCTCCACCGGGTCGGCGCTGTCGTTCCACGGAAACGCCTTCGTGCCACCGCCGAACTGGTCGCCGCCCTCGGCGCAAAGCGTGTGCCACCACGCCATGGAGAACTTCAGCCAGTCCTTCATCTTCTTGCCCATCACCACCTTCTCCGGGTCATAATAGTGGAAGGCCATCGGGTTCTTGCTTTCCTTTCCTTCAAACTTAATCTTCCCGATTTCGGGGAAATACTCTTTTGTTGCCATTGTCGTTATGCTTATGTGCGCCGCGAGCGGCGCGGTTTAATTGTTATGTTGTCGCTATTTTGCCAATGTCTTTTCCAGGCGTTCCTTCCACCGCGCGTAAGCCTCGGCGTAGCGCGCGGCGTTTTTCACGTCCGGCTCTATCTGCTGTAGTTTTTCCAATGTGGCGAAAGCCTCGCCCGCGTCCTTGTATATCCCGGCCCCTATGCCGGCTCCCTTGGCCGCGCCCACGGAGCCGTCGGTGTCGTAAAGCTCTATTGCCGCGCCCGTCACGCCTGCGAGCGTGTCGCGGAACACGGGGCTTAGGAACATGTTCGCCCGGCCTGCGTGTATCTTGTTAACCGAAATGCCCATTTCCTCCATAATGTCGATGCCGTACTTAAAGGCGAACACGATGCCCTCCTGCGCGGCGCGCATGACGTGGCGGCGGTCGTGGGAGTTAAAGTCCAGGCCGTGGATGGAGCAGCCCGCCTCGCGGTCTTCAAGCATACGCTCCGCCCCGTTGCCGAAAGGCAGTATGCTGATGCCCGCGCTGCCGATGGGCGCCTGCGCCGCCAGTTCGTTCATGTCGTTGTACGACAAGCCTTCCGGGGCCACGTTGCGCCTCACCCACGAGTTCAGTATGCCCGTGCCGTTGATGCAGAGCAGCACGCCGAGCCGCGTCCGCCCCGGCGCGTGGTTTACGTGGGCGAAGGTGTTCACGCGGCTCTTCGGGTCGTAGCTCAGCGTGCCGTTGACGCCATACACCACGCCGCTCGTGCCTGCCGTCGAGGCAATCTCGCCCGGGTTGAACACATTTAGCGACAGGGCGTTGTTGGGCTGGTCGCCCGCACGGTAGGTGACAGGCACGCCCTCGGACAGCCCAAGCTCCCGCGCGGCCTGCCCGCTGACGCGCCCCTGCTCCGAAAACGTGGGGCGGACGGCGGGCAGCAGCGAGCTGCCGAAGCCGTAGTAGTCCATCAGGAACCGGGCGACGCCCTCCTCCTCGAAGTCCCAGAACATACCCTCCGACAGGCCAGGCACCGTGGTAGAAGCCTCGCCGGTAAGGCGCATGGCGATGTAGTCGCCCGGCAGCATCACCTTGTAAATCTTCTCGTAGGTGGCAGGCTCGTTGTCCTTCACCCAAGCCAGCTTCGAGGCCGTGAAGTTGCCCGGCGAGTTGAGCAGGTGGGCGAGGCAGCGCTCCGCGCCAAGCTCGTCGAAAGCCCTCCGCCCGTAAGGCACTGCGCGTGAGTCGCACCAGATGATGGCTGGGCGCAGCGGGCTGAGGTCTTTGCCGACGCACACCAACCCGTGCATCTGGTACGAGATGCCTATGGCCTTGATGTCGCCGGGGGCAGCCCCCGACTTTCCCAGCACGGCCTGCGTGGCCGCCTTGAGGTTGTTCCACCACATCCCAGGGTCTTGTTCGGCCCATCCCTGCCTGACGGCTATTATCGGCGCCTCTGTCTTCGGGCAGAAGTCGGAAGCCAGGCACTTGCCGGTCTCGGCCTCAACCAAGCTCGCCTTTACCGACGAGCTGCCGATGTCGTAACCTAATAAAAGCATGTCGTTCTTCTCTTTTTTAGTTATTGGTTTTATGTGAGCCTGCGCCGGGAAGGCCCCCGGTGCGGCACTGCCTCCATTCAAAGGCCACGCTGGCGGGGCTTTGCACATTTCCCGGACACGGCTTACCCACAAGCAAAGACAATGCCCGCGAGCGCAATGAAAGCTTGCTTCCAAACTGCCGGGCGCAGCTCATCTGCGTGCAAAGATACGGAATTAAATTGAATAAGTAGGCGCGCAAGATTAATTGCTGTCAAATTGCACGCTATTTTGGCTACATCCGAAAGTCAGGAGCCTGGGGCAAATGCCTCACATCCTTCAGGCCCATTCGCCGTAGGCAGGATGCGGACATCCATTTAAACCAACCGGGCCATGGCGCCGCTCCCTCGGAATTGCGCAGCAATGAGGCAGCTGGCCTTTGCCCATGCCCTTAGGCGGGCGCTTTGCTTCCGGCGGCGCACGGTGTATGGGCAATGCCATGAACTGGGTTAACGTTTGCAAAAATGGTTAATTTGGGCGTGGATACCCCCTCGAAAATCGGCGCATTTGAAAATAATTTGCCGCCGGGCGCAAATGCGCGGAATATGGGTGTGCAGCCGTAAGTAATTGGCTCAATTAGACTTATCGGCCTTACCAGCCCAATTGTGCAACGACTTCTGTCAAGAAAACCGCAAAAGCCGCTCCCAAAACGCCCCGTTTCGGGCTTGCAAGACAGCCTGAACCGCCATGCAAAACGGCACATTTGGCAATGCAAAACGGCCCGTTTCGCAATGCGGAACGGGCCGTTTTGCAAAGCAACGAGGCTCCGGGGGCTTTGCAAGGGGCGAAAAGCCGCCCTCGGATTTCTATTTCACAAGTTTCGGAAGTGTTAAATTCCGGCGGGCGTAGCCGTCAGCACGCGCCCGGCGCACAGCCGCCCTGGCGCGCAAGGCTCTTGCGGAAGCAGGCGTAATAGAGCAGGCCGGCGCACGTGAGGCACACCGGGAAGGCCCACCACACGCCCACAAGCCCCATGCCGAGACGTATGCCCAGCAGCCAGCCAAGAGGCAGGGAGACCATGAAGTAGGAGAAAAAGGCGATGTACATCATGGGCCTCACGCACGAGATGCCGCGCAGGGCGTTGGCGAAGGTACACTGGAGGCCGTCGCCAAACTGGTAGACGATGAGCGGCACCACGGCCTGGGCCACGAGCGCGCACACCTCGGCGCTGTCGGTGAACCACAGGCTGAGCCGGTCGCGCAGCAGGAAGATGGGCACCGACACCACGCAGGCAATGAGCAGGATGATGCGGAAGCCTGCCGAGGCCGTGAGCCAGGCCGAGGGCAGGTCGCCCTGGCCGTGGAAGTAGCTCACGCGCACGGCCACGGCGGCTGCCATGCCGTAGTAGACCATATAGAAGAGCTGCGAGACTGTAATCATAATCTGGTGGGCGGCAAGGGCCGTGGTGCCAATCCATCCCACGAGTATGGCCGAGAGCGAGAAGGCCGCCGTCTCCATGCCCATCTGCATGGCAAGGGGCCAGCCCAAGGCGTTGATGCGGCGGAAGGTGGCGACGTCGGCGCGGGCGGAGCGGAAGCCCTCGCTGTAGGTGGCGTAGCGGCGGGCGGAGAAAAACAGCACGGCAAAGGCCGAGGCCATGGCCATGCGCGAGAACATGGTGGACAGTCCGGCGCCGAGCAGGCCCAGCTCCGGCAGCGGGCCAACGCCGTAGATGAGCAGCCAGTTGCCGAGGATGTTGAGCACGTTGCCGCCAAGGAGCACGAACATGGGCGTCTTGGTGTCGCCGATGGCATCGTAGAACTGCTTGAAAGTGTTCATCCAGCACACGAACGGCATGGAGACGATGTTGACCAGCAGGTAGGGGCGCATGAGCGGGACAAGCTCTTCGGGCTGGCCAAGGAGGTGGAGGCAGGAATAGAGGGCGAGCAGCAGCACGAGCAGTATGGCCGCAAGGAGGGTGTTGGCCAGCAGCCCGCTGCGCACCACGCTGCCAATCTTGCCCGTCTCGCCGCGCCCGAAGAGGCTGCCCACGATGGGCGTAAGCCCGTAGGAAAAGCCCATGGCGAAGATGACGAACAGCGTGAACATGGTGTTGACGAAGCTCGCGGCGGCAAGCTCCACCATGCTGTGGTGGCCCACCATGAGCGTGTCGGCAAAGCCGAGCACGATGTTCCCAATCTGTCCCACAACGATGGGGATGCCGAGCGAAAGCAGCATCCGGTAGTGCTGAGCGTGTCTGAGAATTGTCATAGCGGCGGCAAAGTTAGCACAAAGCGGGCTAACCCACAAGCCGCCACCGCTGTTTTTTAATGGCAAGACATAATAAAAGCAGCCGGCGAAAACGCCTACAACGCCTCCACCTCGGCGGCGCTAAGGCCAGTGACCTGCGATATGACGTCTGCGCCAAGGCCGAGCGACTTCATGCTGCGGGCATTTTTTATGCGCTCAATGCTGATGCCTTCTTCCTTTCCTTCTGCATAGCCTTTTTCGCGCTCGCATTCCATCACGGCGAGCGTGTCGCGGTAGATGCGGATGCTCTCGTCGTACTTCTCGCGGTCTTCCTTCGACAGGGCGGCGATGTCCACTATTTGCTCCAAACGCTTGAACACTGCGTTGCGTGCCTTGAACGGCAGTCTATGAAGTGTTTCCATGTGCTTTAAAACATATATCCAACGCTCAAAATCTGTTTCACACTCGCCCTCTTCCTTGGCGAACGACGGCAGTTCGAGGAAGATGAAGCGCAGCTTGTCGCTGAACTGCCCGTGGCCCTGGCGGTCGGCAAGCACGACGTCGGTGCGCAACTTGCGCTCGGAAGAGCCGGGCATGAGGAAGTTCATGAAGAAAATGCCGTACACCGGCTTGATGGCAAACCGCCAGTCGGCCCCACGCTCGCCCTGCCTCGCTATGGCACGCGACAGGTAATAGACGGCACGCTCGCGGAAATTGGCCTGTTCGCGGTTCTGCATCTCGACGATGAACTGCTCACCGCGGTCGTCGGTGCAGTAGATGTCGTAGATGACGCCGCGGTCGTTGCGGCACTCCGGCAGCTGCTACTTGTCGAGAAAACGTATGTCCTCCACCCTGCGCTCGCCCTCAAGCAGCGCGTTGAGGAAACTGATGAGCAGGTCTTTGTTTATCTCCTGCCCGAATATCCGCTTAAAGCCAACGTCGGTGAACGGGTGATGAATCGCGCCATAGGTGCCTCCTCCTGCTGTTTTGTGTTGACAATCTGTCGTGCAAATATACAAATAAATTCCTTTCTGGCAACATCCGGCAAAGCCTTTTTTGCGGCAACGCGCCAAACAACGGGCAGCAACGCCACGCAGGCAACAAAAATGCCGCCACGGGAACACGACCCGCAGCGGCACAACGTTAGCGCATGATAAACATTGCCTTGCTCTATTCGCCACCATACGGCAGCCTTGGGTTAGCCAACCTCAATCTTGCGGCTTGGCTTCTCGGCAGCCTTCTCAACCTTCGGAAGGTCGATGGTGAGCACGCCGTCGTCTACCTTGGCGGCCACTTTGTCCTTGTCAACGTCGTCGGGCAGGAGCAACGTCTGCTCATACTTGCTGTAAGCGAACTCGCGGCGAAGGTAGTGCTCGTGCTTGTCAGCTTCCTTCTTCTCGCTCTTGCTTTCCATCTTTATGTGCAGGTTGCCGTCCTCGTCGATGTTAATCTCGAAGTCTTCTTTCTTAAGACCCGGCGCGGCAAGCTCCACGGTGTATGCCTTGTCGGTCTCCCTGACGTTGATTGCCGGTGCCGTGGCGTTTACCCTCGGCATGAAGTCGGTGTCGAAAAAGTCGTTGAATACGGCGGGTATCCAAGAATTTCTGTTCAATACTGGTAACATGGTCAAATCCTCCTGTTTTTGTTTTGTCGTCTATATGTTTGCCACGGGCTTCGCGCTTCCGTGCGCCGCCCCGGCCTTGGTTACCTCTCGCTTTCGCTCGCGGCTTCCACTTACCCATTCGCAACTTGCGTGCCAATAGGCAAGAAAGGCAGAAAAGCAGACAAGAAGTGACAAATCAGCGACAATACGTCAGCAATGATTAAAATAATTAAACCTTAATGACAGTTTTGGCTTACAATATGTCAGCGCCCAAAGGTGTTCGGAAAGGCACCGGCGACACCCAAGCCGATTGCCCAAAGACGCCTTGGGCCATAATGCCTACACCCGGACAGAGCAAAAAAACGGCAAAAGAAAAGCCCCGGAAACCGCCAGCAAGCGGCCCGGGGCCTAATGTTCAAGCCAATATGGCAATATTAGTCGTTAAGCTTGGCCTTGATGAACTCGCGGTTCAGGCGGGCGATGTTGGCTATCGACTCGTTCTTGGGGCACTCGGCCTCGCAGGCGCGGGTGTTGGTGCAGTTGCCGAAGCCCAGCTCCTCCATCTTCATGATCATGGCCTTGGCACGCTTGGCGGCCTCGGGGCGGCCCTGGGGCAGCAGCGCGAGCTGGCTCACCTTGGAGCTGACGAAGAGCATGGCGGAGCCGTTCTTGCAGGCAGCCACGCAGGCGCCGCAGCCGATGCAGGTGGCGCAGTCCATGGCCTCGTCGGCCTTCTCCTTCGGAATGAGGATGGCGTTGGCGTCCTGCGGCTGGCCTGTGCGCACGGAAACGTAGCCTCCGGCCTGGATTATCTTGTCGAAGGCGGAACGGTCTACCATGCAGTCCTTAATGACGGGGAAGGCAGCCGAGCGCCACGGCTCGACGGTGATGATGTCGCCGTCGTTGAACTTGCGCATATAGAGCTGGCAAGTGGTGGCCCCGGTGTTTGGGCCGTGGGGATGGCCGTTTATGTAGAGCGAGCACATACCGCAGATGCCCTCACGGCAATCGTGGTCGAAGACGAACGGCTCCTTGCCCTCTTCGATGAGCTGCTCGTTGAGTATGTCGAGCATTTCGAGGAAGGATGTGTCGTCGGGTATGTCCTTCATCTCGCGTGTGTCGAAGTGACCCTCGTCCTTGGGGCCGTTCTGGCGCCAGAATCTCAGTGTGAATGAAATGTTTGCCATATCTGTTAGTCCTTATAATTTCTGGTTTGTACTTTTATTGCCTCGTATTTGAGGGGCTCCTTGATCAGCTCGGGGGCCTTCTCGTCGCTGCCCTGGTACTCCCAGCAGCCCACGTAGAAGTAGTTCTCGTCGTCGCGCTTGGCCTCGCCCTCCTCGGTCTGGTACTCCTCGCGGAAGTGGCCTCCGCACGACTCGTTGCGCGAGAGTGCGTCGTAGGCGATAAGCTCGCCCATGGTGATGAAGTCGCGCAGGTGGATGGCTTTGTCAAGCTCTGTGTTGAGCCCTTCCTTGCTTCCAGGGATGAAGAGGTTGGTCTCGAACTCCTTGCGGATTTTCTTTATCTTGTCGAGTCCGGTCTTCAGGCCCTCGGCGGTGCGGCCCATGCCCACGTACTCCCACATGACGTGGCCCAGCTCCTTGTGAATGGAGTCTACGGAACGCTTGCCGCGGATGCCCATGAGGCGGTCTATCTCGGCGCTGACGGCCTTCTCTGCCTCGGCGAACTCGGGCAGGTCGGTGCTCAGGCGCGGCCAAATCTTCTGGTCGGCGAGGTAGTTCTGGATGGTGTAGGGCAGCACGAAGTAGCCGTCGGCCAAGCCCTGCATGAGGGCGGACGCGCCGAGTCGGTTTGCGCCGTGGTCGGAGAAGTTGCACTCGCCGATGGCGAAGAGGCCGGGGATGGTGGTCATCAGCTCGTAGTCAACCCAGATTCCGCCCATCGTATAGTGTATGGCGGGGTAGATCATCATCGGGTTGTAGTACTTCACGCCGTTTATCTCGTTGGCCAGCTGGCCGGGGTTCACGTCGGTAATCTCCTCATACATATCGAAAAGGTTGCCGTAGCGCTGCAGCACAACGTCGATGCCCAGTCGCTCGATGCTCTCGGAGAAGTCGAGGAACACGGCGCGGCCGGTGTTGTTGACGCCGTAGCCCTTGTCGCAACGCTCCTTGGCGGCGCGGCTGGCCACGTCGCGCGGCACGAGGTTTCCGAAGGCCGGGTAGCGGCGTTCGAGGTAATAGTCGCGGTCTTCCTCGGGAATGTCGCTGCCCTTCTTCGTGCCGGCCTGCAGTGCCTTGGCATCTTCGAGCTTCTTGGGCACCCAGATGCGGCCGTCGTTGCGCAGCGACTCAGACATCAGGGTCAGCTTCGACTGCTTGTCACCGTGTACGGGAATGCACGTCGGGTGAATCTGCACGTAGGACGGATTGGCAAAGTATGCGCCCTTGCGGTAGCAGGCCATGGCGGCAGAGCAGTTGCATCCCATGGCGTTGGTGGAGAGGAAATAGGTGTTGCCATAGCCGCCGGTGGCAATGACCACGGCGTTGGCCGAGAAGCGTTCGAGCTTGCCCGTAACGAGGTTCTTGGCGATGATGCCGCGCGCACGGCCATCGACGATCACCACGTCCTCCATCTCATAGCGCGTGTAGAGCTTTACCTTGCCGTCGTGTACCTGGCGGCTCAGGGCAGAGTATGCGCCAAGCAGCAGCTGCTGGCCTGTCTGGCCCTTGGCGTAGAACGTGCGCGACACCTGCGCACCGCCGAACGAACGGTTGGCAAGCATGCCGCCGTACTCGCGGGCGAAAGGCACGCCCTGGGCCACGCACTGGTCGATGATGTTGTTGGACACCTCGGCGAGGCGGTAGACGTTGGCCTCACGGGCGCGGTAGTCGCCACCCTTCACCGTGTCGTAGAACAGGCGGTACACCGAGTCGCCGTCGTTCTGGTAGTTCTTTGCGGCGTTGATGCCACCCTGCGCTGCTATGGAGTGGGCGCGGCGCGGCGAGTCCTGTATGCAGAAGTTGAGCACATTGTAGCCCTGCTCGCCAAGCGTGGCGGCTGCGCTGGCTCCGGCCAGTCCGGTGCCGACCACGATTACGTCGAGCTTCAGCTTGTTCTTGGGGTTCACCAGGCGCTGGTGAGCTTTATAGTTGGTCCATTTCTCGGCCACGGGGCCTTCAGGAATCCTTGAATCTAATTGCTTTGCCATAACTATTTAAATTATGAAATGTGAATTACGAAATGTGAATTAGCAGCACAGGCTCGGGGCAATGCCGAACGCAAAGGCAAGCACCACTACGAGGAAACCGAGCATGAGCAGCGTGGTGTAGACAAGGCCTATCACCTTCCAGCGGCAGAACCACACCTTGCCGTTCCAGCCTAAGGTCTGGAGTGCGCTCCAGAAGCCGTGCGAAAGGTGGAACCAAAGGGCGCAGAGCCACACGACGTAGAGCACCACGAAGAGCGGGTTGCTGAACGTGTCGACGATGTAGGCGAAGCCGTCGGCGGGGTCGTGCTCGACAATCATGCCAGTAAGCTCGGCGAACATCATGTTCCACCAGAAGTTGAACAGGTGCAGCAGCAGGCCGAGCAGTACGATGATGCCCAGCACGAGCATATTCTGCGAAGCCCACTCCACCTTTGCCGGGCGAGCCGTCACGGCGTAGCGCTCGGCGCCGCGGGCCTGGCGATTCTGCATCGTCAGCAGGAATGCGTAGACGATGTGGATGACGGCCAGGGCTGCCAGGGCGAGCGTGGCCACGAGGGCGTACCAGTTGGCGCCCAGGAACTCACAAACCATGTTGTAGCCTTCCGCAGAGAAAAGGGCAACGATGTTCATTGACATGTGGAATGTCAGGAATAGAATAAGCGCAATGCCTGTGACCGACATCACAACTTTTCTACCGATAGAAGAATTGATTAACCACATAAATGATTGAAATTAAATTATTTAATTGTTGATGATAAAATTATTCCCATCCGATGCGGCCCCGGCCCCACCGCGCAGCGCGGCACGCGCGGCCTGCGCCGCTACCGCACTGTGGGTAAAACCGACTTAGTTGTGTGCGCAAAATTACTATAAATTAATGATAAATCAAAGCGTTTTAAGGCAAAAATCGATTTTTATTCTTAAATTTGCGCCACGTTTTACCATAGGCCCGCGCCCCGCCGGCACACCGCCCACAGCCGCGCCTTGCGCCGGCGAGCGGCCCGAAGACGCGCCCGCAGCCTGCCGTGCGCGGCGCAAGGCTGGCGTGGGGCAAGCTGCGGCATATTGTTTTTTAGCACTTTAAGGATGATTCTTAACTACGATGTACTCGTCATTGGTGGCGGCCACGCTGGTTGCGAGGCCGCAGCAGCGTCGGCGCGCCTCGGCGCAAAGACCTGCTTAGTGACCATG
This sequence comes from uncultured Prevotella sp., assembly GCA_944321645.1. Taxonomy (GTDB): domain Bacteria; phylum Bacteroidota; class Bacteroidia; order Bacteroidales; family Bacteroidaceae; genus Prevotella. The sequence continues at coordinate 16,396 of CALUMB010000043.1, forward strand.
GACATGAACAAAATCGCCCAGATGAGCTGCAACCCGGCCATCGGCGGCATTGCCAAAGGGCAGATAGTGAGGGAAATCGACGCTCTCGGCGGGCGCACGGCCATCGTGACCGACGCCACGGCCATACAGTTCCGGATGCTCAACCGCAGCAAGGGACCCGCCGTGTGGAGCCCCAGGGCGCAGTGCGACAGGGGGAAGTTCATCTGGCAATGGCGCACCGAACTCGACCGAACGCCGGGCCTCGACATCTGGCAGGACATGGCCACGGAGCTTATCGTCGAGGGCGGGCGGGCCTGCGGCGTGCGCACAGTGTGGGGAGCGGAGCTAAGGGCGGGCTGCGTGGTGATAACGGCAGGCACGTTCCTCGGCGGGCTGATGCACATAGGCCGCCGCAAGGTGGAGGGAGGCCGCATTGCCGAGCCGGCATCGCACGGGCTTACCGAGAGCATCACGCGGCACGGCATACGCGCCGGGAGGATGAAGACCGGCACGCCGGTGCGCATAGACCGCCGCTCGGTACACTTCGACGAGATGGAAGCGCAGGAGGGCGAGGCCGACTTCCACCGCTTCAGCTTCATGGACACAGCCCGCCCGCTGCCGCAACTGCCATGCTGGACGTGCTACACCAACCCCGCCGTACACGAGGCGTTGCGCACCGGGCTGGCCGACTCGCCGCTATACAACGGCCAGATTAAGAGCATAGGCCCGCGCTACTGCCCGTCGATAGAGACAAAAATCGTGACTTTCCCCGACAAGGGGCAGCACCCGCTCTTCCTCGAGCCGGAAGGCACCGACACCAACGAGATGTACCTCAACGGCTTCTCGTCGTCGCTCCCGATGGACGTACAGATAAACGCCCTGCGCCACATCCCGGCCCTGCGCGACGCCAAGGTCTACCGCCCGGGCTACGCCATAGAGTACGACTTCTTCGACCCGACGCAGCTCAAGCACACGTTGGAATCGAAGGTTATCGGCGGATTGTTCCTCGCCGGGCAGGTGAACGGCACCACGGGCTACGAGGAAGCCGCCGGGCAGGGCCTCGTGGCGGGAGCCAACGCCGCGCTGCTGTGCGGCGGCGGCGAGCCGTTCGAGATGCGCCGCGACGAGAGCTACATCGGCGTCCTCATCGACGACCTCGTCACAAAAGGCGTGGACGAGCCTTACCGTATGTTCACCTCGAGGGCGGAATACCGCATACTGCTGCGGCAAGACGACGCCGACGCGCGGCTCACCGAGCGAGCCTACGCCATAGGGCTGGCCGACCGCACACGCTACGACTGGTGGATGGAGAAGAAAGAGGTAGTCGAAGGAATCATTGATTTCTGCAAGGCTACGCACGTGAAGCCAGCGGAAATCAACCCGTTCTTGGAGAACCACTCCACCACCCCACTCCGCGAAGGCTGCAAACTTATCGACCTCGTTGGCCGCCCGCAGCTAAGCCTCGCGCTGCTCGCCGAAGCCCTGCCCGCGCTCAAGGAGAAAATAAACGCCGCGCCAAACCGCAACGAGGAGATAGCCGAAGCCGCCGAAATACGCATAAAATACAAAGGCTACATTGAGCGCGAGCAGATGGTGGCAGAGAAGATGCACCGCCTCGAAGACATAAAGATAAAAGGCCGCTTCAACTACGCCGAGCTGCAGCAGCTCTCCACCGAAGCCCGCCAGAAGCTCGCGGCCATAGACCCCGCCACGCTGGCACAGGCAAGCCGCATACCTGGCGTTTCGCCGAGCGACATAAACGTGATGTTAGTGCTCTTGGGGCGCTGACCACAACCCAGCCGCAGCACCCAGCGCAGGATGCCCACACACGGGCCGCCGAGCCAAGTTCCACGTGAAACATTTAAGTAAAGCAAACATACGTAACAGATTGATTATGAACAACAAAACGCTATTGGCAAACCTGAGGAGCATTCAGGACTTTCCCAAGAAGGGAATCAACTTTAGAGACGTTACGACACTGTTCAGAAACCCCGAGTGCCTGCACATAATGGTGGACGAACTCTACGACATCTACAAGGACTGCGGCATAACCAAAATCGTGGGAATAGAGAGCCGCGGCTTCGTGCTCGCCTCGGCGCTGGCCATCAGGCTCAACGCCGGGGTGGTGCTCTGCCGCAAGCCGGGCAAGCTGCCGGGCGAAACGATACAGGAGACCTACGAGAAGGAGTACGGCACCGACACCATCGAGATACACAAAGACGCCATATCCCCCGACGACGTGGTGCTGCTGCACGACGACCTGCTGGCAACCGGCGGCACGATGCACGCCGCATACAACCTCGTGAGCAAGTTCTGCCCGAAGAAAATCTACGTTAACTTCATCATCGAGATAAACGATCGCGGCATCAACGGGCGCGACGTGTTCCCGCAAGGAACTGAAATCAGCACGCTAATAAGGGTCTGACCGCCGCCGACAGGAGACTTGGCCAACCGCCGGGAGAAAGCACCATGGTGCGTTCGCCCGGCGGCTTTGGTTGACAGCCACACAGGCTTGGCCGCACAATGCCCATCGCAGAAGGCCGCCACACCCACGCAGGCAAACCGCCCGCATTTCCAGGCCGCGCCACAAAGCCACGCCCGCCGCACAGCCAGCCGCGCCCCACAGCCCGCGCCGGAAGGCACACGCGAGTCGGCCTGCGGCTTGCCCACGGCACAGCTTGGGCGCACAACGCAACGCGGCACAAGCCCCGCACGGCAAAGCCTGCGCCCACCGCCCGCGCAAAGGGCGGCCACGCCGCGCCGGCAAGCCAGGCCGGAGGCAAAGCCACGCGGCGCAAGCCAAGCCACACCGCCAAGCCTGCGGCCGCCACGCACCGAGCGCAAGACGCAGCCACAGGGCTACGAACGAGAGGCGGCCTGCCGTTCCACGTGAAACAACCAAGGCTTAACACACTAAAGACAAAGCACTTACGAAAGCATGACTAAAGAAGAAAACGAGAAGAGACTGGCCTACCTGAAGGGCATCGTGGGCAGCCTGCCGGAGAAGCCCGGCAGCTACCAGTACTACGACGAGCACGGAACGATTATATATGTGGGCAAGGCCAAAAACCTTAAGAGCCGCGTGTCGTCATACTTCCACACGGAGGTAGACCGCTTTAAGACCAAAGTGCTGGTGAGCAAGATCCACGACATATCCTACACCGTGGTGAACACCGAGGAGGACGCGCTGCTCTTGGAAAACAGTCTCATAAAGAAGTACAACCCGCGCTACAACGTCTTGCTGAAGGACGGCAAGACCTACCCCTCCATCTGCGTGACCAACGAGATGTTTCCGCGAGTGTTCAAGACCCGCACCATAAACAAGAAGTGGGGCAGCTACTACGGCCCGTACTCCCATCTCGGCTCGATGTATGCCGTGCTCGAGCTTATAAAGAAGCTCTACCGACCGCGCTCGTGCCGCTTCCCGATAACGAAGGACGGCATAGAGCACAAGAAATACAGCGTCTGCTTAGAGTACCACATAAAGAACTGCGGTGCGCCCTGCGTGGGCAAGCAGTCGTATGAAGACTACCATAAGAACATAGCGCAGGCCCGCGAGATACTGAAGGGCAACACGCGCGGCGTGCTGCGGGCCTTGCGCGAGCAGATGGAGGCCCTGGCCGAAGAGCTCCGCTTCGAGGAGGCCGAGGAGGTAAAGCGGCGCTATATGCTCATAGCGGGCTTCGTGGCGAAGAGCGAGGTGGTGAGCCACACCATCGACAACGTTGACGTGCTGGCCATAACGAGCGACGAAAAGACGGCCTTCGTTAACTACATCCACGTGACCGGGGGCAGCATCAACCAGTCGTTCACGTTCGAGTACAAGAAAAAGCTCAACGAGAGCGACGAAGAGCTGCTCTCGCTCGGCATAGTGGAGATGCGCGAGCGCTTCAAGAGCACCTCGCGGGAGATAATCCTGCCCTTCGACCCCGGGCTTAACCTCGACGGCGTGGCCATCACCGTGCCGCAGCGGGGCGACAAGAAGACGCTGCTCGACCTCTCGCTCATGAACTGCCGGCAGTACCGCTTCGACCGCCTCAAGCAGGCCGAAAAGCTCAATCCCGAACAGAAATCGGTGAGGCTTATGAAGGAAATACAGGCCGCGCTGAAGCTCCCGAAGATGCCATACCAGATAGAGTGCTTCGACAACTCCAACATCTCCGGCACCGACGCCGTGGCCGCCTGCGTGGTGTTCAAGCAGATGAAGCCGAGCAAGAAGGACTATCGGAAATACAACATAAAGACCGTGGCTGGCCCCGACGACTACGCCTCGATGAAGGAGGTGGTGAGGCGGCGGTACACCAGGCTCACCGAAGAGCAGCAGCCCCTGCCCGACCTCATCATCACCGACGGCGGGCGGGGCCAGATGGAGGTGGTGCGCGAGGTGGTGGAAGACGAGCTTGGCCTCTCGATACCCATAGCCGGACTGGCCAAGGACGACCGCCACCGCACCAACGAGCTGCTCTACGGCTTCCCGCCGGTGGTGGTCGGGATGAAGGCCGACAGCGAGCTGTTCCGCCTGCTCACGCACATACAGGACGAGGTGCACCGCTTTGCCATCACCTTCCACCGCGACAAGCGCTCCAAGCACGCGCTGCACTCGGAGCTTGACGACATACCCGGCATCGGCCCAAAGACGCGCGACGCCCTGCTGAAGGCGCTGAGGAGCGTAAAGCACGTGCGCGAGGCCGACCTCGCCACGCTCGCCGCAGCCGTGGGCAAGGCCAAGGCGGCCATCGTACACGCCCACTTCCACCCCGAAAGCGCCTCTGCCGAAGCCACGCCGCAAACAGACTGACGGGCCACGCAGGGCGATTTCACGATGCCGAGAATCGCGCCGCCACGCGCAAAACTGCTCCGGGCCAGAAATACGTGCAAAACGGGGCTTGCAGCTAAGTGGCTATCATTCAGCGCGTTACGCCAAAGGCCAAGTCGGTTTCAGCCAAATTGCAATGTCGGAATGGCAAAAACCGGCTCCAAAACGCCCCAAAACGGCGTGCGAAACAGGCCGTTTTAGGTTGCGAAATATTACTGTCCGCTAAAATCATACAGACCATTATTTATGTGTCCGCAGTTTCGATAAACAGGCGCTACGGATA